>NZ_CP049239.1:1200346-1500432 GCF_015679985.1 Campylobacter concisus | reverse complement strand
AAAAAGTATTAAATAATCAGATAGAAAGTAAAGTAAAAGAGCTTGAAGAGACAAATAGGCACCTACAAAGGATCAGTAAATATGATTATCTAACGAATGCTCTAAATCGCCAGTATTTTATTGCAAGGCTTGAAGAGATGATAAAGTCAAAGGCACTTGGAGAAAAGATAGATATTTATAGTATTGACATAAACCATTTTAAAGCGATAAATGACTCGTACGGGCACTATATCGGCGATGATGTAATAGCAAAGTTCGCTTTAAATATTGAGTCAATATTGCCACCAAACGATTCCTTATTTGCAAGATCTGGCGGCGATGACTTTATCGTTGTTATCAAACAAAATGAAAATGTGCATTGCAGGGAATTTTTACATTATCTACTAAAAGCTATTTCAGAGCCAATCGTTATAGATGATTATAAAATTGTACTTGATGCGAAAATAGGGATTAGCTCGATACAAACTAGTGAAATTTTAGCTGATGATTTTATCATGCAATCAGAAGCAGCACTAGAAGCAGCAAAGAAAGATGCATCTGAAAAGTACGTTTTTTATAGTGATATAAAAAGCATTATTCAGGATAGAAACTACATAGAAATATTGCTAAATAGCATAAGCTTTGATGAAGAATTTGAGCTAAAATTTCAGCCCCAGTATCTAATA
This sequence comes from Campylobacter concisus, assembly GCF_015679985.1. Lineage (NCBI taxonomy): Bacteria > Pseudomonadati > Campylobacterota > Epsilonproteobacteria > Campylobacterales > Campylobacteraceae > Campylobacter > Campylobacter concisus. The sequence continues at coordinate 1,499,767 of NZ_CP049239.1, read as the reverse complement.
GAAGGTAAAAAAATAGTAGGAGCAGAGGCTCTTGTTAGGTGGAACTCTCCTATAAAAGGTCCGGTAGATCAATCAAAATTTATCCCAATAGCTGAACAAAGCTTTATTATCAATGCAATAGGAAAATGGGTGGCAAAAAATGCTATAAAACAAATGGCCTTTTGGAATGAAAAATATAATACAAACCTAAAAATAGGCATAAATATCTCGCCAAAGCAGATTGATAATATAAATTTTGCATCTAAATTTTTAAGCTATATAGATAGATACGGCATCGATCCATCTTGTGTAGATGTTGAGATCACTGAGGCTAGCCTTGTAAATGCCGAAGAGATGATGCAAAGCGCGTTATTTGAGCTTTCTAATAGAGGAATTTGCATATCCATAGATGATTTTGGCACCGGTTTTTCATCGATGAGTTATATCAAAAAATATCCTATGAGTCGCCTAAAGATCGCTAAAGAGCTGATAGATAATATTGCTAAAAATGATATAGATAAAGACGTAGTAAAAAGCGTTATAGCTTTGGCTAAAAATGTGGAGCTAAAGACTATTGCTGAAGGCGTCGAAGATGAAACCCAGCTTGAAATTTTAAGAGAGCTTGGATGTGATGAGGTGCAAGGGTATCTTTGGGGTAAGCCTATGAGTGCAGAGGATTTTGAAAAGCTTATAATAAGTGCTATTTAAGCACACTCTTTGCACTAAAATTTTCAAATTTTAAAATATCTTTATTGCAAAGTTTAGCCAGCTCATTTATCATTTTTGAGCTAGCTTCATCTTTTGGGATTATTAGATGAATTTTTTCTTCTAAAAAAATGATAAAAATATTTTTGAGCTCATAAATTTCACTAACTTTATTTAGGTCAAATTTTTCATTTTCTTTGGGTTCGTCTTCATAGTAAGCCAGAAATTTCTCATTTACTTCAAAATTCATTTGCTTTTGAACGTCTGAAATTTCAATTCTTTTTAATGCAGCTATGCGACTTCTTTTTAAAAAAATAGGATAAAAAATGATCCAAAATATAGCAAAAACAGCTCCAATAACAGTAAAAATTTTACTTTTTAATAGCATATCAGCAACAAAACCAGCTATGATGGCTTCAGTAAATATCATAAAAGTGTTTATAAAATACTGCTTTCTTGCCGCCTTTGAGAAAAATAAGATAAAAGATTTATAATCTATTAAATTTTGTCCATTTATGACGATATTGCACTTCATAAGATACCTTTGTGAATTTTAAAATTTTTTGGGAAATTATAACCAAAAGCAAAGTCAATTTTTGTATAATTTGGACTATTTCTTAGGAGAGGGACACTATTTTTTTATTATCAAAATCATCTATAACTGGCATGCGAAAATGGATCTTGGTTGCAGTTGTAGCACTATTCGTATTTGCACTATTAGCATCTTTACTAGACTATAATCTAATTGGAAAAATATCTATTTTGCTTAGTTTCTTTATAATAACTTTTGGCATTTATACTTCAATGGATAAAGTAAAAACCAAAATAACGCATTGGCTTGCAATATGTTTTGGTGTTTTTTTATGGTCTATTTGCGATGCACTAATGGTGTCAAATCAAGATGTGCTATTGCGGGCTCATAGTTCTTATGCGTATCTTGATGTGTTTTTTATGTTGCCGATGATATCTATTTTAACTGGCGTTAGTATATTTTTGTATTCAAAATTTGCAGCCAGTCAAGAGAAACTAGCCATCATTATGGATAGCATAAGTGTCTTTTTTTTAATAGTAATTTTAATATATGGTATTTTTGACGAAATAGATATTTCATCAATGATAAATAATAGATCAAATATTGTTTTTCTCTCTATTGTAGCCATAAATTTTCTTATACTTTTTATTACTTTAAGTGAGATTTTTACAAGTAGTTTGCTTCATATAAGAATTAGTGGCTTTTACCTTATATCAGCTAGCATTTTATTTACGATGCTAAATTTATTTATTTTTTATAGTCAGATCTCAAATGTAAATTTTGGCCATAAAATAGATTTTTTGTATATCGTTCCTTTCTTCTTTTTAATGATAGGAGCTTTTCATTTAAAAGCCCAAAACGAATATGTTACAAATACTGATAAAGATATCTCAATAGGATCAAAATGGCTACCAATAATAATAGTTTTGCCTTTGCTATTACAAGAAGATCTAACATCTTTTAGTGCGCTCATCTCACTTTTTGTTTTAGTTGTAAATGCTATTGTTAATTACTATGTTAAAAGCTCTATTGCAAGCAGAAAAATATTAGATTATGAGAGAAATCTTCATAGAGAAATGGAAAAGTCGATGCATGAGCGGACCAATGAACTTATGCTCGCAAATTTAAGACTTCAAGATATGTCTGAGAAAGACTATCTAACAGACCTTGGCAATAGAAATTTTATAGTAAATGAGCTTGAGAGAATGTGTAAAAGCATTTCTGAAGATGAGGAAATCGCAGTTTATTATATAAATTTAAGCCGTTTTAAAAGCATAAATACATCTTACGGGCATGAAATAGGCGATAGAATTTTAAAACTAGTTGCAAAAAGGATACTTGAAGTTTGCAATAGACAAGAGGCCATAGCAAGGATTAGTGCGGACGAATTTATCGTATTAGCAAAAATGGAGATAAATAGTCATACAAAACGCTTAAATCTTGGTATTGCCTTAAAAGACGCTATTGAAAAGCCAATTCAAATAGATAGATATCACTTTGGGCTTAAGTGCATAATAGGCATAGACGTAGCAACAAAAAATAGTACGGCAAATCCAAGAAATATTATAAAAAATGCAGATATGGCAATGTATTACGCCAAGAAAAATCCAGCTTTAAATCCTATGGTTTATAGCGATAAAATTAGCAATGAAATGCACCTAAGCTCAAGCATCGAGATCGCGCTTAAAAAAGCTAATTTGCAAGAAGACCTTCATGTATATTTTCAACCAATATTTGATCTAAAAATCGAAAAAATGATCTACGCAGAGGTTTTTTTATATTGGAAATCAGAAAAATTTGGCTTGATGGAAGCAAGTAAATTTATGAAAGAGGTCAATGTAAATAGTGATATCTTAAACGATATTTGCTCGCTTTTAGTTTCAAAGACCATAGAGTATGTAGATAGATGGCAAAAAGAAAAACTCTTGATACCAAAAATAAGTATAAATGTTGCACAGATTCAAAGTAAATCAGAAAAATTTGTTTTAGATTTTGTTTCTAGCTTACGCTCGCACCATATAAATCCAGAGCTTTTTGAAATAGAATTTGGCGAAGAAATATGGACAAATAATTCTAAAACGCTCGATAAAATTTTTTCTATTCTTAAAGAAAATAATATAGATGTTTGCATAGATAATTTTGGCTCTGGATATACTTCATTTATTTATATTAGAAAATACGGTGTTAAGCGTATAAAAATAGCAAGTGAATTTGTTGCTCAAGCATCAAATAGCAAAATAGATGCACAAATCGTATCTGCAATTATTGATTTAGCAAAGGCAATGAAGATAAAAGTTGGTGCAAAAGGCATAGAAAAAGAAGAAGACATTCGTTTCTTAAAAGAGCTTGATTGTAATGAAGTGCAAGGACTTTTCTTATCTCGTCCTATGAGCGCGGAAGAATTTGAAGACCTTGTAAGACAAGATCCTCAAATGATAGCTAGAGTTTAAATTTCGGCCTTTATCTCTTCGTTTGATTTTACGACCATGCCTGAGCCATGGATTACGCTTGGAACACAACTGGTGCAGATATCAACTTCTTCGCCATTTTTATGAGCGTGGATAAAAACCGCATTTGTATCATCGCTGCTTTTTAGTCCGCAAACATTGCAAACCACTAGATCTTTTTCTCTCATTTTTTCTCCTTTGAAATTTTTGCTTATTTTAGCTCCTAAATTTTATACATAAAATGATTTAAGTCAAGCTTACCTCGTGGCATTTAATAATTTTTTGTTATAATCCTTTAAAATTTTAAAAGGCCTAAAATGAATGAAAGAACGATTATTTTAGAGATGTTAAAGATGCAGCAAAGCCTAAATGATGAGACAAATGGGCTTGGCTGGGAAAATGGTTATACTAATAAAAATAAATTAATTAGCTGGAGGCGCTGCATATATATGGAGTGCGCTGAGCTGATTGATAGCTTTGCTTGGAAGCACTGGAAGAGCATCGATGCTAAGACTGATGAGCAAAATTTACGCATAGAAGTTGTTGATATTTGGCACTTTATTATGAGTCTAGCTTTACAAATTTATAAATCAAAACAGCTTGGAGATATAGAAACTTTGGCCGATGATATTTGCCAATCAAGCGGATTTAGTGAGTTTTGCAAAGAGCCACTAAAGATCGAAGACGAGAGCATTTATGAGATAATGAATGATGTTGAAATGCTTATACATGAGTGTAGCGGATTTGACTACGATATATTTGATATTTTAAAAATTTACTTCTCTATGTCTTTAAAATGTGGAGTAAATTTGTACTCGCTTTACGAATGCTACATCGCCAAAAACGTGCTAAATCGCTTCCGCCAAAACAACGGCTATAAAGAGGGAAGCTACAAGAAAAACTGGAACGGACGCGAAGACAATGAAGTGATGAGCGAAATTTTGTCAAATGGCGTTAGTAAGATAGGTGAAATTTACGCCGCACTTGAGCATGAATACAAAAAGGTGAAATGATAAATCTTCTTCGCCTTGGTTTTAAAGATTTTTTTACAGCCAAATTTATAACGCTATCCATCTTGCCACTTTGCCTTAGTATTTTTAGTCTTGCGTGGCTTACGATCTGGGGCGGCGGTGAGATATTTGACCTTTTAAGTGATAGTGCTAAAAACGAAAATTTTGCCTTTTTAGAGCCAAACTCGGCGCTCTCTTTTATAGCTATTAAAATTTTAAGCTTTAGTGCCACAAAATGGATAGTTAGCATACTTTTTTACGTTTTAAGTACCTTTTTAACGATAATTATTAGCATAGTAATCGCCCTAATCGTAGCTGGCTTTTTAACGCCAGTTGTAGCTAAAGAGATAAACAAAAGGCACTATCACTACATTCCAAAAAGCGAGGCTAGCACGGCTAGAGTGCTAAAAGTGATGATGGTTGAGATCATGAAATTTCTTGGGATATTGCTCGTTTGCCTACCTCTTTTATTTGTACCAGTCTTAAATTTTTTCATCATCAACGTGCCGTTTTTTTATATCTATTACAAACTTTTACTAATAGACGTTGGCTCAAACACTCTTGATAGTGATAAATTTGAGCTAGCACTGCTTGAAGGTGGCGGGATAAAATTTATAGCTTTTACGCTTTTGTTTTATCTCATCTCGCTTGTGCCGCTTGTGGGACTCTTTTTTCAGCTTTATTTTGTGATAGTCTTGTCGCACCTCTTTTTTGAGAAAGAAGCACTTATAAAAATTTAGAGCCAGAAGGCCCTAAATTTACGCATAGTAAGATACTTTGTTGCTCTCATCAAGCAATGTGTCAAATAGCCTTTTTGTGGCACTTAGTAGATTTTTGTTTGCATCATTTTTAGCCAGAAGCTCGTCAAACATCTTTAGCATATTGTCATTTATGAAATTTTTGTGATTTAGATCTTTTGCGTCAGGCAACATCTGCTTGATCTTGTTTGAAAGATCGCTTATGCTTTGGCTGCTACCCGCGATCTTGTCGCCCTCTTTGACGTTTTTCATAAATTCATCAACTTGTGGGCGAATTTGCTTCATCGCCTCTTCAATCTCTTTCATATCTTGCTCGTCTATGCCGTTTCCTTTATATAAAAACTCATAGCCGTATTCGTGCGTGAGAGTAAGACTTCTTTGGCTTGAAGTACCATTTTTCTGGCTTGAAAACTCCAAACTTTTGTTGTCATACATCGAAAAGCTTATCTCATCGCCTGAGCTAGTCTTCATCGAAAAGCTCATGTTGTTGTAGCTTCCTTGAGAGTAAAAATTTGTTTGCATTTTTAAATCCTTTTGAGGCTAAATCGGCAAAATTTTAATTTCATAAAGCAAAATTTTGTAAAATGCGTCAAAAAAGGACGGGCGATGTGTTGTTTTGGGACTAGGATCTTTTTGCTTATGCTTATCACTGTTTTAAGCTTTGGCTTTGCTAGGCTCTACCCAGTTTTACCAGTCGTTGGCTATTATTTGATACTTGCAAATTTGCTCTCAATTTTGATGTTTTCACTATTTTTTAAAGGGCTTTTGCCAAGCTTTGTAAAGGTTAATGCGATCCACTATTTTTCGCTAATCGGCGGCTTTTTAGGAGCATTTTTAACGATGCTTGTTTTTAAAAAAGTTGCAAAAGATAAATTTACTTTAGTAGAGCTTATTATTTTTACGCTTTGGATGCTAATAATCGCCATAGTCATCTTTAAATTTCAAACCATTCTTGACATTTTTAGGGGAATTTAGATGGATGAGAGGATAGTAAAATTTTTAAAAAAGATGCATCTTGCAAGTGTTTGCGCCATTGATGATGAGGGACAGCCTTACGCTTTTAGCGCATTTTACGCCTTTGATGAGCTAAGCTTTTGCCTTTTGCTAGCTAGCTCTGACGAGAGCTCTCATGTTAAATTTTTAAAAAACTCAAAGCTCGTTGCTGGTACGGTCGCTCTTGATACAAAGATCGTTGGCAAGATAGAGGGCGTGCAGTTTCAAGGAGTGATGAGAGAGGCTAAAGAAAATGAAATAGAAATTTATTTTGAAAGATTTTTTTATGCAAAAGCGATGGATCCAAAAATTTGGTGCATAAATCTTGAAAAACTAAAATTTACAAGCAACGTTCTTGGTTTTGGCAAAAAGATAAAGTGGGAAAGAAACGATAAAATTTAGACGTTAAGCTTATATAAGCTACAATCGTTGAAAAATTAGAAAAAATAAGGAGAATCTATGAAATTTAGCGGAAAAAACGTGCTAATAACAGGTGCAAGTAGAGGTATCGGTGCACAAATCGCAAAAACGCTTGCAAATATGGGCTTAAAAGTGTGGATAAACTACCGTTCAAAGCCTGAGATAGCAGACGCTTTGCAGGCTGAGATCGAGCAAAATGGCGGCAAGGCTGCAGTGATAAAATTTGACGCGACAGACGAAGATGAGTTTATAAAAGGTATAAATTTGATAGTTGATAGCGATGGTGAGCTAAGCTATCTTGTAAATAACGCTGGCATTACAAACGACAAGCTAGCACTTCGCATGAAAACTAGCGAATTTACAGATGTAATAAATGCAAATTTAACTTCAGCTTTCATAGGATGTAGAGAGGCTTTGAAAGTGATGAGTAAAAAGCGCTTTGGAGCGGTCGTAAATGTCGCATCTATCGTTGGTGAGATGGGAAATGCAGGACAGGTAAACTATTCAGCCAGCAAGGGCGGACTAATCGCCATGAGCAAGAGCTTTGCAAAAGAGGGTGCAAGCAGAAATATACGCTTTAATAGCGTAACTCCGGGCTTTATCGAGACTGATATGACGCATGGGCTAAGTGATGAGGTGAAAAAAACTTATAGCGATAATATCCCGTTAAAACGTTTCGGCAGTGCTAGTGAAGTAGCTGAGGCGGTTGCATTTTTACTAAGCGATCACGCAAGCTACGTAACTGGTGAGGCGCTTAAAATAAATGGCGGACTTTATATGTAATGAAATTTCAACAAGTTTTGAAATTTAAAATAAATAAAAGCGTAAATATTATAAGATAACAGACATTTTTTATAAGGAGACCTTAAAATGGCAGTATTTGAAGACGTAAGAGACGTAGTTGTAGAGCAACTAAGCGTAGATCCACAAGCGGTAAAACTAGAGTCTAAAATCATTGAAGATTTAGGCGCTGATTCACTTGACGTTGTAGAGCTAGTTATGGCTTTAGAAGAGAAATTTGAAGTAGAAATTCCTGATAGTGAAGCAGAGAAATTAATAAGCATTCAAGACGTTGTAAATTATATAGAAAAACTAGGTAAATAATTAAAATTTACATAGTTTGATTTAAGGAGATGTATTGAAACGAGTCGTTGTAACTGGTATAGGCATGATAAACGCACTTGGTCTTGACAAAGAGAGTTCTTTTAAGGCTATTTGCGAGGGTAAAACAGGTGTGAAAGAGATCACAAGCTTTGATGTAAGTGACTTTCCTGTTAAAATTGCTGCCGAGATAACTGATTTTGATCCAAATAGTATTTTGGACGGCAAAGAGGTGAAAAAAGTAGATCGTTTCATACAGCTTGGCATAAAAGCATCTAATGAAGCTATGGCTGATGCAAATTTTAAAGAGTTTGATGCTCATAAATTTGGCGTTAGTTCAGCAGCTGGTATAGGTGGCTTGCCAAATATTGAGAAAAATTCAATTACATATTTTGAAAAAGGTGTAAAGCGAATTTCGCCATTTTTCATTCCATCAGCACTTGTAAATATGCTAGGTGGAATAGTTTCAATAAATCATGGGCTAAAAGGTCCAAATTTATCTAGTGTAACAGCTTGTGCGGCAAGTACTCATGCAATATCTCAAGCAGCAAAATGCATTATGATTGGCCAAGCTACAAATATGCTAGTTATTGGCGCTGAGTCTACTATTTGTGGTGTTGGAATAGGTGGTTTTGCTGCCATGAAAGCACTATCAACTAGAAATGATGAGCCAAGCAAGGCTTCAAGGCCATTTGATGCAAACCGCGACGGCTTTGTAATGGGTGAAGGAGCCGGTGCACTTGTGCTTGAAGAGTATGAGTCAGCTATTGCAAGAGGTGCTAAAATTTATGCTGAAGTAGTTGGATTTGGCGAGAGTGGAGATGCTCATCATATCACGTCACCAACACTTGAAGGTCCATTAAGTGCGATGAAACAAGCACTTGATATGGCAAAAGGTGTAAAGATAGATTATGTCAATGCACATGGTACTTCAACACCTGTAAATGACAAGAATGAAACTGCGGCGTTAAAAGCAGTTTTTGGTGACAAATGTCCACCAGTTAGCTCAACAAAAGGTCAAACTGGACACTGCCTAGGTGGTGCTGGTGCGATCGAGGCTGTTATATCTATAATGGCAATGAGAGACGGTATTATACCTCCAACAATAAACTACGAAACTCCTGATCCAGAGTGTGATCTAGACTATGTTCCAAATAAAGCTAGAAAAGCTGATATAAAGGCTGTTATGAGCAATTCGTTTGGCTTTGGCGGCACGAATGGCGTCGTGATATTTAAAAAGTTGGATTAAGATGTCAAATTATTTAGATTTTGAAAAAAGCATAAAGCAAATTGATGAAGATATAGCAAATGCTAAGATTAGAGGCGATGAACATGCTGTTGAAATTTTAAATAAGAATTTATCTAAAGAGATATCAAAAATATATAAAAATTTAAACGAATATCAACGTTTGCAACTTGCTCGTCATCCAGATAGACCATATTCTATTGATTATATTAATGCGTTTTTGATTGATGGATATGAGATTCATGGAGATAGAGCATTTAGAGATGACCCAGCAATAGTTTGTTACATCGGTTATATCGGAGGTAAAAAGACTGTTGTTATAGGTGAGCAAAAAGGCCGTGGCACTAAAAACAAATTAAGAAGAAATTTTGGTATGCCTCATCCTGAGGGTTATCGCAAAGCTCTTAGAGTTGCAAAAATGGCTGAAAAATTTAATTTACCTATTTTATTTCTCATAGATACTCCAGGAGCATATCCAGGCGTTGGAGCTGAAGAGCGAGGACAAAGTGAAGCCATAGCTAGAAATTTATTCGAGTTTGCAAATTTAAAAACTCCAATAATTGCTGTTGTTATTGGCGAAGGTGGAAGTGGTGGCGCATTAGCTATAGGCGTGGCTGATAGACTCGCTATGATGAAAAACTCCGTTTTTTCAGTTATCTCTCCAGAAGGCTGTGCGGCAATACTTTGGAATGACCCAGCTAAACAGGAACAAGCTACAAAATCTATGAAAATAACAGCTGATGATTTAAAAAGTCTATCACTGATTGATGCTGTTATAGATGAGCCGATAAATGGAGCCCATAGAGATAAAGAAGGTGCTGCAAAAGCACTTGTAAATTATTTTATCTCAGAGCTAGCTGAGCTTGAAAAGCTTGATATAAATGATCTTGTTGCAAAAAGAATAGAAAAAATTCTCTCTATCGGAGCATTTGAAGAATAAATTTATAGTCACAACAATTTTATAAGAATACTTATCAAATTTGTTTGTGGCATCATCTACCAAAATACTAAAACAATTTAAAAATCAATATAAATTTAATCGCTTTAACAGCCATAATTTTTACACTAGCTTTTATATCTTTAAGATTTAAACACTAAAATTGTTAATGTCAAATCTACATAAAGAGTATTAATGAATAAATTTCAAGAAAAATATATCACTCTTTCAAAAGAATATTATAAAAATAATGGCAATGCTTCTAGCATTGAGGCACTCTATCAGTTTAAAGAAGAGTTGGAAAATTGTGATGACATTTGCGCAAAGTATGTTTTAGTCGATGTTTATAAGCTTTTATCTATGAGAAAGAGTGCTTACGACTTACTTTTAAAAATACATGACAAAGGTGATAAAAAACAGCTAAAGGCACTTGGCCATCTAGTGCAATTCATTGACGAAAATGATAAATGGGCGCTGCCTCGCCCAAAAAGTAGAGGTCAAATTTTGGCTCAAGAAGATAAAGCCTCCACACTACCAAAATTTATCTACCATCCTAACCCTTTAAAAACTGGCGCATTTAAAGATGATATGAGCATCTTGTGTGAGTGTTGTGGCAAAGATACCGAAGTTTATTATAGCGGTAGCATTTATTGCGAGAAAGATATTTCGTATCTTTGTCCTACTTGTATTTCTAGTGGTAAGGCTGCTAAGAAATTTGACGCAACATTTGTGCAAGATACTGACAAACTAACTACAAGTGATGCTAAAAAGGATGACGAACTCTTTAGAAGAACCCCGGGCTACGAGAGCTGGCAGGGCGAGCATTGGATAGCTTGTTGTGATGATTATTGCGAATTTTTAGGTGATGTTGGAACAAAAGAGCTTGAAGAAATGGGTATAGCAGACGAGGTCTTTGAGGACTATGCAAAAAGAGCCGAATATGACGATAAAATGCTACGCGAACATCTTGTTAAAGCTGGCGATATTGCTGGATATTTGTTTCGTTGTTTGCATTGTAAGAAGTATCATATATACGTTGATGCTTGTTAAAGAGGAAAATATGGATATTGCAAAAATTTCTAAAGGTTGTAAAGAACGTGGGCTGGATGAACTTTTTAAACTTTTATCGCCACTAGCAAGAAATGCCATAAGGATAGATGTGCAAGCTAAAAATGACGATGATATCGCCGTTGGAGCGTCTAAATTTGGCGGCTCGCCAGATCTGCCAGATAGTTTAGCATGGCCGTCAAATGAAAATGGCGCGCTTAGCTTTGTGGTACAGATAAATTTTACTGAAGCTAGCAAATTTGACATTGACTCACTACTGCCAAAAAGTGGAATGCTCTATCTCTTTTATGATAGAAATTTACGTGTTTGGGGCTATGATCCTGCCGATAAAAACGGCTTTGCAGTGATCTTTTCTGATGTAAATAATGGACTGCTTTCTCGTAGGAGAGCGGAGAGCTTAGAGGGAGAAAATTCTACATTTAACGCACGCTTGCTTAGCTTTGAAAATGAGATAAATTTGCCAAATTTACAAAGCTCGATTGTGCCATTTAGTAAAATTAGTGAGGCTGAGTGGGAGGCCTATCATGAGGTTATTGAGCCAAGCTGGCAGGCTAAAGAAAATAAGCTCCTTGGGCACTCCGATAATGTCCAAGATGGTATGGAGCTAGAGTGTGAGCTGGTTGCAAATGGACTTAGCTGTGGTGATGGTAGCGCTTATCACCACCCAAGAATAGCGAAATTTGAGAAAAATGTTGCCCAGTGGCAATTGCTCTTACAGATAGATAGTGATGATGATGGCGACATGGACTGGGACGGAGAGGGTAGAATTTATCTGTGGATAAAGAGGGATGATCTTTTGGCGCGCGATTTTAGCAAGACGTGGCTAATTTTGCAGACAAGCTAAGACTGCTAAATTTATAAAAAATAAAAAACTAAAATTTGTAGAGAATTTATACTAGAGTTACCCAATAAATTTTTATTAGCATTCTTGGTGTGATTACCAAAAATTCATCGCCATTTCTACCACTATCTACTTAAATATATAAAATAATCAAAGATGGTAATGCCCAAATTTAGGCAAAATTTAGTAAAATCCTTAAAAATTTTAAAGGCAAAATATGTTTAATGGCTTGATTCGTGAGTTCGCACAGGTTGTTAGTTATTCACAAAATATTTTAAGGCTAAAGGCAAATTTTCGTCCAAATTTAGGCGATAGCATTGCTGTAAATGGTACTTGCCTGAGCGTAATAAAGCTGCATGAAGATGGCTTTAGCTTGGAGCTAAGCGCAGAGAGTAGGGCAAATATCGCGGTTGAAAATTTAAAAGAAAGAGTGCATATCGAGCCAGCGATGAAGCTAGGAGACCGAGTAGATGGGCATTTGATGCAAGGACATATCGATTTTATCGGTAAAATTTCAAATATCAAAAAGAATGAGAATGGGGTTGATTTTTACATCGACTTGCCGCGCGAGGCTATGAGTTTGATGTCAAATAAAGGCTCAGTGGGCGTAGAGGGCGTGAGTCTAACCATAAATGAAATTTTGCCAAAGGGTATAAGGCTTACAATCATACCGATTACATTTAGAGATAGTCTTTTTGGCACTTTCAAGGTTGGTAGACGCGTAAATATCGAAAGCGATCTTTTGGCTCGCTACGTAGCTAGGCAGCTTTTTTGTAAGCAAGATAGTGGCCTTAGTTGGGACGATGTCGAGCGAATTTCTAGCCTTTACTAGGTGGATAAAATGCGTAAAAATTTAGAGATCGTCTTTGATAAAAATGGCGTATTAGCTGGCTTTACAAATAGATTTGGCGGTGTGAGTGAGGGCATTTTTGAGAGCTTAAATTTAGCAGATCATGTTGGCGATGATCCGCTAATGGTCGCACAAAATCGTAAAATTTTAGCAACAGCACTTGGCATTATGCCTGTTAATTTAAAATTTATGAGCCAAATCCACTCAAATCGAGTGGAAATTTTGCAAGATTTTAACGATGATCTACTTCCGTGTGATGGTGTAATAACATCATTAAAAGGTGTGGCGCTTTGCGTCTTAGTCGCTGACTGCGCGCCTGTTTTGATAATAGATGAATATCTTGGCGTAGTCGCAGCTGTGCATGCGGGACGCGCAGGTGTTACTAGTAAAATTTGCACAAATGCAGTGGGGCTGATGACGAGTGAGTTTGGTTGCCGTGCGAATAATTTATGCGTGTTTATAGGCGCAAATATCAAAGTGCAAAACTACGAAGTAGGCAAGCTAGATCTAGGTGAATTTAACCGATATAAAAATGATGGAAAATTTGATATAAACGCAGCTTTATTAGACGAATTTGCTAAGCTTGGAGTAGAGCAAATATCGCTAGATCCTCGTTGTACTTTTGAGAGAGATGAATTATTCTCATACCGCAAACAGAGTAGGACCGGGCGTTTTTGCGGATTTGTGATGAATAGAGCCACATCGGTAAATACTAAAAAATAAAAGTAAATTTTTAGCCTCATTACTTGCCTGTTAAAATTTGCCTGCTAAATTGTATTGAACGTTTTTGATATTTAATTTGATCTAAAAAATGGCTAAATATAATAATTTTTAGCCACAATTTGACATCAAATCTCAAAAATAACAATAAGGGAGATCATGAAAATAGGTAGAATTTTGACCGCCATTATGTTAACGGGAGCCTTTTGTATGGTGCAAGCACATATGTTTTGGGTAGATGGAGCTAATGATGAAAAGCTAGGAAAATTTATCGCAAACATGGGTTATAGCGATGATTTTCCAAAGCTAGAGCCTATTATGGCCGAACGCGTCCATCTTTTTGCGCCAATTACTGTAATAAGTAAAGATGGTAGCAAAAAGAAGCTTACACAAAGTGGCGAGAACTACCGCTACGAGGGCGAAAGATTAGACAAAGGCACATATATTTTACTAGCACAGCAAAATCCTATGTATTCGCTTAAAAAACGTAGTGATGGCAAGTGGCTAATAGACAAAACTAAGCTTGATCTAAAGGATCTAAGCGATATACAGATTTGCCGGCTGATGACGATAACGTCTAAGAGAGTCTTAAATTTAGGTGAAATAAACGACTTCGTAACTAAACCTATTGGAGTTAAAATCGAGATCGTACCGCTACAAAACCCAGCGGAATTTAGAGTAGATAAGCCTTTTAAATTACAGGTTTTTGCTGATGGAAAGCCGCTAAAGCGAGCTAAACTAACTGGTACTTTTACTGGGTTTTTAGACCATAAGCACGCGTTTCATGGTGTGGCTGATGAGCAAGGCATCACTGAAGTGTTAGCTCTAAGGCCAGGTTTTTGGGTATTTGAGGTGATTTATGAAAGACCTTATCCAGATGCTACGAAGTGTGACAAAGAGACGTTAAAAACGACACTTAGTTTTGAGATAAAAGAATAAAAGTTTGATATAAATTTGAGTTCGAATTTATTATAAATTTTTTATAATCGCTTTGTAATTTTGAAAGTAGAGAAAGAATGCCTTACGAAAACTTTAAATCAAAAAATCCTCTTGTGCTAAAAATCACTACAAACGCAAGAAAATTTGGCGTAGAAACGCTACAAAATGAGGAGTTTGTAAGCATTCTTTTAAATGTTAAGAAGCTTAAAATTTCATCCGAACAAAGACAAACAATGGCAGAAATTTTTGCTAAGTTAATAAAAATCGAAGAAGACTCGCAATTAAGTAAATAAACTTTAGTTTAAATTCATATTAGTTTAAGTATAATCCCCCTTTATTTCACACACGACAATCCTAAATTTGGTTGTGCGAAAGCATTAATGGTCGTGGAGGATAAAACTAAATTCAAGGCAAAATGCCTAAAACAAGGAGAAACTCATGGTAACTATGAGAGATTTATTAGAGTGTGGCGTACATTTTGGTCACCAAACACGCCGCTGGAATCCAAAGATGAAAAAATTTATCTTTGGCGAGAGAAAAGGTATCTATATTATAGATCTACAAAAGACTATCCGCTATTTCCGCTACACTTACAACATTGTTCGTGACGCAGCTGCTGAAGGTAAGTCAGTGCTATTTGTTGGTACTAAAAAACAAGCTATCGATGCTATCAAAGAGTACGCTGAAAAATGTGGAATGCCTTATGTGAATCACCGCTGGTTAGGTGGTATGATGACAAACTTTGGTACTATCCGCCAGTCTATCCGCAAACTAGAAGTTATCGAAACTATGGAAGAAGATGGTTCGATAAATTTGTTAACTAAAAAAGAGGCTTTAATGCTTCGCCGCAAAAAAGAGAAGCTTATCGCAACTCTTGGTGGTATCCGCAATATGAAAAGCCTACCTGATATGATATTTGTTGTTGATACAGTTAAAGAAAAAATCGCTGTTCAAGAGGCAAACCGCCTAAAAATTCCAGTTGTAGCACCTATTGATACAAACTGCGATCCTGATGTTGTCGACTATCCGATCCCAGGAAATGACGATGCTATCCGCTCTGTTCAGCTTTTCTGCCAAGAGATGGCTGAAGCGATCAACGAAGGCAAATCACTTCTTGAGCAAGATGGTGGCGAGCAAGCTGCTGGCGAAGAAGTAAGCCAAGATGAGAAAGATGCAGTTGTAGCTGAGGCTATGAGTGAAGAAGACTTTGGCGAGGACGAAGAGTAATGGAAATAACTGCACAAATGGTAAAAGAGCTCCGCGAATCAACCGGAGCTGGCATGATGGACTGCAAAAAGGCACTTGGCGAAGCAAATGGTGACATGGAAAAAGCTGTTGACATCCTTCGCGAAAAAGGCCTAGGCCAAGCTGCTAAAAAGGCTGACCGCCTTGCAAGCGAAGGCTTGGTAAGTGTTGAAGTTTGCTCAAAATGCAAAAAAGCAACTATCAGTGAGATCAACTCTGAAACTGACTTCGTTGCTAGAAACCCACAGTTTCAAGCACTTGCAAAAGACGCAACAGCTCACATCCAATCAAGCGGCATAAAAACAGTTGAAGAGCTAAATGCGAGCACTTTAAATGGTGTTAAATTTGAAGATTATTTCAAAACTCAGATCGCAACTATCGGTGAAAATCTTGTAGTGCGCCGCTTTGAGACTATTATTGCTGATGATAAAGGCGTGGTAAATGGCTATGTTCACTCAAATGGTCGTGTTGGTGTACTTATCGGTGCAGCTTGCGAAAGCGCAGAAGTTGCAAATAAAGCAGCTGATTTTATAAGAAATTTATGTATGCATGCAGCTGCTATGAAGCCAAGCGTTATAAGCTATAAAGACCTTGATAAAGATTTTGTTGAGAAAGAATTTATCGCACTTCGTGCTGAGCTTGAAAAAGAAAATGAAGAGCTAAAACGCTTAGGCAAGCCACTTCATCACATCCCTGAGTATGCTAGCCGCTGCCAGATAGGCGAGGCAGAGCTTGCAAAAGCTACAAAAGCGATCGAAGAAGAGCTAAAAGCTGAGGGCAAACCTGAGAAAATTTGGGACAAGATCATCCCTGGTAAGATCGAGAGATTTTATGCTGATAACACAGTGCTTGACCAACGCCTCACACTTTTAGGCCAGTTTTATGTAATGGACGATAAAAAGACTATTGAACAAGTTATTGAAGAAAAAAGCAAAGAGCTTGGTGGCAAGATCGAGATCGTAAAATACGTTCGTTTTGAACTTGGCGAAGGCTTAGAGAAAAAAGTAGATGACTTTGCTGCAGAAGTTGCTGCTCAAATAGGCTAATGGAAATTTTAAGAGCGTCTAATCTAGGCTTTGCGTATGATTATACGCTCTTTAATAATATAAATTTAACTCTCAATCAAAAACAAAGCATCGCGATAACCGGCGTTAGTGGTTGTGGCAAATCAACACTTTTACACATACTTTCGACACTTTTAAAGCCAAATTTTGGTAAGGTTGTCTATCAAGATAGATCGATCTATGAGCTTTCTCAAAACGAGCTTTTGGCCATTAGAAGGCTTCATTTTGGCATTATTTTCCAGTCACACTATCTTTTTAAAGGATTTAGTGCTTATGAAAATATCGAGCTTGCAAGCATCTTATCTGGCGAAAATATAGAAAAAAATGATCTTAAAGCGCTTAAAATTTCAAGTGTGATAAATCAAAAAGTTGGCGAGCTAAGCGGCGGCCAGCAGCAGCGTGTGAGTATCGCTAGAGTGCTTACTAAAAAGCCAAAGATCATCTTTGCAGACGAGCCAACGGGCAACCTTGATAAGCAGACGGCAAATGAAGTGATGCAAGTTTTATTTGACTATATAAATGAAAATAACGCTGCCCTTGTTCTAGTTACTCACGACAACGATCTAGCCGCTAAATGCGACAATTCATACAAGCTTGATAACAAAGAGCTTGTGCAAATTTCTTAAATTTTAAAAACTAAAATTTATTATTTTATCTTTAATATTTTTATAAATTTTTCCAATTTAGATTTATCTCTATCTTTATAATATAAATTTGTATTAAAAGCTTTATGTAAGAAGTAGAAACAGGCAAACTTAAATCGCTTGCTTGATGAATAGAAAATTTAGACTTATCCAGCCATACCACCAGCTGGTTTTGAGCGTCTTTATGACTTTTTGTCTTAAAAAATTCCTTTTTTTCTTTTGTAGGTTTATATTCATCTTTGAAGATTTTTTCTTAGCATCAATCTTTTTCTCTAGCATATTCTTCTCATAAATTTTATATGTTAGCTTTCGGTATTCAAGGTAATTTCTAAAGCTAGCCTTATATCCTGCATCATAGTGGCAGCTTACACACATTAGTTCTTTATTACTATCAAGTAGTTGTTTGTGGTGAGTATGTATCTTTTGAATTTGTGCTGAAGTGTTGTTAATCTATTACATTTGTGTGGAGCTAGTGCCACTATTATCAAATACGAAATACTCGCGATTTTTTATATTCTTATGCCAATCAATCGCATCAAGAAATATACTCAGCCCTCTAAAATATCATCTTTGCCTCTGTTAGAGCGTATTTTGAGGTATTGTTATGTGGTATGTGGTAGTCTACACATCTTGCTTTGATAACCTATTTTGCCATTATCACTGTGGACGTCATCGTTATATACAATGACCACAGAATCCATCTCATGACAAACTATACAGAATTCATCCCACTTGTATCATCAAGTGTATAATGAACTGCAAAATAACTAAAATCCAAAATTTTACTTATAAAGAATATAAGCACTAATAGTTTTTTGAAATTTTCAAGGTGTTACCCTCCACATTCATTGTGGAATTTCATGCTCGTGGCACTCATCGCAGTATAAAGTCGGACCATCATAAGCTGAGTTGTGAGGATTTGCTTTTAGAGTATCCATAAATTTTAGTCCATCAGCTAAGAGCTTTTTACTCTTATGATAGGATAAGAAGCCATTATCACTGGTCGCTTTAAATTTGCTAGGATCATCGCCTTGGTTTTTGATGGCAATCAATACAATCAAAGCTTAAATGTTCGTGATGAGGCTTTAGCTTATGCTTAGCTCTTAGCTCGTCAGAAACTACTATCTTTGTAATATTTAGATCGCTCTTTGGTATGTCAGTACCAATCTATTAAGATAAATTAATATAAAAGTGTGTCAGTGACTACCAATGCATTATTCTAAAATAATTTATAAGTAAATAATCGGACTTTATATCGTTAGAGAAATTTTATACTTTATGATAATAGAGAAGGACTTTAAATTTCCTCTTTGATTTTTTTATAAAGCTCTAAAATCTCATCTTTTTTAATAATAAAGCTATTTTTATTTGCTATTAGATAAGCTGAGCTTTGCATGATATCACCAGCGATCTTTAGCCCATTTTGTTTCATGGTTGAGCCAGTCTCGACTACATCAACTATCGCGTCGCTTAAGCCAACTAATGGTGCAAGTTCGATCGAGCCATAAAGCTTGATGATCTTTACAGCTACGGCTTGTTTTGTAAAATAATTTCTTGTTATATTTGGCATTTTTGTGGCTATTTTTAGCTCTGGCTGGTTTAGATCTAGTTCAGAGTCGTTTTTTATACCAATGCAAACTTTACACTGTCCGATTTTTAAATCCAGTAGTCTTACAACGTTTGGCTTGTGCTCTTCAAGTACGTCAAGCCCCACTACACCAATATCAGCTGCACCTTCAGTGACATAAGTTGGGATATCTTGGTTGCGAACCATTAAAAATCTAAAATTTCCTTCTTCAAGGATTAATTTTCTATCTTCAAATAAAAAACTTGAACCAAAAATTTTTCTAAAAATTTCTAGTGTTGCCTCGGCTATTCTTCCCTTTGGTAGTGCTACTGTTATCATATTATCATATCTTTCTTTTCAGTTATTAGCTTTTGCATGGCACGAAAAACTAGCATCTTGTCGCAAATAGCATTTTTAAAAAATTTTGACAAAAAATCGCCATCTCCACCAGTAAAATAGACTTTTTTATCACCGGCTAGCTTATCTAGTAGAGTTATTATCGGTTTAATAATGCCATAACTCACGGCATCAGCTGTTTTTTGTGGTAGTGCATCTATGTCAATTTGTGAATTTATAGTAATATCAAGTCGTGGCGAGATACTTTTGTAGGCGTTTAGCATACTTGAAATGCCTGGCAAGATATATCCTCCAAGATGGATAGAATTTGCCATAATGTCAACTGTTATGGCGCTTCCAGCATCAACGATTACGCCATTATTTATAGAGTAACATGCTGCGATTCTATCTACTCCTAGACCCTGATATATCGTATCAATAGTAAAAAATGGTTCTAGATCCACAAACATCTTATTATCTTTTAAAATATTTAAAATTTCATCATTTACGGATATAAAATATACTTTTTTTTCTGGCTTATAGCTTTTAAACTCAGAAATTTTCATACGTGAGATTTTGCCATCTTCTAAAAATGTAGCGTTAGTATTGCCTATATTACACAAAATCATAACATCGCCAATTATTATCTTGTAGTTCTTTTAAGGCTTTAGAACAAATTTCTGAGCTATAAAATATAGTTTTTTTTCTTAGGCTTGTTTGGAATTTCATCTCTATTTTTTTAGAAATTTCTTCAAGCTCCAAAGCCTCTTTGCGTAGTAATCTACTTTTTGCTGTTCTTAAAAAGACAAGATTGTAAAAGCTCTTATTGTCCACTCCCCAAAAGATATCAAGCGTCTTTTTTGTGCTAAATTCACTTGTATTAAGTGCTTTGATATCTTTTAAAAGGATTTTTTTGGCTTCAAAAAGCTCCCAAATTTTTTGGTTCATTGCCCTAAATTAACAAGTTCATTATCATAGTAAAAGGCACCATTGCCCATAAAGCTTTTATCTTTTATCTCATCGCTAAATTCATAAATTTCAGTTCCACTGAGGTCTAAATTTGTTTTTATAACGTAGCCTGTTTTTTCGATTACGTAGAGCTTATTATTGATAATAGTGGCTGCTGAGAAGATGGCAAATTTGAAATTTACTTTATTTTGCTCTTTTAGCATAAGATTTGTTCTTACGATCGTACCATCTTTTTTAAAGATATAAATTTCATCGTTATTAACTAGTACATCTTTGATCTCACCGTCATAATAAACCGTTTGACTTGGGTTAATGACGATTAGTTTTTTTGCTGTTGCTGCTATTAAGTTATCACCCTCAACGCCTAAGAATATGATGTTATTAAAGAAATTTTCAGAACTTACGACCACGTCACGTAAAATTCTACCAGTCTCTTTTTGTACTATATAAATTTTGCCATCTAATGCCGGATAAACGATAAGCGAGCTCATAAAAAATGGTGCTACGACCCTTGAATCAACTGCTGCTATATTAGACGAGCTATATTCCATTATTGTTGTTGCGGTATTTATGTCTATTAGATAGATGTGGTTTGTCGCGCTAATAGCTGCTAATAGGTTTTTATCAAGAGAAGCAGCAACAATTGCTGTTGGAAATTTATTGCTATAAATGCTGCGTCCATTAGGATCTGTCACATTTAGATCGCCATTTATACTAGCTGAGATGATAAAGCCGTTGTTTTCATTTAAGAAATTAAAATTTTCAGGCAACTTAATGTTTGTATTTAGGCCATTTTTGGTGATAATATTGCCGTTATCAAGAGTGGCGCCATTTGCATTTGCTGATTTGATATAAGATGGCATATCTTTTGACAAAGAAATTTTGCCAGAGGTTTGAGCTGGCTCGAAATATTGTCTTTTTGTGCCACATCCGCTTAAAACTAAAGCCAAGGCAAAAGCCAAGAAAAGAGTAATTTTTTTCATTATTTTATTCCCTGATAGTGTTTTAAATTTTTAACTAAAGTTTGAAGTTGAGAGTCGAGTGAAATTTTATTAAACTCATCATTTGCTTCTTTGATTTTGTTTTGCTTTAAAAGCTCAAAACCTTTTAAAAGTGTGCTATATTCGCTTAAAATTTGATTGTTTACATTACCATTTTGTGAAAGAATGATATCTTTTACTATAGGATTTACTTTTAAATTTACAAGCTCGCTAATACCATTTGTCTCATTTTTATCAAGCTTTTGCTGAAGTGAAAAAAGTGCATATAAATTTGGCTCTTTTTCTTTTAAAATGCTTAAGGCATTTGCATCGTTTGGATTTAAAATGAGCTTTGAATAAGCCAAATTTGCATCTTCAATTCTATTATCATTTATTGTTTTGTTCGAATAAAATCCAATAATTGCAATTACAGCAACAATAATGGCAATTATCATAAATTTTTTATACTTTCTAAAGAAACGCTCACCTTTGATCATGCTTTCTAAAAACTGTTCTTGAGCACCAATCTCTTGTTTTATCTGTGTTAGATCTTCTTTTATAGCCAACGCTTTTCCTTTATTTTTAAAAAATTTTAATTCGCAGATTTTAACATAATTAAATTAAAACTATCCCAAAATTAAAGCTTGAATGTGATATAATGGCTCAAAATTAATTAATAAGGTTACTTATATAATGCAAATAGATGATACTCTTTTGAATAAATTAGAAAAACTCTCTGCCTTACAAATCAGTGATGAAAAAAGAGAAGAAGTAAAAAAACAACTAAGCGAGATTGTATCTTTTGTTGATATTTTAAATGAACTTGATCTAAGCAGCGATGAAGCTGTAGTTAGCTCTATAAAAGGTGGCACACCTTTAAGAGAAGATGAGCCAAGGCCGAATGATGTGATTGATACGATCTTAAAGTACGCTCCTTCACGTGAAGGGCATTTTTTTGCTGTACCAAAAATAATAGAATAATGGTAAAAATATGGATCTAATCGAACAGCTTCAGGCAAAGAATTTAAGTGTAAAAATACCAGAAGATAATAGCCTTAATAATCTTGCTGGCGATATAAAAACACTTTTAAAAACTGTTGTGAGTGATAAGGCAAGCGATCTTCATCTTGTTTCAAGATCCGAGCCACAAATAAGAGTAGATGGTGCTTTAAAACCTATTGATTTTGGCGTATTAAGTGGCAAGGATATAGAGAATTTATGTTTTGCTTTGATTACTGATGAACAAAAAAGTGAACTTGAGAATAATAAAGAGCTTGACTTTGCGATTGAGCTTCCAGATATTGGCCGCTTTCGTGGCAACTATTACTATACCATGAATGGCGATTTAGCTGCCGCTTTTCGTATAATCCCAATCAATATCCCATCTCTTGATGAGTTAAATGCCCCACAAATTTTTAAGCATATTATTAAGCGTGAAAAAGGTCTTATTTTGGTTACTGGACCGACAGGAAGTGGTAAATCAACAACTCTCGCAGCTATGCTTAATGAGATAAATTTAAATTATAGAAAGCATATTATTACAATTGAGGATCCAGTCGAGTTTGTGCATAACAATAAAAAAGCTCTATTTTCTCATAGAAATATCGGCACTGACGCAACTTCTTATTCAAGGGCTCTAAAATCTGCGGTTCGTGAAGATCCAGATATCATACTTGTGGGCGAGATGAGAGATAGAGAAACGATTTCAACGGCTATTACGGCGGCTGAGACCGGACACTTAGTCTTTGGTACGCTTCACACAAATTCAGCCATTCAAACTATAAATAGGATCGTTGATAGTTTCGATGGAAGTGAGCAATTACAAGTAAGAAATATGCTTAGTGTTTCGCTAACTGCTGTCGTTTCACAAAGCCTGATCCCAAAGATAGGCGGTGGAAGGTGTGCGGTGCATGAAATTTTAATAAACAATATGGCTATCTCAAACTTGATACGTGAAAACAAAATACATCAAATTTACTCTCAGATGCAGCTAAACCAGCAACAAACTGGTATGAGTACGCAAACTCAGGCTTTGATGAAAGTACTAAAAGAGGGTAAGGTTACAAAAGAAAATGCGCTAGCTTATTCAACTAGCCAGCAAGAACTTCAAAATTTAATAGGAACTATATAATGGATTTAGTAACGTGGTTTGATATCATTATTATTGCTCTTGTCTTGATGCTTGGCATAAAAGGCATATTAAATGGACTTATAAAAGAAGCATTCGGACTTATCGGACTTATCGGCGGCTTAATTATAGCTAGTAGATTTTCAGATCTATCTGGTGAGTTTATAACTAAAAATATATATAAATTTGAAAATCCTTCATTTTTACAGTTTGTCGCATTTATCTCTCTTTGGCTAGTTTTTTGGCTAGTTTGCTTGCTAGTTGGTAAATTTTTATCAAAAATAGTTTCAGTAAGCGGACTTGGTTTTTTGGATAGACTTGGTGGATTTGTTATGGGAAGTGGAAAAATTTTCTTAACATTTTCGGCAGTAGTTGCTGTAATATCTGGCACTTCGCTAAATAATATAATTGCTCCTTATTTTGCGAACAGTAAAGTTTATCCGGTTTTGATAGAAACTGGCAAATGGATAACAAATCTTGATGTAAAAAATATCAAAAGTGAGTTAGATGAGATAGTGGCAAGACCAATGGATACAAATAAAACTGACGCATTTATCTCAATGGATGCAAATGCTAGTGTAAATACCGACTCTAATATCACAAAAGGGGAATAAGATGATAGAAAATTTAGAATATGATGCGTTGCTTGAGAAATTCAAAAGAGTGCTTCGCGACAATGGTTTAAAATACACGAAACAGCGTGAAATTTTACTAAAAACGCTATATAACAATGGCGAACACTTTACTCCAGAAAGACTTTATCTTTTTATAAAAGAGACACACCCTGAGCTAAATATTGGTATCGCAACTGTTTATAGAACGCTAAATTTACTAGAAGAATCAGAGATGGTGACATCAATCAGCTTTGGTTCACAAGGTAAAAAATTTGAGCTTGCCACAAAGCCACATCACGACCATATGATATGCAGAAAGTGCGGCCTTATCATAGAATTTGAAGATCCAATGATAGAAAAAAGACAAATCAGTATCGCAAAAGATCATGGCTTTAAACTAACTGGCCATATGATGCAGCTTTATGGAATTTGTGAAAAATGCTCAAAAAATAATATAAAGGGAAAGTAAGGTGATATTTGACAACCAACATGAGATTCAACGACTACAAAGCATAGACGAGCTAAGAAATTTAGGAATTAATCCATATCCGCATTTTCTTAGAAGAGATATGAATATCTCTAAATTTAGACTAAAATTTAACTACATTAATGATACAGAAGAGAAAAAGGCCGAAGGTCAGCTAGTGGGTCTTGCAGGTAGAATAAAACTCATTCGTGATGCTGGAAAAGCGGTTTTTGCAAATATCGAAGATGAAGATGGAAATTTACAAATTTACTTTAGTAATAAAACGCTTGATCCAGAGTGGTTTAAAATCGTTAAAAAATACGTAGAGATAGGCGATATCGTCTATGTTAGAGGTTATGCATTTATAACAAGAACTGGCGAATTTTCTATGCATGTAAGCGAGCTTAGCCTTGCTTCAAAGTCGATAAGCCCACTTCCTGAGAAGTATCATGGTCTAGTTGATGTTGAGACAAGATATCGCCAAAGATATCTTGACATGATAATGAACCCTGAAGTTAGAGCTGATTTTAAAAGACGCTCAGTGATTATTAGTACGATTAGAAGATTTTTTGAAGAAAAAGGCTTTTTAGAAGTTGAAACACCAATGCTACATCCAATAGCAGGTGGTGCAAACGCAAAGCCATTTATCACTTTTCACAATGCCCTTGGAGTCGAGAGATACCTAAGGATTGCACCTGAATTATACCTCAAACGCCTTATAGTAGGTGGCTTTGAGGCTGTTTATGAGATGAATAGAAATTTTAGAAATGAAGGAATGGATCTTACTCATAATCCTGAGTTTACAAGTATAGAGTTTTACTGGGCATACCATAACTATCACGATTTAATGGGCATTACAGAGGATCTTTTTAATGTCATTTTAGACAAGCTAGATATGGAAAAAGTTGTAAATTTTGATGGCATGGAAATTGATTTTAGTAAGCCATTTAAGCGAATAAGCTACAAAAAAGCTCTCGTTGAGATCGGTGGACTAGATGAGAATGTCATAAATGACAAAGATAAAATTTTAGCAAAACTAAGAGCTGATGGCCTTGAAGCAAATGAGAAGCTTGATCTTGGCCACTTGCAGGCTGAGCTATTTGATAACTATGTAGAGAGCAAGCTTATACACCCAACATTTGTTATTGATTATCCGATTTCGATCAGTCCACTTTCAAGAAGAAGTGACGCAAACCCTGATGTGGCTGAGAGATTTGAGTTATTTATCGCTGGTCGCGAGCTAGCAAATGGCTTTAATGAGCTAAACGATCCAATCGATCAATATAATCGCTTCAAAGCGCAAATCGATGCTAAAAACGCAGGCGATGATGAGGCACATGAGATGGATGAGGACTATGTAAAAGCCCTAGGATACGGCATGCCACCAGTTGCAGGTGAGGGCATAGGCATCGATAGGCTTGTTATGCTTTTAACGGATAAAAAATCAATACGTGACGTTGTGCTCTTCCCAGCGATGAGACCACTTAAAAATGAGATAAAGGAGAATGAAAAATGAGTTTGCAAAGCTATGATAAAGACATTTACGATCTAGTAAATTTAGAGTTAAAACGCCAATGTGATCACCTTGAGATGATCGCTAGTGAAAATTTTACATATCCAGAAGTTATGGAAGTAATGGGCTCAATCCTAACAAACAAATACGCTGAAGGCTATCCTGGCAAGAGATATTATGGTGGCTGCGAATTTGTCGATGAGATCGAGCAAATAGCAATCGATAGATGTAAAGAGCTTTTTGGATGTGAATTTGCAAACGTTCAACCAAACTCTGGCTCTCAGGCAAATCAAGGCGTTTACGGCGCCTTACTTAATCCAGGTGATAAAATTTTAGGCATGGATCTAAGCCATGGTGGACACTTAACACACGGCGCAAAGGTAAGCAGCTCTGGCAAGATGTATGAGAGCTTTTTCTATGGCGTCGAGCTTGATGGCCGCATAAACTACGATAGAGTCATGGATATCGCAAAGATAGTAAAACCAAAAATGATCGTTTGTGGCGCAAGTGCATATACAAGAGAGATCGAGTTTAAAAAATTCCGTGAGATAGCTGACGCTGTTGGTGCGATACTCTTTGCAGACGTTGCCCACATCGCTGGTCTTGTTGTTGCTGGTGAGCATCAAAGTCCTTTCCCATACTGCGATGTCGTAAGCTCAACTACGCATAAAACATTAAGAGGCCCAAGAGGCGGTATCATTATGACAAACAACGAAGAGTATGCTAAGAAGATAAATGCCTCTATTTTTCCAGGCATTCAGGGCGGACCACTAGTTCATGTCATCGCAGCAAAGGCAGTTGGCTTTAAGCACAACCTTAGCCCTGAGTGGAAAATTTATGCTAAACAAGTAAAAGCAAATGCTAAAAAATTAGGTGAAGTGCTAATAAAAAGAGGCTTTGACCTAGTGAGTGGTGGCACTGATAACCACCTAATTTTGATGAGCTTTTTAAATAGGGATTTTAGCGGTAAGGACGCTGATATCGCTCTTGGAAATGCAGGCATAACAGTAAATAAAAATACGGTTCCAGGCGAGACAAGAAGCCCATTTATCACAAGTGGTATACGTGTTGGTAGTCCTGCGCTTACAGCTCGTGGTATGAAAGAGGCTGAGTTTGAACTAATAGCAAACAAAATAGCTGATGTGCTAAGCGATATAAACAACACATCTTTGCAAGAAAAGACAAAAGCTGAGCTAGTTGAACTTGCTCATAAATTTATAATCTATGATAAAGCGACATTTTGATGCAAAGTATTGATACGGCACTTATAAAGATTATTACAACTCACTACTATATCAAGCGTGATACGATCGTTAATAAAATAGAATATAGAGGCAAAATTTTCTTTGATAAATTTGAAAAGATCAACGAGCCACTGACCTATAATATTATGAAAGAGCATGAAGAGGGTAAGTCCGTTATTGCGCACTCTTTAATAAATGCATACGATAAAGTTGAAAATATAGTCTTTGACTATAACGGCAGAACCCCTGATAGATTTTGGCATAAAGCACAGCTTCTTTTAAGAGAAGAGGGCTTTATAAATTTTACAGCCTACGAGAGTAAGACGCCAGGACATCTGCATCTTTATGTGCATAAAGGCCACACTACGCTAAATGAGGCTTGCCAGCTAGCAAATATGCTCAACGCAAAGCTTTCACAGAAGCTGCCTAAAGAGTGGAGAATGTTTCCAAATATCGATATGCCAAAAGAATTTAACATACTAACTTTACCTTATAAGCTCTATCAAAAAGAGCGCGGGGCAAGTTGGTCAAAATATATGTAATTAAGGATAAAAAGTGGAAAACGATGAGTTAAAAGATATTCTTTTAGAAAGAGATGATGACGCAAGAGGATTGAAGCTAAAAAAACTTCTGATATTTATAGCAGCTCTTATTATACTTTTTTTGATCATTGTAGTGGCTATGAAGCTAGTAAATTCAAGTGATCCTTCACAAGCTCAAAATGAAGCTGATTCAAGACTAGTGCTTCCTCCAGTACCAGCTGAGCAGCCAGTAGATAGACAAGCTCCGATAGCTGATACAAATTCAGACAATAAAAAAGGCGATACACAGCTCTTTGAGCAAGTACCGATCGTGCCTGAAAATAAGCAACAAGATGAATTTGAAGATATGATCAAAAAGCTAAAAGATAAAGAAAACAATAAGCCTGTTTCTAAAACTGAAGAGCCAAAAGAGATAGTTAAGCCTATCGAAAAGCCTGCTGAAATACCAGCAAAAAAAGCTGAGACAAAGGTAGATACTCCAGTTAAAAAAGTCGAAAAAGTCGCAGCTACTGATAAAAAGAGCGAGGCAAAATCAGCTAAGACTGAAAATAAAGTAGATAAAAAGATTGAAAAGAAGGTTGAAACCAAAATAGAAAAAACGGATAAAAAAGCTGAAGTAGCTAAAACTGAACCTGCTACAAAAGGCTCTTATGTTCAAGTATTTGTGACTAGTAAATTTAATCCAAATGCTGAATATATGAAGAAGATCGCTGCTAAGGGATATAGCTACAAGACTATAAAAGTTGGTGAACTGACTAAAATTTTAGTTGGTCCATTTGATGAAAAAACGCTTCAAAAAGCAGTAGGTGATATTAGAAAAGATATCAATAAAGACGCTTTTATCTTTAAAGCAAAATGAAAACATTCGCAGTCTTTGGAGATCCAATAGCTCACTCGGTATCTCCGAGACTGCACAATAAGGCCATTGCGGACCTGGGCTTAAAAGCACTTTATACAAGAGTCTTGCTAAAAGATGGTAGCGAATTAATCAATAAATTTAAATCCTTAAAATTAAACGGTGCAAACGTAACACTTCCACATAAAGAGTGGGCTTTAAATTTAGCCGATGAAGCTTCAGATATAGCTCGTAAAATAGGCTCTGCAAATACTCTTGTGCTTAAAAATGACAAAATTTATGCTCACAATACAGATGCGCCTGGGTTTTTAAAGGCAATAAAAAATTTTAAAGATGTAAAAAAAGCTATTGTTCTTGGAGCTGGCGGTACTGCAAATGCCATAACTTATGCATTAAAAGAACAAGGCGTTGATGTTTGCATACTAAATAGAAGCAAAGATAGGCTTGAGAAATTTAAAAATGAATACAAATGCTTTAGTTGGGATAACTACGAAGAGCAAATATTTGATCTAGTTATTAACTCGACCTCTGCTGGCTTAAAGGATGTTTTTTTACCAGCACCTAAAGAAATTTTAAAAAGCATTTTTAAAGATGCTAAATTCGCATTTGATGTGATTTATGGTAAGCAAACACCATTTTTAGAAATGGCCAAGCAAAGCAGCCTTGGTGTAAAAGATGGTGCCGATATGCTTTTATATCAAGCAGTTCTAGCGCTAAATTTATTTTTTAACAATACACTTGATGAGTCAAAGATAGAGCACTCAATGAGAGAAATTTTCTATCTATAATAGCCACCAGTATTTATTTTTGTAAAAATTTATGGCTTGTATAAAAACGTTTTGATTAAAATTTTTATTGAAAGTAACTGGAGTAAATATAAAAGCAGGGAAAATCCCTGCTAAATTTTACTATTCGTTTGTTTTGATATAAGCGTAGTCTGAAATTTTAGTCCATTCTCTTGCTTTTTTAAGGAAAGCTCTTTGAGACTCAACGATCTCTTTAAATAACGGATCTTTAGCACTCTCTTCATCAAGAAGCTCATTTGTGGCTTTTTTAAGAGCTGCTATTACTTCTGGTGGGAAAGATTTTACTTGGATGTCTGGATACTCGCTCTTCATTTTATCCCAGTACTCGACATTTGAATAAAATACTTTTGTATTTGCATCTCTTGCTACTTCTGCTGCAGCTGCTTCAAAGATCGCTTTTAGGTCATCTGGAAGTTTTTCGTATGATTTTTTATTAAAGAAAAACTGAGTCTCACCGTTTGGCTCTTGCCAGCCTGTGTAGTAGTATTTTGCCACTTTGTGAAAGCCAAGTGCCATATCATAAGCTGGGCTAACCCATTCGACTGAGTCGATCGTTCCCATCTCAAGAGCCATATAAAGCTCACCAGTTGGGATAGTATTGATGTTAGCGCCAAGTTTAGCGTAAATTTCACCACCAAAGCCCGGAATTCTTATCTTTAAACCTTTGATATCATCTAGTGATTTTATCTCTTTTTTAAACCAGCCACCCATTTGCATGCCGGTATTTCCAGCTCTAAAAATTTTGATATTGTATGGATCGTAAACTTTTGCCTCAAGCTCCTTACCACCGCCAAATTCATACCAAGCTGTTTGCTCGTCAGTATTCATCATAAATGGAGTTGCTGTAAAAAATATAGTTTTAGCATCTTTGCCTTTATAATAATAGCTACTTGTGTAGGTAATGTCGTATTGACCGCTTTTAGCAAAATCAAGCATTGCAAAAGGTGATTTATGCTTTGATGGATAATCAATCCTTAGCTCAAGTCTGCCATTACTCATCTTTTCAACTTTATCCTTTAGCTCTTTTGGCACATCACCAAGCACTGGCATAGTGCTCTCCCATGAGCTAGCAAGCTTTAGCTTATAAACTTTATCATCTCCCATAGCAACGCAAGCAACAGCTGCTAGACCAAGAGACGCTAATAAAAATTTATTCATATCTTCTCCTTTGAAATTTTGACTATTATACAAAAAATTACATTATTAAAATGTGTTATAATCGCAAAAATCAAATTTATGGGGCATAAAATGATAAAAAAGACGAAAATCGTAGCTACTTTGGGGCCAGCAAGTGATAATGAAGAGACAATGGAAGCGATGGTAAAAGCGGGTGTTAATGTCTTTCGTTTAAATTTTAGCCATGGGACACACGAATACCATAAATCAAACATTGACAAGATAAGAAATATCGAAAAAAGGCTAAATAAAAGAATAGGAATTTTACAAGATATCTGCGGCCCAAAGATCAGAGTTGGCAAGCTTAGTGAGCCATTTTATCTAAAGGCCGGTGATGAACTTAGTATCCATGCTGATGAGATCATCGGTGAAAAAGTGGAAAACGGAATTTATAAAGTAAGCCTAAACCAGCCTCAAATTTTGCCTATGCTGAAAGTTGGCGAGTATGTCTATCTCTATGATGGCTCTATAAGAGCAAAGGTTGTCAGCGAAGGTAAAGAAATAGTAAAAACTATCATTGAAAATGATGGAATTTTAAACTCAAATAAAGGCGTGAATTTCCCAAATACGGCTCTTGGCATCGATATCATCACACCAAAAGACAAAGAAGATATGAAATTTGGCGCAAAGCATGGTGTAAATTTTGTTGCTATTAGCTTCGTGCAAGATGCAAATGACGTAATAAAGGCAAAAAATATCTTAAAAGAATTTGGCTCAAGAGCTGCTGTTTTATCTAAGATCGAGAAATTTGATGCGGTTGAAAATATAGATGATATCATCGCAAAGAGTGATGGTATCATGGTGGCTCGTGGCGATCTTGGCATAGAAGTGCCATTTTATAAGGTTCCAACTATCCAAAAGCTCATCATCAAAAAGGCAAATGCAGCAAGCAAGCCAGTCATCACAGCAACTCAGATGATGCTAAGTATGGCAGAGCATGAGACTGCCACAAGAGCAGAGATCAGTGATGTGGCAAATGCCGTGCTAGACGGCACTGATGCTGTTATGCTAAGTGAAGAGAGTGCGATCGGTAAAAACCCAGTCGCAGTCGTGGAGGCGATGAGTAAAACGATCATCCAAACTCAAAGCATCTATCCATATAATAAATTTGATGAGTTTGACTTTTTTGACGAGACTGATATGGTGGCAAGTAGCGCCGCATCTCTTGCTGTTCGCATAAAAGCAGATGCATTAATCTCAATCACTGGCTCAGGAAAATCGGCTATAAAATTAGCTAGAAACCGCACAAATATCGACATCATTGCAGTCGCTCACGATGAGCAAACAGCTCACATGCTTACCCTTGCTTGGGGTGTTACGCCAGCGCTTGTACTAGAAAAAACAAAGCTTAGCTCACTTTTAGCAAATGTCATGAAAAAGGCGTATGAAGAGGGATATGTTGAACACGACAAGACTTATCTTGTCACAGCCGGTCACCCTACGGGTGTTGAGGGTAGCACGAACCTTATACGTATCATCAGACGCGATCAGCTTGATTATTATTTGGAGCTTGCAACTGAGTAAATTTATACTCTCTTGCAAATTTTAAAATCTTACTCTCTCACCTTAGCAAACTAGTAAATTTAGGCCACACTTCGTTTAGCACTAAATTTAGGGCCGTGGTATGCTCGATAATAAATTTTATAATTTGCTGGAAATTTAATATAACGCATGCAGTACGTTAGTACTGAGGCATGCCACTTCTAACGTCGTCGGGGTTAGGGGATTGTTAAGGGGAAGGGAGCGACTTCGTAATTCAAGCCTCTTCCCCCCTTAACAAAAGAAACAAACGTTTAAATTTAACTAGATTGCTTTGTAAATTTTAAAACTTTCATCCACTCGCAAGAATTGACTACTAAAATTTGGCTTCACTTAACGCTTAGCTCAAATTTTAGAGCTGAAATTACTCGCTCATGAAATTTTAAAATTTGTATGAAATTTACTTGTAAAAATTAGGATATATAAAATTTATTTTGAAAGAATTTGTGACGCTAAATTTAACGCCACAAATTAAATTTATTTTTTCTTTTTGCCTTTTGGCTCATCGCCTTTAAACCAGCTTTTTATCTTATCAAAGACGCTTTCATCGGTATTTGATTTACCTGATTCTATGCCAAAGCTAGCTTGAAGCTTATTTAAAAGCTCTTTTTGCTCATCGCTTAGTTTTTCAGGCGTTTGAATAGAAATTTGCGCTACGAGCCTACCTTTTTTACGCGAATTTACGCTTTTGATACCTTCACTTTCAAAGATAAATTGCTGCTTGTCCTTTGCTCCAACAGGTAGTTTTAGCTCAGTTTCTCCTCGAAGCGTTGGAATTTTTATACTCTCGCCAAGTATAGCTTGCGTGAAAAAGACAGGAATTTCTAGATAAATATCGTCGTTGTGACGAATGAAATGCTTGTCTTCTTTTACGTTTATACTTACATAAAGATCGCCTTGAACGCCGTTTGTACCGATATTGCCTTTGCCAGCTACTCTCATTCTCATACCGCTATCAACGCCCTCAGGAATAGTAATCTTTACAGTTTGTTGCTGGATTTTATAAGCTTTTGCATTACAATCAGGGCATGGTTCGCTTATTACTTCACCGCTTCCGTGGCAATATGGACACTCTTGGACGATATTCATAAAGCCATTTCCACGTGTTATCCTGCCACTTCCGCCACAGTACTGGCAAGTCTTGCTCTTGCCATCTTTACTGCCAGTCGCATTGCATGTTGGGCAAGGCACTTTTTGATCAAATTTTATCTCTTTTTCACAACCAAAAATAGCTTCGTTAAACTCCAAATTTATAGGAATTTCAAGATCGGCTGAGTATTTTTCTGAGTATCTTTTTCTCTGTCTAGAACTACTCGCAAAACCGCCGCCAAAAAATGAGTCAAAAATATCTGAAAGATCAAAATCGGCACTAAATCCGCCACCGCTACCAAATCGACCCTCAAGGCCTTCTTTGCCATATCTGTCGTAGATAGAGCGTTTTTGCTCGTCGCTTAAAACTTGATAAGCTTCATTTATCTGTTTAAATTTTAGTTCAGCCTCTTTGTCGCCAGAATTTCTATCTGGGTGATATTTTAAAGCAAGTCTTCTAAAGGCTTTTTTGATCTCATCTCCGCTTGCATTTCTTGAAATTTCAAGGATTTCGTAATAGTCAAATTCCACATTTTTCCTTGTTAATTAAGCTTATTTTAAATATGGGATTTTACCCAAAAAAGTTTAAATTTAAAAAAGAATTTACATTTTTGCCGTATAATCTCTACTATTTTTAATAAAAAGGATAATTCATGGTTAATGTTTTAATGATAGAAGACGATCCAGAATTTGCGCAAATTTTATCTGAATATCTTGATAGTTTTAATATAAAAGTTACGAATTTTGAAGATCCATATTTAGGACTTAGTGCTGGGATAAAAAACTATGATTTGTTAATACTTGATCTTACTTTGCCGGGCATTGATGGGCTTGAGGTTTGTAAAGAAATTCGCCAAAAATATGATATTCCTATTATCATAAGCTCAGCTAGAAGTGATATTAGTGACAAGGTTGTTGGACTTCAGCTTGGTGCTGATGATTATTTGCCAAAACCATACGATCCAAAAGAGATGTATGCTCGTATCACAAGTCTTATTAGAAGATACAAAAAGACAAATGAAGTACAAGAAGAGGTCGTTGATAGCGCATTTAGGATCGATGATAAACGTCACGAAATTTACTTTAATAATGAGCCGTTAGCGCTTACTCCAGCTGAGTATGAAATTTTAACTTATCTCATTAAGCAACACAGCTTTTCAGTATCACGCGAACAGCTAGTTTATAACTGCAAAAGCCTAAAAGATAAAGATTCAAAGAGCTTAGATGTTATTATCGGACGCCTTAGATCAAAAATCGGTGATAGCTCAAAAGCCCCAAAACATATATTTTCAGTAAGAGGCATAGGATATAAGCTTATCGGATGAAATATTCCATAACTACGAAGATAACTATTATCTTTGCCATAGCTTTCTCATTGATGTGTTTGCTCTTTGTAACCTTTGCAAACATTCAGCAAGAGAGCGCTTTAGAAAAACTAAAGGATAGACAAATAAGTGCGATGAACTATCTTGTCGCACTCTATGAACGCGGAAATCCCCCAAGGGATTTAGAACATTATTTTAAAAATTTTTACTTAGAGTATGTTGGAAATAAAAATTTAGCCACTTCAATAGCTACAAATGGAACTGTTGTTTTTACGCAGCACACACCTCTTGGAGTGGTGCAATCGGTTAATTATAAAGGTGATTTGTATTTGCTTATTAAAAACCCATCTTTTCAGCTACTTCTTGAAAGTAATGATGCAAGACACGTAAATGATCCGCTTTGGGTCGCATTTTTGATAGTTTCAGCCCTTCTCATCTCACTTTATGTTTCTGTTCTTAGAAGTCTTTCACCACTTAGAAGGCTTAGTAAAGATATCAGAAAATTTGCCAGTGGAAATATGGAAATGGCGATGACGGCTAGGCTAAATGAAAACGAGCAAGACGAGATCGGACAAGTCGCTGTTGAGTTTGATAATGCCGTTTGCAAGATAAGAGAGCTCATCCGCTCAAGGCAGCTATTTTTGCGTGCGATCATGCATGAGCTAAAGACTCCTATTGGCAAGGGCAGGATCGTCTCTGAAATGGTCGCAAATGAGACCCAAAAAATGAGGCTCATCAATGTGTTTGAGCGCCTCGAGATGCTTATAAATGAATTTAGTAAGGTCGAGCAGCTTCTTTCAAAAAGCTACGCGCTAAACTATCAAGAGTGCCATTTTTCACTCATTTTAGAGCAGGTGCAAGATATGCTCATGCTTGATAAATTTGAAGAGCGAGTGAGCTGTGATATTAGAGATGATGTTATATTAAGAGTGGATTTTCAGCTTTTTAGTTTGGCGATTAAAAATTTGATAGACAATGCCCTAAAATACGCGGAGGACAAGAAAGCCATCTTGATCTGCGATAGCGAATTTATAGCGGTTAAAAATTTAGGTAAAAAGCTAAATCACCCTATCGACTACTACAAACAAGCCTTTGTTAGAGGCGACAAGGTGAGTGCTGGGAGTGGCATGGGGCTTGGACTTTACATCATCGAGCAAATTTGCCAGATGCAAAAATTTGAACTAGTTTATGACTACGAAGACGGCTATCACGTCTTTAAAATTTTACTTCGTGCAAAGGCAAAACGCGCATGAAAAGGGGCTTAGAGAAATTTAATGAGCTAACTGAGTCATTTGCTAAGCTACCAGGTGTCGGTAAAAAATCAGCCGCGAGATTTGCCTACTTTGTCTGCATGCAAGATAGCTTTGCAGGGCTAAGGCTGGCGCAAAATATCGAAGATGCGGTTAGGTTTATCAAACGCTGTGAGCGTTGTGGTGGGCTAAGCGAAAATGAAATTTGCGACATTTGCAGCGACGAGAGCAGGGACAGCGAGGTCATCTTGCTAGTTGAGAGCCCAAAAGATATCTTGGTTTTTGAGCAAAATGGCATCTACAACGGCCTTTACTTCGTGCTTGACGAGATCGACGAGGACGCCATAGAGAGGTTGCGAAGTGCTATCAAGCAAAATGGCTCAAAAGAGGTCGTCTTTGCTTTTACACCTGGGTTAAATTCTGACGCACTTATGCTTTACGTTGAGGATAAGCTAGGGATGAGTGAAATTTCATTTAGCAAGATCGCCCAGGGCGTGCCAACTGGTGTAAATTTAGAAAACGTCGATATGCTCTCACTCCTAAAAGCCTACGAGAGCCGCACAAAAGCCTAATTAAAATTTCTTTTAGTTATAATCTCACCTAAATTTATAATATTTAGTCCGCACAGCCGCCGCTAAATTTAAAAGGATAGAGATTGATTTTACTTATAGATAACTACGATAGTTTTGTCTTCAACGTCGAGCAGTACGTAAAAGAGCTCACAAACGAAGAGGTTAGATGCGTTAGAAACGACAAGATAACGCTTGATGAGATAAAAAAACTAAACCCAAGTAAGATCATCCTAAGCCCAGGGCCAAAGCA
Organism: Campylobacter concisus; assembly: GCF_015679985.1. Taxonomy (NCBI): domain Bacteria; kingdom Pseudomonadati; phylum Campylobacterota; class Epsilonproteobacteria; order Campylobacterales; family Campylobacteraceae; genus Campylobacter; species Campylobacter concisus. The sequence continues at coordinate 1,463,046 of NZ_CP049239.1, read as the reverse complement.
CCCACAAGATAGCGGAGTTTGTTTAGAAATTTTGCAGGCAGATCTTGGCGTGCCGGTGCTTGGAATTTGCCTTGGACATCAAGCTATAGGGCTTAGTTTTGGCGCAAAGATAAAAAGACTAGATGACCCACTACACGGCAAAACCTCGTTTATTGACGTGAAAAATAAAGAGCCACTTTTTGCTGGGCTGCCTGAGCGCTTTGAGGTTATGCGCTACCACTCACTTTATGTTGATGAGCTCCCAGCTAGCTTGAGCGCTGACGCAGTGAGCGATGATGGCGTAGTTATGGCACTTAGCGTTAAAGATAAGCCGATCTTTGGGATCCAGTTTCACCCAGAGAGCTACTTCACGCAATATGGCAAAAAGATCGTTGAAAATTTTGTAAATTACAAGGCAAAAAAAGAGGTAAAAGAGCCTAAAATTCGCTCACTCAAGCCATATCTTATCAAGCTTCAAGAGAACATCCCGCTTGATGATAGCGACTTTGAGCAAATTTGCGAGATAATAGCCAGCAAAGAGTACGAGATCGTGCAGCTTTCAGCCCTTTTGGTGCTCATTAGCGAAAAGAGCCTCTATCCAAAAAGCCTCGCTGCGCTTGCAAAAAATATCCTAAAATACTCGCAAACTTACCGCGACGATACGCCTATGATCGATCTTTGCGGCACTGGAGGCGATGGCTTTAAGACGATAAATATCTCAACTACAGTTGCATTTATCCTTGCAAGCCTTGGCATAAAGGTCGCAAAACACGGCAACAAGGCAGTTTCAAGCAAGTCTGGCAGCTCTGATGTGCTTGAAATTTTAGGCGTAAAAAGTGAAAAATCACTGGCAAAACAGCGTGAAAATTTAGCCAGTAAAAATTTAGCCTTTTTCCACGCGCCATTTTTCCATCCGCTAGTTGGTGAGGTGAGAGAAGTGCGCCAAAGACTTGGCATAAGAACCGTATTTAACGTGCTTGGACCGCTTTTAAATCCAAATTTAAACCTTACAAATCAGCTAGTTGGCGTCTATCATAAGCCTGTCCTAAAACTCTACGCCCAGACGCTTAAGATCCTTGGTAGAAAGCACGCTTTGGTCGTTCGCGGCGATGACGGACTAGATGAGATCACGCTTTGCAGTGAAACAAGCGTTGTGGAGCTAAAAAATGGCGAAATTTTTGAATATAGCATCACGCCAGAGCAGTTTGGCTTTAAAAGAACGCTTCACAGCGACATTGAGGGTGGCACACCTGAAGAAAACGCTAAAACCTTGATACGCACGCTAAAAGGCGAGGAGCAGGGGGCGAAATTTGACATCGTGGTCTTTAACGCAATGTTTGCACTCTACGCGGCTGATGGCGCAAAGAGCCCAGACGAGGCCAAAAAAATGGTTTTAGAGGCGATAAATTCTGGTAAGGCGTATAAATTTTATGAAGAGTTTATAAAGGCACAAGCGTAATGGCGCTAGTTAAAATTTGTGGCATCAAAACGCTAGATGAGGCAAGTGCGGTTTGCGCTTTGGATGTTGATTTTATAGGGTTAATATTTGCTAAAAGCAAAAGAAAGGTCGAGCTAAATTTAGCTAGGCAGATAGCGAAATTTGCTCACAGCAAGGGCAAAAAAGTAGTTGGTGTTTTTGCTTTGCAAAGTGAGTGTGAGATAATGGAAATTTGCCAGTTTGCTGGTCTTGACGTGGCTCAGGTGCATGGAGTGGTGAGTGAAAATTTAGGCGCAAATTTAAAAGATATGGGGCTTGAGATTTGGCAGGTTTTTAGCGTGAAAGATAGCTTGCCAGAGGTTGATTTTAAGCATTTTGACATGGCGCTTTTTGACTGTAAGGGCGAAAATGCCGGCGGAAACGGCACTAGCTTTGAGTGGGAAATTTTAAAAGAGGTTAAGTTTAAATTTGGCATGGCTGGGGGCATAAGCGAGCACAATATAAAAGAAGCGCTGAAATTTAAGCCATATCTAGTCGATATCAATTCAAAAGTCGAGGATGAAAACGGCATAAAAGATGCGCAAAAGATAGAGAGAATTTTAAAGATCATAGGTGTGAGGTAGAAGATGAATAGTAAAGCATATTTTGGAAAATTTGGCGGGCAGTTCGTGCCTGAGACGGTGATGTTTGCCCTTGATGAGCTAGAAAATGCTTATGAGAGCATCGCAAAGACAAAAGAGTTTAAAGACGAGCTTGATGATCTTTTGAAAAACTACGTTGGCAGGCCTAGTCCGCTCTTTTTTGCAAAGCGCCTGAGCGAGCACTACGGACATGAAATTTACCTAAAAAGAGAGGATCTAAACCACACGGGCGCACACAAGATAAATAATGCCCTAGCTCAAGCACTGCTTGCTAAAAAGATGGGTAAAAAGAAAATTTTAGCTGAGACTGGAGCTGGCCAGCACGGCGTGGCAACAGCGACTGCAGCGGCACTTTTGGGCTTAGAGTGTGATGTGTATATGGGTGCAACAGACGTGGCTAGACAGCAGCTAAATGCCTTTCGTATGAAGCTTCTTGGCGCAAAGGTGGTGAGCGTGGAAGATGGCTTAAAAACTCTAAAAGAGGCGACTACGGCGGCCATACAAGCGTGGGTAAATGAGATAGAGAGCGCATTTTACGTCATTGGCTCAGCCGTTGGCCCGCACCCATATCCAAAGATCGTGCGTGACTTCCAAAGCATCATCGGTACAGAGGCCAAAGCTCAGCTTGAAAATTATGGCAAAAAGGCGGACTATGTCATCGCCTGCGTTGGCGGCGGCAGCAATGCTATTGGCATTTTTAGCGCATTTTTAGATGATAAGAGCGTAAATTTGGTAGGTATCGAGGCTGGAGGCCTTGGCATAGAGACGCCTTATCACGCAGCTACGCTTAGCAAAGGCAAAACTGGCATCATCCACGGCATGAAAACTACGGTCTTGCAAGATGAGTATGGTATGATCTCGCCAGTGCATAGCATCTCAGCAGGCTTAGACTACCCAGGCATCGGTCCAGAGCATGCTCATCTAAACGACATCAAAAGGGTAAAATATGAAGCCGTGACCGATGATGAGTGCATAAATGCTCTTTATTTCTTAAGCAAGATGGAGGGCATCATCCCAGCCATCGAGAGTGCGCATGCACTAGCGTATCTGGAGAAGCTTTGTCCAAAACTTGATAAAAAAAGCGTCATCGTCGTAAACGTCTCAGGCAGGGGCGATAAGGACATAAATACAGTTATCGGCTATGAAAAAGGAAAAATTTATGGATAAGGTAAGAAGCGCATTTAGCGGCAAAAAGGCAAACATTGGCTACATCGTGGCTGGATATCCAAGCCTAGAAAAAACGAAGGAATTTTTAGAAAATTTGAACGAGAGCACACTTGATCTAGTTGAGATCGGTATCCCTTACTCTGACCCGCTGGCTGACGGAAAACTCATCGCGCAAGCTAGTTTTGAGACGGTACAAAATGGCGTAAATACTGACTTTGTCTTTGATATGCTTGAGAGTTGTAAGGCAAAAGTGACAAAGCCACTTGTTTTTCTGGTCTATTACAACATCATCTTTGCTTACGGCGTTGATAAATTTTTAAAAAGATCAGTTGAGGCTGGAATTAGCGGCTTTATCGTGCCGGATCTGCCTTGCGAGGAGTGCGAGGAATTTGCTCTGAAGTGCAAGGAGCTAAATTTAAGCCTGATACCACTTATCAGCGTCACATCTGGTAGTAGAGCGGATGGAATTTTAAAATTTGGCTCAGGGTTTATCTACGCTCTTGGCGCAATCGGCGTTAGCGGTTCAAAAAGGGCTGATGAAGATAGGATAAAAAATTTGGTCCTAGAGCTTAAGAAAAAGAGTAATTTGCCGGTGGCTGTGGGCTTTGGTATAAAAAACAAAGATGATGTTAATGAAGTAAAAAAATATGCTGACGGAGCGATAATAGGTACGCAAATAGTTAAGCTTTGTGCCGAATTTAGTGGTGAAAAGCTAGCAAAAGAGATAGATAAACTCTTTTAAAATGCTTAATAAATTTATAGCTAATTTAGTAAAGCCAAAGTATAATTGAAAATGCATTTCAAGTCTTAAGGAAGAGATATGAGAAAAGTTATAGATGAAGCTACAAGCTATCTTTGCAAGGATACTTTAGGGCTAGATTTAGAGTTTGGCAAGAGTCTGGGCAAAGGATTTTACGGAGCTAGTATACCAGTCTATAAGGGCAAGAGCGAGTATCATTTTTACCTATTTTTTAAAAAAGATACTTTGAAAATTTTTATGAATGCCTTTTTTGGTCACGAAGATGTTGATGGTGGCGATCTGGACGATCTTTGCAAAGAGATAGCAAATCAGATCATTGGCAAAGCTAAAAATTTACTAAATGAAAAAGAGCCAAATGCTTATAAACTTGGAACGCCTGAATTTTTAGGTGAAGTTGAAAATTTTGGCATAAAGCTAAAAGAGAAATTTGTATACAAAATAAAAAATAGAACATTTCAAATAGGCTACGACATACAATGAACGACGAGAGTGCGATAGAGACGCTAGAGCAGCTAGGGCTTTTTAAGAGCTATGATGAGCTTATGGATATAAGCGTTGATTTTATAGCTGAGCTAGGAACTACCACGGTTAGCATAAATGAACTTTTGAAATTTGAAGCTGGCTCGGTCATAGACCTCGAAAAGCCAGCTGGTGAGAGTGTGGAGTTATATATAAATAATAGAATTTTTGGAAAAGGCGAAGTAATGGTTTATGAGAAAAATTTAGCCATCAGGATAAATGAAATTTTGGATTCAAAGTCAGTTATTCAGTACTTCAAAAAAGAACTTTTATGAAATTTATACTATTTTTCTTACTTTTTGCAACTCAAATTCTAGCTTCAAACCTATTAACTTATAATATCTATGAACGTGCCGATAGAGTCGATATTATGCTTAGCTTTGATGCACCTTATGAAGGAAATATCTTTCAAAAGCGCGAAAAAGACACAACATCTTTGATATTAAATTCGCTAAATTACGATCAAAGTGCTAGTAAAGACATAAACTCAAAGATTATTCAAGAGCTTGAGATAGAGCCAAAGCAAAACTCGCTTGTCTTAAATTTGCGCTCAAATGATGCTATTATCGTAAATGCTTCAAAGACGACCGATAGTTTTGGACTTCGCATTCGTGTAACTCTAAAAAATGCAAAACCTCAAATACAAAATATGCCTCAAGCTAGTGCAAAAATAGAAACCCCTGGTACTCCAAAGATAGATGAAGAGCCTATGCTGAATATAGACTCAAGGTATTTTATAGTTTTAAGTGTGCTTATTGCGCTTCTTGTATTTCTATATGTATTTAAAAGATATATTACTTCAAAGAGTAATGATTTTGGCGGATTTAAAGCACCTAGAAATCAGTCTCAAAATGATACAAAATCAATGAACTGGCTACTTAAAAATCAAAATAGTAACGTCAATATAATATATGAAAAATATCTTGATCGCACGAATAAACTAATGCTATTAAGCTATGAAAATAGGCGTTATTTAGTGATAGTTGGTAGCTCAAATGTAATGCTTGATAGCTTTGGTGAAGACAAGATACAAAACGAGCAAGATTTTGCTATATTTTTTGAAGAGAACAAGAAAAAACTAAGCTCATTTTTAGAAGAGCGAAAAAATAGTTTAAGTAACTATAAAGATAAAATGAGCGGAGAATTTTAGTAGTTTTAGCTAAAATTCTCATCCAATTTAAATTTTTAGCGTTAAAGCTAGTTTCAAAATTTATACAAACGAAATAGCAAAAATTTCAGGCTTTGTGATCTTTTTTATCTCTTCTTTTGCCATAGCAAATTCTTTTGCGCCTTCTATTTTTAGCGTATGCCCACTAAATTCGAAGTTTAAATTCAGCCTTTCACAGGTTAGATTAAGTGCCTTTGCTAGTGAGAGTATAAAACTTAGCCATCTTATACACTCGGCTTTTGGAAGTAAATTTTTATATCGCTCAAATTCATATATATTTTTCTTTCCGTTTGTGCCAATTACTACTGCAATCAATGCTTTTTGTTCATGCGAAAAGCCATAATTTAAGGCATTTAAGACTATATAGGCTGAGTTTTTATGATCGCCATAAAAGCCAATCTCTTGACCGACATTGTGAAGTTTTGCAGCAACTAAAAGTATTTCAAGATAGTTATCACTTAGACCGTGAAGCTTTTTTAATACCATAAATATATCTTTTGCATATCTTGTGACCGATTTATTGCATGATAATATAAAACGATCTTGCAAACTTTTGATACTTGGATTAAAATTTTGCGGAAATTTAAGGCTAGGGCGTAAAAAATCTTTTAAGAATACTCCCTCTCTTACGCCAACTCCACTTGTTATAATATTTTTGGCATTTAGAGCTTTGGCTAGGGCCAAAAAGATATGTGCACCCTCCCTAATGGTATCGTATCTATCTTTTTTAATAGGAAATTTATTTAGCTCAAGCACGCTAACGTTTGCGATGCTCTCGATGTAGGCTTGCTCGTCGCTAAGCTTGTAGCAAAAGCCATGCAGTGATGAGAGCGGATATAAATTTTTGCTCATTATGGCAGATGATATCGCTCTAAGAGAGCCACCAATAGCGATTATATTTTGGCATTTAAATCGCTCATCTATCTGTTTTGTAACTTGTTCTAAAAATTTTGGCAATTTATTTAAGTTTTTTTTATCAAAAAAAAGCTCTTTTAATCTAACTGTGCCAATGTCAAGTGAGAGTGTATCTATTATTTTACCTTTGCTTATTCTGGCGAGTTCAGTTGATCCGCCACCGATATCGATAGTGACGCATTTATCGATGTTATGGAGTAAATTTTTGGCTGCGATCGCACCAAAAGTAGCCTCTTCTTTGCCGTCAATGACTTTTAAATTTATACCAAGCTTTTTTCTTAAAAGAGAAATTAGAACATTTGCGTTTGGAGCATCCCTAAGCGCTGAAGTACCAACACATAAGACTTTATTGCATTTGTAGCTTTTTATGATATTTGAAAATTCGCTAAAGGCCTTTAGCGCTTTTTCCATTGAGCTTTCGGATATTTCATTGTTTGAGCCATATCCACCTTCGCCTAGACGCACTTTTGTTTTATATTCAGCTAGTATAAAAAATGCTAAGCGTGACGTTCTCTCAAATATCGCCATTCGCATAGAATTTGAGCCAAGGTCGATTACTGCGGTTCTCTTTGCCATTTTTATCCTTTTATATTTAAAACTAGGCTTGCGACTGCACCGCTTCTATCGTTTCTATTTTTAATGTCTACTTCGCCACCAAGAGCCTGTGCCGCACCTTTAGCTAGAAACAACCCAAGTCCAGCACCACCTTTGTCGCCATATCTTTTAAATGGGGCAAATAAATCTTTGCTCTCATCTATGCCTATTCCTTCATCTATTACTTCGACGATAAATTTATTTTTTATAAGCTTAGAGCTAATCGTAATGGTGCTATTTTTTGGTGAAAATTTAATGGCATTTTGAACAAAATTTTGCACAATGTGTGTTAGTAAGCTAGTTTGTATTTTTAGATTTAAAATTTCTGGTTTTAGGTCTAGTTTTATATTTTTTTCATCATTTTTTGCAAGTATCTCATAGTTTTTTGCAAGTTTTTTTAAAAATCCTATGACATCGGTATTTACCGGCTCTTCAAACTGAGCTCCCTCTTGGCGGCCGATCTCAAGCACAGAACTTATCATCGCGTTCATGCCGTTTATAGCTTCATTATTTGATTTTAGAGCCTCGATATATTTTTCACTCTCGCGTAGCTTTAAAAGCGTAACTTCATTTTTTGTTTTCATTACAGCCAGCGGTGTTTTTAGCTCATGTGCCACGCCTACAAAAAGTTCTTTTTGGTATAAGACAAATGTTTGGATGCGAGAGATTAATCTATTTATGCTCTGCCCAAGTGGCAAAAACTCATCTGGTAGGCTCTTTATATCTATTTCATGAAGAAATTTCTCGTCTAAATTTGTAAGTTTGTGACTCAAAATTTTTATAGGTATTAAAAGCATCCTTGATAAAAATAGTGCATAAAAAAGCACCAAAAGTATCGCTGACACATTTACGATTATAATATCTATAAAAATTTCTTCTACTATATGAGCTTGAAGCGTAGTATCTTTTTCTAGGCTTAAATAACTGCTTTCATCGAGTTTTGTTATTAAAAAAGTTTTACTCTGATCATTTGATTTTTGCGTTACGATATATGTTTCTTTATCTTGTGGCTCGTCTGTTTTTATCGTTGCTAGAGTTTTGTTTGGATTTTCTATCGTAAATGTTTTTGAATTTAAATGATTGAAATTTTGAGGATTTTTTTTATAAGCTTCGGCTTGATAGTTTAGCTCATTAACTACACTTTGAAAAACGGTAACCCTTATATAGTGATAAAGCATTACCGAAATAACTACAATTAGCATCATAGCACCAGATGCTAATTGTAGTATAAATCTATTCCTTAGGCTTTTTTTGGAAAACAAAATCTATATCCGCGTCTTCTAACAGTTTCAATTGTTGAAATATTTAGTGGTTTGTCCATTTTTTGGCGGATTTGGTTGATAGCGACTTCAATAACGTTTGGAGTTACAAGCTCTGGCTCTTCCCAGATAGCATCAAGTAGTTGCTCTTTAGATACGATCTGATCTGAGTGTCTTGCAAGATGAGTTAGGACTTCAAAAGGTTTGCCCTTAAGCTCAATATCACGACCCAAATATGTGATTTTCTCCTCATCTGGATTGATGATAAGCTCATCGATTTTTATAATATTTGTGCCACCAAAGCGTAGTCTTGCTTCAAGTCTAGCTACTAGGATATCAAAATCAAATGGTTTTTTGATATAGTCATCAGCACCAGCTCTAAGTGCTTTTATTTCGCTTTCTTTGTCATCTTTTGCAGAAAGAACTACAACTGAAGTGCGTGGAGATTTATGTTTGATGATGTTTATAAGATCTATGCCATCGCCGTCTTGAAGCATCCAATCAGTCAAAACTAGATCATAGTTTCTAATGCCTATATAGTACTCGGCATCTTTAAAATTTTCAGAGCTATCAGTTTGATAGCCAAACTCTTGCAAACCCTCAGCAATCGTCTTATTTAGCGTCACTTCATCTTCAACTATTAAAATACGCATTTTGATTCCTTAAACTAAAATTTATGGGCGATTGTATCATAAATTAAGCAATATTTCAAGATAGTTTAATAAATTTTTAAAAAATAGTGTTTATTTTTGCTCCAACAACTGCGTTTGGTAAAATTTCAGTTTTTAAAATTTCCATTTTAAGGCTAGTTAGTGACCCAAACTTCTCTTTTAACGCTTTGCTGGTTTCTTCAAGAGACTCTTCAACGCTTTGGAACTGTCTTTCATTGTAAAAATTTTTAACAAAGCCAATAATTAAAACATAATCAATAAAGCCAGTTGAGCAAATTTCTAGATTCATTTGTACTTCTTGCTTAGTGACTCGCTCAAAATCAAGCATTCCGATGATCGTTTCAAATTTATAGTCTTTAATGATCGTCGTCATCTCGCTTTTCATACGACTTTTTTCTCCTTACCGGATATTAAACGAACGATATTTGGTATGTGTTTATAAACCACCAAAAATGCGATGATTAGTATCGGAGCGTGTGTATAGATTTCATCTAACTCTGGATGGATTATAAAGCTTGATGCTATGAGAGCTATCAACGCGCAAAGTGAAGCAAGAGAACTAATTTTTAAAAATTTTCCGATCACAAACCAAACAGCTAAAGCGATAATGATCTCAACTGGCAAGAAAAATGCTATCACACCAGCTCCAGTTGCCACACCTTTGCCGCCTTGAAAGCCCAAAAATATAGAAAAACAATGTCCAGCCACGCTTAAAACCGCCATCGTCCAAAGTACACTTTGGCTAGCTCCTAAATATGAAGCGACAATAAGTGGCAAAACGCCCTTTAAAACATCACAGACTATCGTTAAAATGGCTAGTTTCTTGGCTAGTTTTGGATCTTTTTGTTTTAAAACTCTTAAAACATTTGTCGCACCGATGCTCTTGCTACCTTCGTTTTTTATATCAACATGCCCAAAAATTTTTGCAAGAATGAGGCCAGATGGAATGCTTCCAAGTAAATAACTAACGGCATAAAGTATTAAATTTTGCATATTTTACCTTTTAGATTTAATAGAAATGATAGTAAAAAAATACTAATTATTTTATAAATCATCTCCATAAAAGCACGACTTTCTCGTCATAGATATCGCTTTTCTTTGGTGAAATTTGTATTTCATTTATGGTGATATTTTTTATATCGTTTTCTTCTTTTAACGCATCGCACTCTTGTGCAAATTTCTCCTCAAGTTCGCTTATGGCTAAATTTATATCATTTACGCTTTGCTCGCTAAGCTTGACGTCACTTCGCTCTTTTAAGACTCTATTAGCGCTTCTTGTACTTGATGCGATCTTGCTCGCATTTTGACGAGATAAAAGCTTGTTGCCAAATATCGCTCCAAGTATGCTAGCGCCTATATTTATGGCAGCATCAAGCCCACTTGTGGTCATCTCTTTTTGCTCTTTATCAAGCTTTGCTAGAGCCTTGTTTAGCTTATCTTGTAAGCTTTTTCGCTCTTTTTCAAATTTTGCTGTAAGTTTTGCGGTTTGTTCTTCTAAAATTTCATTGCACTTATCTTGAAGCCTGATATAAAACTGCTCCTTTGTTTCATTGTTTTTTGAATAAATTCCCAATGCTTCAAAGATATTAAATTTAAAATTTCTATACAGATACTCTTTAAAATCTTTTTGGATATTGTCAAAATTTTTAGCTTTTAAAATGAAATTTGGCACAGCTGCAAAGCTAGCACCACTTGGCTCATTTTCGATTACATCAACGCGCATGCCTTCGCTAGCCTCATCCCAGTTTGGCTCATTGTCATTTTCATTTAGTTCATAAAGATAGCTTACTTCATAAACGCTATCGATACCTTTTTTAGTATCATAAATTCTCACCTTTGCGCTTGCTAGTAAATTTGGCGTGAGGTTTTTTGAGTTAGCATAAAGTTGCGTGATTTCATTTGAGATTATGGGCTTTATGCTAAATTTCATCTCGCTTTTATCGATCCTTGTATAAGATAAATTTTCTTTTTGCTCTTTCATTAAATTTGAAATTTGCTCACGGCTTAGCGGCCCTTTTAGATAGCTAAGCGCCCAGCGAGTGGAGATGACACTTAGTCCGTCTTCGTTTATATTTTTAACTAAAAAATTTCTCTTTGCCAAATTTGATATGAGATTTTCAAGTGAAGCTTTGTCTAAGCTTGAGCCTGCGATGCCGCTTAGCCCGTCGATCACGCGTGCTTTATCCTGCGCTGTTTGGAGGCGACCGATGAACCAAGTGCCGATGTTGCTTAGACCTTTATAATCAAGATCGACTGGGTTTTGCGTGCTTAATACGCAGCCAAGGCCAAATGCACGGGCTTGTTTTAAGAGCGTGAGCATAGGCATTTTTGATGGCGGATTTGCGTTTGGTGGAAAAAATCCAAAAATTTCATCCATATAAAGGATCGCTCTAAGTGAGCTTGTGCCCTCGGTGCCGCGCATCCACGCGATGATCTCGTTTAGTAAAAGGGTAACAAAGAACATCCTTTCAGCGTCATTTAGGTGCGAGATCGTAAAGATATTGCACTTTGTTTTGCCGTTTTCGTCAAATAGCATCTTTGAAATTTCTAGTCTAACGCCTTGCGTCCAGCCTTTAAAGCTTGGGCTTGCGATGAGTGCATTGATCTTCATGGCAAGCTTTAAGCGGTCACTACTTGGATAAAACGTATCTACATCAAAAACGCCTATCTTTTTAAAAGGCGGATTTGCGATGAAATTTATTAGCTCTTCGATACTGACGTCTTTTTGCTCTTTAAATTTGCTCTCAAATATAGTTGAGATAAGTAGCTGTTCTTTTGAGTTCATGTCCTCAGAATTTATACCAATAAGAGATAATATCGATGCTGCAAGCGAATTTATATAGTTGCTAAAAATTTCTTCATCAGTGATATTTGGGCAGGCAAAGTCACTAAGTAGCGCCACGCCTATGCCAGCTGAACTTTTTGGTGTGTAGATGTTAAAGCTAGCGCTCTCTTTTAAAATTTTTACTCGCTCAAGGTCTTGAAAGCTCGACTCTATGCCGTTTCTCCAAAGCTCAGCTTGAGTAGCGGCAAATTCCTCTACACTTTGACCTTTGTTGGTTGCTTCTGCTTCATCTATGTATGGTAAAAAATTCTCCGGCCTCATCTGCGGAAAAGTGAGAGCTAAATTTGTGATATCGCCCTTTGGATCGATGATGATAGAAGGGATATTGTCTATGCAGGCCTCTTCTAAAAGTGTGATGCCAAGGCCTGTTTTACCGCTACCTGTCATACCGATGATGACTGCGTGAGTGGTTAGATCCTTATTTTTATAAAAAAATGGCTCTTTGTCTTTTAGTCCGATATAAAAAAGTTTTAAATTTTCTTGTATTGTTTTCACTAGCTGCCTTATTCGTATAAATTTATACGTGAGCGAAGCTCATCAAGTGTCTCTTTTATGCGCTTTTGCGTAAAATCTTTTATCGTTTCATCATCATCGATAAGCTTCATACAGTATCTTATGTAGCCTTTATATGCCAGCTCTGTAACAAGTCTTAGCTTTAAAGTTACATTTTTTACTTTATCTGGTGCGATTGAGATATCAAAGGTCGCTTCTAGCTCTTCTCCATCTTGAAAATTTGTAGTTTGCGGGCTTAATACGCTTATGCCGCCTTCGGAAACATCATAAAGGCTATCTTCGATCTTATCTTGCTTGCCTTTGATAATAGTTTTGGTAAAACGATTTGGCAAGATACGTTGGAATTTTCTTTTATATGCGTACATCGTCGTATTTCGTAAGAAATTTGAAAGAGTGACGCCTTTATTAACTATATTGTAATTAACAATATCAGCACATAATGGCTTTGAGAAAAAGCTATTTGGCAAAATAAAACCTTTGCCGTCTTGTTTCATAGCTAAAATTTGCATCATATCCACGCGAAAAACGACACTATCTTCTTTAACTTCTAAAATTTCAGCCTCATATTTTATATTTAATCCATCATATAAATTTAAAAGCTCTGGCCTTGCCTTGGCTTTTTTCATGCGAGTGAATGTATTAATCGGATCTTCATAAAAAAATGTTCCGGTTTCGATCATATCTTTTACATTTGTTTCTTGCTGGTCTTTAACGTCACATAAAATTTCTTTGATTCTTGAAACGGCATTTACGAAATAACCTACGAAGGTACTGTTGTCGCAAGAGTGACTAAAATTTAAGGTCAAATTTAAAAGTAGGAAATTTATTAATTCGTCTCTTGCGTTTGATTTTGGTATTAGATTATTTAAATCATCTTGTAGCTGCGTAGCATTTGGCTTTTGAATAAGCAGTGTATCAAAGATGTTTTCAAGACAAATTTTTACCTGATCGTGCGGTACGATAAATGTTAGCTGTCTACAAAATTTGATACCATCGTCGATAAATTTATCTCTTAATTTAAGTATGCTATCTTCGCAATTTATTACAAGCTCTTGCCTGCCTTTAAAATCCATGTAGTCTCCGGAATGTTATTGATTAAAGCCAAGGCTATGATATAAAAAGTTATATTAAAAAAGTATTTAAATTTATTTGGAGGAGAAATTTCTAGGTAAAGGATACCTAGAAATTTCTGTTGATTATAGTTTGCCTTCGTTGTGTGAAAGGTAGTCAGCAACACCTTCAGTGCTTGGTTTCATACCAGCATCACCTTTGTTCCAGCCAGCTGGACAAACTTCGCCGTGCTCATTTGTAAATAGCATAGTATCTACCATTCTTATCATCTCATCGATGTTTCTGCCAAGTGGAAGATCATTGATAACTGCATGGCGAACAGTGCCATCTTTGTCTAGTAAGAATGAGCCACGAAGTGCCACACCAGCATCTTCTAGAAGTACGTCAAATCCGCGAGCGATTGATTTTGTCATATCAGCTACGATAGGGAAGCGAACTTTACCAATACCGCCTTTGTTTACTGGAGTCTCTTTCCATGCGAAGTGAGAGAATTGGTTGTCGCATGAAACTGCGATAACTTCGATACCACGTGACTTGAACTCGTCATATCTTTTATCAAATGCGATAATTTCGCTTGGGCAAACAAAAGTAAAGTCCATTGGATAGAAAAATACAACCGCGCCTTTCTCGCCAATATTTTTATAAAGATTAAAATCATTTACAATTTGATTGTTTCCTAAAACTGCTGCAGCTGTAAAATCAGGTGCTTTTTTTGTTACTAACATTTGTTCTCCTTAATAATAAATTTTATTGATTGCGAAATTATATCTATTCAAAATTAAATTTAGTTTAAACATATTTTAGAAATTTTTTTGTAGTAAATTTAGCGTTATTGATAAGAGTAGAAAATGGATTTTTGTTAAAAGTGTTAAAAATTTGAATTTTAAAAATTTTATTGATGAGAATACTTGAAAGAAATTAGTAAAAGCGTTACTAAAAATTTAGAAAATTACTTGCTGTAATTATTGTAAGTCGCTAAAATTTTTTCCACCAAATTTTAGAATTGCTGATCCCCATGTAAAGCCGCCACCAAATGCATCAAGAAGCAAAACTGAACCATTTTTGATACGGTCGTCTTCATAGGCATTATTTATAGCCATCGGAATTGAAGCGGAGCTTGTATTGCCATATTTAGCAACAGTCAAGACACACTGCTCATCTTTAAAATTTAATCTATTTTTTACTGCATCTATTATTCTTATATTTGCTTGATGAGGTATAAAAAAATCAATATCTTCGCTTTGCATTTTATTTGCATGTAAAATTTCTATTACGCTTTTGCTAAGTGTTTGAACTGCTATTTTAAAAACTTCATTTCCACTCATATGGATAAAATTTAACCTATTTTTTAGTGTTTCCTCGCTAGCTGGAAATACACTCCCACATCCTGGAGTTATTAAAAGTTCAGCTTGTTTGCCGTCACTTGCTGTATGGATATCGATGATCTCATTACCATTACTACTACTAATTACAGCTGCACCTGCTCCATCACCAAATAATATACAAGTGCTTCTATCTGTATAGTCAACAATAGAGCTTAATTTTTCGGCCCCAATGATTAAAACATTCTTTTTGGCACCGCTAACAATGAGAGAATTTGCAAGTTCTAAAAGATAAATAAAACCGGTACAAGCCGCACTTATATCAAATGCTGTAACTCCATAGTTTAAACCCAAATTTGCAGCTATTTTGCAAGCAGTAGAAGGCATACAAAGATGATCTGGAGATATTGTGGCACAGATGATTGCATCTATTTGAGATTTATCAAGTCCTGAGCGTTTTATGGCTAATTCACCAGCCTTTGTACCAAGGTCACTTGTTGTTTCGTTAGTTGCAATATGCCTTTGCTCGATACCTGTTCGCTTTACTATCCATTCATCACTTGTTTCAACCATTTTTTCAAAGTCAAAATTTGTTAGAATTTTTTCTGGAATATAAGAAGCGATAGAAATCAGTGAAGCTTTTGGCATATTTTACCTTGCAAAGTGCGAAAGTTCTTCTTCGATAACTTTATTTATGTTTGAATTAGCAAATTTTATTGCTTGAAAAATTGCATTTTTTATAGCTTTTGAATTACTTTTGCCGTGACTTATGATAACACAACCATTTACACCAAGAAGTGGTGCACCGCCATATTCGTCATAGCTAACCTGTTTTTTAAGTGTCTTAAAAACTTTTCTCATGAGTACAGAGCCAGCTATAGCAAGAGGTGATTTTTTAATTTGTTTTTTGATAATTTTACCTATAGCATCTGCAACGCCTTCGCTAGTTTTTAAAAGAATATTTCCCATAAAACCATCACAAACCATTACATCGATACTACCATCAAAAATTTGATTGCCTTCTGCATTACCAACAAAGCTATCAAGCCTAGAAACTAATTTAAAGGCTTCTTTGCTAACTTCATTGCCTTTGCTTTCTTCTTCGCCATTTGATAAAAGACCAACTTTTGGCTCTTTCCTACCTAAAATTTCTTTTGCATAGGCTTCACCCATTATGGCAAATTGAAACAGATGTTCACTTCTGCAATCAACATTTGCACCAACATCTAAAACCAAAGTCGCAGACTCTTTTGAATTTGGCATAAGTGTTGCAATTGCTGGACGAGAGATATTTTTTAGCCTACCGATTCTTAGAGTAGCTAAACTCATAGTTGCACCACTATGACCAGCAGAAACTACAGCATCAACTTCCTTGTTTTTTAAAAGTTCAATCGCTTTGTAGATCGTACTATCTTTTCTTTTAAGCGCATCAGTTGCGCCATCTGCCATTGAGATAACTTCACTAGCTTCTAAAAATTCGATATTTTTTAAATAAGACTGTGGAATGAGTGGTTTGATGACATTGCTATCGCCGACTAATACAGCTTTAAATTCTGTCTCTTTTAGTGCATCAATAACACCAGATATTATAGGATCTGCACCAAAATCACCACCCATAGCATCGATAGCAATGCGAATCATATTTTAATATTCACCTGTAGTTTTGTTTATGCGGTGAGGCATTTTCCAAGAACCATCTTTGTCTTTTACAGGTACTGGAAGTGTAACTTTATAATGTGTTCTACGTTTTGCTGCACGAGAATGACTCACTCTTCGCTTTGGTACTGCCATTTTTACTCTCCTTTATAAATTTTTACATTTTTCACAATAGAAATAATCACTTTTAAAAGCTTCTAACTCGCTCTCAAAGACTTCTTTTAAATTAATATTGCCATCAAAAAATTCCATCGTATCGCTAAGCTCATTTTCGCTATCTTTATAAATACCGTCACTTAAATTTAGCTCTACATCTTGATCGATAGGTAGCATAAATACTTCACCGCATCGATCGCAAACATAATTTATATTCCCTTTTATTTTGCCTTGGCATTTTACCAAAAAAGGGTCTTTTCTTTTTAAAATTCCAATAAAAACTAAATTATCATTTCCTGCTAGCTCAAAGCTTATATCTTTGTTTGCTATTTTAGAAAAAGATATAATCAATTTTCTTGACCTAAAATTAGCAAATTTCTTTTGAAGCAAAGAAGAAATTTATTTCATTCACAGCATTTTCTAGACTATCACTTCCGTGAACCGCATTTGCATCAATGCTATCAGCAAAATCAGCTCTTATAGTGCCAGGAGCTGCTTCTTTTGGGTTAGTTGCACCCATTAGCTCGCGGTTTTTAGCAACTGCATTGT
The DNA here is from genome assembly GCF_015679985.1 of Campylobacter concisus. Classification (NCBI taxonomy): domain Bacteria; kingdom Pseudomonadati; phylum Campylobacterota; class Epsilonproteobacteria; order Campylobacterales; family Campylobacteraceae; genus Campylobacter; species Campylobacter concisus. The sequence goes on along the minus strand of NZ_CP049239.1, from coordinate 1,445,823 downwards.
CGCCCTCTAAAACCATAACCACAACTGGCCCACTTATCATAAATTCGACTAGATCGTTGAAGAAAGGTCTATCTTTATGAACTGCATAAAATGCTTTTGCATCGCATTTGCTAAGTTGGATTTTCTTTGCAGCTGCGATTCTTAAGCCGTTACTTTCAAATCTATCTATAATTTTTCCAACAACATTTTTCTTAACAGCATCAGGCTTAATAATAGAAAGTGTTCTTTGCATAAATTTTTCCTTAAATCTAGGTTATTTAAATTGAAGTTGGCAATTATATCAAATAAAGCTTAAAAATAAAATAGGCTCAAATCGAGCCTAAAATTTATAAATATAAATTTATTGAATAACTGGAATAGAGCCATTGCGTGCATCAGCACCGATCTGATCGCGAGAAGGTTGTCCTGCTACAACAGCGTCCCATACGATACAACCGTCAGTTGGACAGGCAGATGCACAGGCTGGCTCATCGTTATAGCCTACACATTCAACGCATTTATTTGAATAAACATAGTATGTATCTGCACCAGTTGGGTTGTCGCTATCATCAACGATGGCTGAAACTGGACACTCATCAATACATGAACCACAGCTTATGCATATATCAGTTATTTTTACAGACATTTTTTCTCCTTAAATAAAATTTTGGCGTAGAATATCAAAAAAAACTGAAAATGATATAAATATACTCTTAAATTTTCACAGCACGCTTAATTTCTATAAACTACTTTATAAAGTTTTTATCACTTTTAGACTAAATTTACAGATTAAAATTTTAAAAAGGTCGTATAAATTTAATGAATGATACTATAAAAATAACTGGTGCAAGAGAGCACAATCTTAAAAATTTAAACCTTGAAATCCCAAAAAACAAACTAGTAGTTTTTACCGGTCTTAGCGGAAGCGGCAAGAGCACGCTAGCCTTTGACACGCTCTATGCTGAGGGGCAGCGCAGATACATGGAGAGCCTTAGCAGCTATGCTAGGCAGTTTTTAGACCGTGTGGGTAAGCCGGATGTCGATAAGATCGAGGGTCTAACGCCTGCAATCGCGATCGATCAAAAGACAACTTCAAAAAATCCTCGCTCAACGGTTGGCACGATCACTGAAATTTATGATTATCTAAGGCTTTTATACGCAAGGGTTGGCGTGCAGCACTGCCATAAATGTGGCAAACCTATCTCAAAAATGAGTGCAAGCGACATCATAAATGAAATTTCAAAGCTCCCACTTGGAGCAAAAGTGATCATCTATGCGCCACTAGTGCGTGAGAAAAAGGGTACATGGGCGGATTTGATAGAAAATTTACGCCAAAAAGGCTTTGTAAGGGCACAGATAGATGGCGTAGTGGTGAGGCTTGATGAGGAGATCGAGCTAGCTAAAACGAAAAAACACACGATAAAGGTCATCGTTGATAGGATCGCTATCGATGAGCAAAATCACGAGCGCCTTGCAAGCGACGTTGAAAAGGCGCTAAATGAGAGCTTTGGCGAGGTCGAGATAGAGATTGCAAATGCTGATGAACTAGGACTTAAAGAGAGTTTTATACATTACAGCGAGCACATGGCTTGTTTTGACTGCAAAATTTCATTTACGCCGCTTGAGCCGCTAAGCTTTAGCTTCAACTCACCAAAGGGTGCTTGCGAGCACTGCGACGGACTTGGCATAAGATATAGCCTAGATATGAGTAAGATCATCGATGAGGAAAAGTCGATAGAAAACGGTGCGATCAAGTTGCTTTATGGCTATAACATGAGCTATTACTATAAATTTTTACTTGCTTTTTGTGAGCAAAATGGCATCGATATCAAAAAGCCATATTATGAGCTAAGTGAAGATGAAAAGAGGCTTGTTTTATATGGAAATGTCAAAGAAGTTGAGTTTTTTTGGAAACGAAATAAACTACTTAGAAAGTTTGATGGTGTTGTTAAAATTTCACATGGTCTTTTGAAGGATTATAAAGACTTTGACGAGTATATGAGCGAGAAAATTTGTGATGCTTGCAACGGTCACAGGCTAAAGCCTCAAAGTCTAGCAGTCAAGGTCGCTGGTCTTGGGATTGGTGAAATTTTAGATATGAGCATAGAAAACTGCACCGCATTTTTTTCAAACGAGAAAGATTTCGCCTATCTTAGCGACTACGACAAGGCGATCGCAAAGCCTATCTTAAAAGAGATCAACGAGAGGCTTTTCTTCTTGTACGACGTGGGACTTGGCTACTTGTCGCTTGGACGAGATGCTAGGACGATCAGCGGTGGCGAGGCACAGCGCATCAGGATCGCGAGCCAGATAGGAAGTGGGCTCAGTGGCGTCATGTATGTGCTTGATGAGCCAAGCATCGGCCTTCACGAGCGAGATACATTAAAACTCATAAAAACACTTAGAAATTTACAAGCTAAAGGCAACTCTGTAATCGTCGTCGAGCATGATAAAAAGACGATAGAAGAGGCTGATTTTATCGTAGATATCGGCCCTGGAGCTGGTAAATTTGGCGGTAATGTGGTCTTTGCAGGCACGGCAAAAGAGCTTTTAAGCTCAGACACCCAGACCGCACAATATATAAATGGTAAGAAAAAGATCGACTATCAAAAAAATAGAAAGGCTGAGAAGTGGCTTGAAATTTCAAATGTAAATATCAACAATATCTCAAATTTAACCGCTAAATTTCCGCTTAGAAATTTAGTTGGTATCACTGGTGTCTCAGGATCTGGCAAGAGCTCGCTAGTGCTTCAGACCTTGCTTCCAGAGGCGCAGGAGCAGCTAAATAGAGCTAAAAAAGTGAAAAAAATAGCTGGGGTAAATTTAAACGGACTTGAGAATTTAGACAAGGTTATATACCTCGATCAAAGCCCGATCGGCCGCACTCCACGCTCAAATCCAGCGACATACACTGGCGTGATGGATGAGATAAGAAATTTGTTTGCGCAGACTAAAGAGGCCAAGCTTAGAGGCTATAAAATAGGGCGCTTTAGCTTCAACGTCAAGGGCGGGCGCTGCGAGAAGTGCCAAGGCGAGGGTGAGATCATGATCGAGATGCACTTTTTGCCTGACATCAACGTGGTTTGTGATGTTTGTAATGGCGCTAGATATAACGCTCAGACCTTGGAAATTTTATACAAAGGCAAAAATATCGCCGAGGTGCTAAATATGAGCATAGATGAGGCGGTTGAGTTTTTCAAGGCTGTGCCAAAGATCGCTTCAAAGCTCACTACGCTGCAAGACGTGGGACTTGGCTACATCACGCTTGGACAAAACGCAGTCACACTTAGTGGCGGCGAGGCGCAGCGCGTGAAGCTAGCAAAAGAGCTTAGTAGAAGTGACACTGGAAATACGCTTTATATCCTTGATGAGCCAACGACAGGACTTCATTTTGCAGATGTTGATAGGCTGGTAAAGGTGCTAAATCACTTAGTTGATCTTGGAAATTCAGTCTTTGTGATCGAGCATAATATGGATGTTATCAAAAACTGCGACTATATCGTAGATATGGGACCAGAAGGCGGCGCAAAGGGCGGTAAAGTGATCGCTTGTGGCAACGTCAAAGAAGTAGCTAAAAACTATAAAAAAACTGGCAGCTACACTGGAGAATTTCTAGCGCAAGAGCTTGAGGAGATGAAGAAAAAATAAAAATTTTGTTCAACCGTTTCTTTGTAAAATTTGAAACGGTTGATATGTACTGCAGTATTAACTAAATTTTTAAGGTCGATTTTTCATCTATCGCACTTAAAGCTAGGGCCCAAAATAGTAGCATTAAAAGTGCATTTTCATGGTGAAATGTTGTATTTGCAAGTGAAATTATATTATTAGCCATAAGCATTAAAAGCGCAAGAAAAACTATGCTATTTTGTCTAAAATTTTTAATAAATTTTATAAAGAGTGATAGTTGAAATACCAAATATGCAAGCAAGGCAACGATACCCTTTTCTGTTAAAAATGTTAAAAAGGTATTGTGTGCGTGACTAACGTGAACTTCAACATTGCCTGGAAAATATTTTGTTATATCAATGATCTTAAACTCACCAGAACCTATCCCAAATAAAGGGTGGTCTAACCACGTATAAAATGCACTAGCAAAGATTGGATATCTAGTCTCTGATCCAGTAACCCCCTTTGTTAGTTGACTATACAATCTATCATCTTGAGTGATATTCGTTGATATATATATATAAGAAATAGCTATTATGCTAAACAAAATTATCAAGCCTAATAAAAATTTTATTTTTATCTGTTTATTTAAAATTTCAAAAAGCAAGTAAGTAAAAATAATGATTGGTAAAAGATACATTGTAGCTCTAGAGCCAGCTATCATTATTCCAAGGACGCAAATTCCGGCAACACTTATGCCTATATACTTTTCAAAAATTTCTTTGCTATTTATCGAAACTAATGCTACACAAAAAACTAGTAGCATAAAAATAGCGCTATGATTTACGTGTCCTATTGATTTAAGCTCAAAAAGTGCAGTCGGATCACTTGAAGTAAATTTCTTAACACAAGCTGGAATAAATGCAACGATAAAACCAGCAAATAAGGCAAAAAATAAAAATTTAAAATTTATTTTTTCTATGCCAACACTTCTGGCTACAAAGAAAAATAGCATACACCTTAGCGGATCAAGCGCTCTTGATGCAGAAACTCCATTTACAAGGCAACTTATAAAAGTAGCCAAAACAAAGATAAAAAGCGAGATATTTATGAGATCAAATTTAAATTGCCTTTTTTCTTTGACGCAAATATAAATTCCAGCCAAGACAAAAAGTGTAAGTGAAATTTGCTTTAAGCCCTCAGTTACTGGTAGCGTAAATAAGACAATAACTAAAAAAAGATTGTAGAGCTTAGACACGATGTCGTTTTTCATGCAGATCCTTTAAATTTTAAGTGGACATTTTATCATTGCTGAACTAAAAATAATATACAATTAAACAAAAATTAAAAGGAAGTATCGTGCCTGATGTGAAGATAAGCTTTGTAGTGCCTGTTTTTAACAAAAAAGAGCACATTAGGGATTGTTTAAATTCGCTTATATCTCAAGACATGGATGATATTGAGATTATAGTTATTAATGATGGAAGTACTGATAATACGCTAGAAATATTAGAAGAATATGAAGATAAAATAATATTAAAAACAAAGAGCAATGCTGGTGTCAGTGCTGCCAGAAATGACGGTATATTGCTAGCTAGTGGCAAATATACTATCTGCGTAGATGCTGATGACTATGTGGAAAAAGATTATGCTTCAAGTGCTTATGATATCGCAGAAAAATTTGATGCCGACATAGTGATAACAGATATGTGTAAGGTCTATGGTCATAAAAAGCTCCTTTTTAAGGATTTTGAGACAAAAGAGGATGGTGTAATCTATAAAAATGAGTATCTAAAAAAGCTTTTAGCTTCAAGACATAACAAAGTTTTGCATAATGCGGCAAATAAGGCGATTAGGACTGAAATTTTAAAAGAAAATTTATTTCCAGTTGGAATCACACAAGCTGAAGATTTTCACGCTATAGTGAGAAATGTTATCGCTTCAAAAACTCTTGTAAAGTTAAATAAGGCATTTTATTATTATAAGATCGGAGACAACAACACTGCTGGTTTTGAAAAGCTAAAAGCTGTGATGGATCATAAATTTGTTTATGACGATATAATCTCAATTTTAAAAAACAAAAATTTAGCTCTTGAAATGGTGCCTGATCTAGAATTTAAAAAGATAAAAAGCGTCTATATGCCAGCTATTTCGGCGAGACCAAATCTAAAAAATAGTAGCTATGTAAAGGCACTTGATCTTTTTTATGAAGATATTGATAGCATTATAAACTCAGCTGGTTTTTCAAAACTTAGACTAAAACAGAGAATTTTGCTTAAAGTGCTAAAAAATGTAAGATCGTACGAAAATGTATCAAAAATTTTAAAAATCTTTAATACAATAAATGGCTTTTTATCAAATAAAAAAATGAAAGAATTTAAAGAGTAGAAAATGATAAATATACTTGAGCTTGAAAGCTCCTTAGGATTTGGCGGACAGGAACACCGTACTCAGCGTGTGATAAATGGACTAGATAAGAGCAAATTTAAGGTTTTTTACGGCCTAAATCCTGGCTCAAAGAGCTTTGAGAAGCAAATAGAGTGTGAATTTGTTGAGTTTGATCTCAAAAAGTCTTTCAATGTCTTTGAAATTTTAAAAATTTGCAAATTTGTAAGGCAAAATAACATAAAAATAATCTCAACTCACTCGGGTAAAGACGGCACCATAGGCGCGCTTGTGGGCAAAATTTGTGGCGTTAGTGTGGTTCGCACTAGGCATTTGCAGCTGCCTATAACATCGCCTTTGCCTTATAATCTAAGTACAAAAGTAGTAGGCGTATGTGACTCAGTTTGTGCTGATCTTATCAAAAGAGGCGTGAAAAAAGAGAAGGTACTAAAAATTTACACTGGCATTGATACGCAAAAGTACACACCAGAATTTAAGATAAATATGAAAAAAGAATTTGGCCTAAGTGACGATGTAGTAGGAATTTGTATTGTGGCAGTGCTAAGGGCTGCTAAAAACCACAAGCTCTTAATCGATGCTTTTAGTGAGCTAAATTTAGAAAAGTCAGCCCTTTTCATCGTAGGTGACGGCCCTCAAAATGAGAACCTAAAAGAGTATATAAAAGATAAAAAAAATATCTTTATGCTCGGCAACAGAACCGATGTGAGCGATTTTTTGGGCTCACTTGATATTTGTGTGTTACCTTCAGATATGGAGGCCATCGGTGGAGCGCTACTTGAGGCGTCTTCGTGTAAGCTGGCTACCATCGGAAGCGACGTGGGAGGTCTTGGCGAGGCAGTAAGCGACGGAAAGAGTGGATTTTTATTTCAAAATGGCGATAAAGAGGGGCTAAAAAAGGTGCTTGAAAGGCTCATTTTGGATGAAAATTTAAGAAAACAGATGGGTGAGTTTGGCAGAGAGTACGTAAAAGAGGTATTTAGTATCGAAAAAATGATAGAGAACACACAAAATTTATATATGGAGCTTGTAAAATGAGCGTACCAGTTTTGATGTATCACCACGTGCTTGAAAAGAGCGGATTTATCACTAGTAGCGTGGATGAGTTTAAATCGCATATGAAATTTCTAGCTGAAAATGGCTATAAAACGCTAAGCATAAATGAATTTATTGCATATAAAAGAGGTGAGCTTGAAGTGCCTAAAAAGAGTGTTTGCATAACATTTGATGATGGCTGGATGGACAACTACATCTATGCTTATCCTATCGTGAAAGAATTTGGGCTAAGGGCAAATATCTTTATAATTACTGGCTGGATAGAAGCGGCACAAAAGGCACATGAGATGAGGCCTGCTAACTTTTTAAATGTTGATCACAACGAGTGCAAAAGGCTTGCTCCAAGTAGGCCACAAGATGTGATATTAAATTTAGAGCAGATTGAGAAAATGAGCGATTGTTTTTACTTTCACTCACATACGCACGGTCATTTTGATGGATATTTTGGGCAGCTTAGCTTGGACGAGGAATTTGGTCTTTGCCGTGAATTTATGAAGAAAAATTTTGGCTTTGAGGACGATGCGCTTTGCTGGCCGCGTGGTAAATACAGTGATGAGTATCTAATAGCGGCCAAAAAGCATGGTTATAAGGCATTTTTCACTACAAAACGTGGCATTAATAAAGCTGATGGCAACCTTGAAGAGATAAAGCGCATTGTTACAAAACGTGATGAAAAATGGCTAAAAAAGACTATGTTTATTTATCAAAATAATATTTTAGGCTCTATCTACGCGGCGATAAGGTCTTAGTGAACTAAATTAATTGGTAAAAATTTTCTTATTTTTGGCTATATGTTTTTTGTGATATCTGGAGAATCGCTTCTGATTATATATTTTGCTTTATTGGCGATTTGAACTCTAGTTTAAATTTATGCTCATTGTTTTGATTACTGGCTTGGATCCTTGCTCGAGTTTCTTTTATAAATTCCAGCGATTCGAGCTTCTTCATCAGCGTTTAAAATACAAAGAATGTCACATTTACTTATACGTAAGAGTGGATTTGCGCTTACGTATATTACGACTTTTACAAATGGCATGATAAATTTAAAAAAACGGCATTATCTCATTTTTGTGGTCGACTTTAATTTTTACCATTGGTCATATAAAAAAGAGATTTATACTCATTACATCATCGTCGATTACAGCGGCTTGATAAGGTTTAAAGTTTTTAAATCCATTTTTTCTAATTTGTTTTGCAAGTGTGCTTTTGCCACTGCCGTGAAGCCCAGTAAGAGCGATTAAGGCTCATTTTTTATCTTTTAAAATTTCTTTACAAGCCTCGTTTAATGCCTCAAGCATTATTTATAGCCTCTATTTCTAAAATTTGAATATAAATTTCCTAGCATCGGCGTAGAATAGATAAAAAGCTTCTTTTTGATCCTAAAAATGTAGTCGTTCTCGCTTTTTGCATTGTTTGATATATCTATACGTCTTATCTTAAATTTATCATCTCCTGCGCAAAATCCACCATCTATCACACTAAAAGCAAAGTCATAATACTCTCTTACAACTTTTAGTGAAAGCTCGTTAAAGTGCCCTTTGGGAAAGCAAAAGCCAAATTCTTGTTTTTCGGAAAATAGCTCTTTTATCTTAGCCAGCGAGCTAGAAAATTCCTCTCTTAACTTTGTTTCATCATTGCTTTTACAAGAAAAGTGGCTCGCTGTATGGCTATCAAACTCAAAAAGCCCGCTCTCTTGCATCTGCCTAATCTCGTCTAAATTTAAAAAATACTCCGCGTCTTTATCATAATCGATCTCTTTATGTTTTTTAAATGCAAAGTCGTAATCTTGCCTTTTAAAATCCTTGATCTTATCTGTTATCAAAAAGCACACAGCTGGAATTTTTAGCTCTTTTAGGATAGGAAATGCAAATTTATAATTATCAAAATACCCATCATCAAAAGTTAGTAAAATGCTCTTTCTTGAGGCTTTTACTCGGCCACTAGCTATATCTTTAAACTGAGCATAGTTTATAAATTTATAGCCCTCATCTAACGCCATAAGAAGCGCTTTTTTAAATAGCTCTGGCTTAATGGCAAAGTCGTTTTCATTGTTATTGCAGTGATGCATCGTTAGCACGCAAACTGGGTAGTTCATTTTTGCTCCAGTAAATTTTTAATAGCTTCCTTTAGCGCTTTATGGCTAAAGTTTTCATCCACAAATTTAAAGGCGTTTTGTGAGTAAATTTTGGCTTTTTCAGGCTCATTTATAAGCTCCAAAATGCACTCTTTTAGTGAAATTTCATCTAAATTTTTAGCACAAAGTCCACGCTCTTTATCTTTAACTAGCACGTTCATCGGCGCGTTATTGTAGACCACGATAGGCACTTTTGAGCTCATTGCTTCAAGCAAAACTGTGCCAAGCCCCTCAGAGTGCGATGCAAAGACGTAGATATTAAAGCCTTTTATGATATTTGCCGCGTCTTTTCTAAAACCAGTAAATATAATCTTATCTTTTTTACTAAAAATCGAGGCAATCTCATTTTTTGTGCTTTCGCTGATATTTCCTGCAAAAACTATTGTGGCGTCCTTCTCTTTTAAAATTTCTTTTGCTGCACTTGCAAAGTCAAAGACACCTTTCTTGCGGTAAAGCGAAGTAAATGTACCGATAACTAGCTCATCTTGAGATATATTAAACTCATCTCTAAAAGTGCTTTTTGTAGCATCTATCGCCTCCACATCGACCGTACTCGGCATAAAAACTAGCCTATCTTTGCTAACGCCGATGCTTAGCAGGTACTCTTTGACACTATCTGAGATGTATAAAATTTTATCAAATAGTCTTTTGTGCATTAGTTTTGAAAGAAAGCCTTTTATAGGAAAAAGATTATGCCTTTCCTTGTAAAATTTAATGCCTTTGCTTCTGTAAAATAGTCCAGCAATTGCCCCAGCCCAGCTATCAGTCGAGCCATGAGTGATCACGACATCTATCTTGTTTGAGCTTATTGCTTCACAAAGTGCTGGCACGCTTTTATGAAAATTTTTCTTATTCATCTCTTGTGCTATAACACTAAAGCCTTCTTCTTTTGCAATGCTTTCTATCTGAGAATTTGGGTTGCAAAAAAGTATGACATTGTGACTCATCTCACGCATAAAATGCATCTCATTTAGCGTCTTGTTTTGCTCACCACCCCAGTTAAAAAGTGTCTGCGTGTGAAGAATATTCATCTGCCTATCCTAAAATTTCTTTTATTTTGGCTTTTATCTTTGGCATTTCGTCGCTAAAATCCATCAAGGACTTTTCTATGCCATGCTTTGCTATACCTTCCTTGTCGCAAGGCACAAAGTCCCAGTCTTTTTGATAGACGATGTGTTTGCCCATACTTTGGATGCTATTTTGCGCTGTGTAGCCATTTTCCATAAGTGAGTTATCCCAAGGCCCCCACTCAAAAGCATTACTTGGACCAAAAAAGGCTATGACTGGTACATCATTTGCAGCGGCAATGTGCATTATAGCTGTATCCACTCCGATAAAAAGGCTTGAATACTTTGATAGGGCGATCGTTTGTTTCAAATTTAGCTTGCCGCCTAAATTTATAGGCTTACTCTTGCAAATTTTTAGTACGCTTGCTAGCTTTTCAAGTTCATTTTCTTTATTATCGCTTGTTAGCACGACCTTTACACCAAGCTCATTTTCGCAGTAGTCAATGAGCTCTGCCATGCTCTCATCATTTGCGCATTTAAACATCCAGCGGCTTGTTAGATGCATATGTACAAAGCATTTTGGTAGATTTAGATGCTCCACGCTCTCGTCTGAAAATACGCTCACCTTTTTGCTAACCGGTTCAAACCCCAAAGCTCTTAAAGCGTTTAGATTATGATCGATCGTATGTGAAAAATTTTCATAGTATTTTGCCTTGACGTTTAGAAGTTTATTTATTGAGTGATTTTTGCCAAGAAAGCCTACTATTTTTTTGATCTTTGCGTATTTTGAGATGATGATACCACGATCCCCCGTGGTTGTTTGTATGGCCATATCGTATTTTTCTTTTTTGATGGCTTTTATAAATTTTATCTCGGTAATTAGTTTTTTAAAAAAGCCAGAATTTGCACTTTGTCTATCGTAAATGTGGATTTTGTTTATGTAAGGATTGCCTTCTATCATCGCTTCTGTGCCTTTGTTTAGGGCAAAGTCGATGGTCGCATCTGGGTAGTAGTGGTGCAAATTTTCAATGAGCGGTGTTGTTAAAAGCACATCGCCGATGTTTCTAAATTTAATCACAAGTATTTTCATTTTATATATTTCCAAAATGTGTACTGAGCGTAAAGTCTAGCTATGATGTAGCCGGCAAAGCCCTCTTTAAAGCCACCTTTTAGCACATAAAGCTTAAAAAATGTCCACGCTGGACTTGTAAGCGCCTTTAGTAAATTTCTTTTTGCGCCCATGCTTGAGTAGCGATTTTGCTTAGCTATAAACTGCTCGATGCTCTCATATGCATAGTGTAAGAAGTGATTTTTAAGCGCGCCAAGCCTTTGTGAGCCGTCATTTAAAACGACCTTTTCATGCACAGCTCTGCCATCAAATTTGGCAAAATTTTTGTTAAAAAGCCTCACTGTGTAGTCTGGATAGAGCCCCATATTTTTGATCGCTTTGCCAAAGAAAAAATTTAGCCTAGCTACGTTGTAGGCCATAAATTTTGGCTCTTTTAGCGTATCTATGATCTCGTTTTTAAGTTCATCCGTGATCACCTCATCACTATCAAGCACAAAGATCCACTCGTTTTTGGCTAGATCCACGCCCTTTTGCTTTTGTGCGCCAAATCCAAGCCATGCTTGCTCGTGAAATCTCACGTTGCTAAAGCTATCACAAATTTGCCTTGTGCTATCTTTTGAGCCGCTATCAACCACGATGACCTCATCTGCAAAATTTGTACTTTCTAACACTTCTTGCAGATATTTTTGGCTGTTAAAAGTTAAGATAACGACACTTAGCATTTATACTCATTTTCGTAAAATCTCTTAAATCTTTGGTGAAACCAAAAGTATTCTTCAGGCCTTGCTCTAACCATCTCTTCGCACGCGCTACACTGCATTTGAGTTACTTTTTGTACCGCCTCTTCTTTGTCAAATTTATTTATATCAATGGCTAGTGAAAAGCAAATTTCGCTTATATTTTCATCTTTTTGATAGATAAATGCATTAATTATTAGTGCGTTTGTTTTTTGGGCTAGTACGCTTGCAGCTGGTGTGTGAAGCACATCTTTGTCAAAGAATTTCACCTTTATGCCATCTTTTGGAGATGTATTTTGATCGACTAAAATCCCCACTATTCGCCTAGCTTTTAGTGCTTTTAAGATATCTTTTGCACCACCATCTTTGTCTATTAGCTCCACGTCAAACTGCGATCTGTTGGCTCTTAAAATTTTATCCATGACGCTACTATCAAGCTTTCTGCCAAGCACTGAGACTGCGCCAAAACGAGCGGACATTGCTAAGCTAAAAAGCTCCCACTGCCCAAAATGAGCGGTAGTCACGATAATCGGACGATCAAGCTTAAGCGCTTCAAGCAGATTATGTTCATTTTTAAAGCTAACTTTTTCAAGCACTTTTTGCTTTGTTGTATTTTGATTTAGGATGAAATTTATACCAAGATATTTTGCAAAGTTGTAGTAGCATTTTTTAGCGATCTCAAGCTTCTCTTCCTTGGTTTTTGACTCACCAAATGCAAGATTTAAATTTATCATCACGATATGAAATCTCTTTTTTTTAAGTTTCATAAACGCAAACGCTAAAAATTTGGCAAGCAAATCTCTAAGTGAACTAGGCAGTAAAAATATAAAAAATTTTAAAGTATAAAAGCCAGCCAGATAGAGCCTATCCATTTAGTAGCCTTTTTGCAAAATTTGCAACCGTTTCTGGGAAAATTTCTCTTATGCAAAAGTCGTTTTTATCGATACTTCTGGCATCTATTTGCTTGCCCATATCTATAACTAAATTTTTATCCGTGATGTAAGCATTTCTGTGGCTGGGACGGTTGCCAAAAAGTGTGATAGAAGGCCTATTCATCGCCCAAGCAAGGTGTGTTAGGCCACTATCGTTGCCAATTACTAAATCACAGCTTGTAATGAGGCTTATCATCTCTTTTATGCTAAGTTTTTCAAGTAGCTTTGCCGAGGTACCTGAGATGATCGCCTCAGCCCTTACTTTCTCGCTCTCACTTCCGTAGCAAAGGCAAATTTCGCATCCATCAAGTAGCCTGATCACATCTTTAAATTTGTTATAAATTTTGCTCTCTTCGCTTGCAAAGGCAGCGATCAAAACGCGTTTTTTACCACTTTCGTTTTTATAAATTTCACTTGCTTCAAAGCAAGGTACTTTTTCTAAAATTTCACTTGCTTCAAAGCTAAAATTTAGAGCAAAAGCTACAAGCGATAAATTTCTAATGATTATATTTTCGTTGTAATCAATTTTAAATTTATGTCTATAAAGCCTAGCTGCGATCTTTTCTTTGACACTCTCTCTGCTAAAGCCATAAGTTTGCTTGCCTATTATTTTTGCGACGACGGCTGATTTAAAAAGTCCTTGCAGATCGATCACTTTGTCAAATTTACCAAGCGTTTTTAGTATCTTGTAGCTCTTTTTAAAGCTTTGTTTAAGCGGCAAAACGACTAGCTCGTCGATAAGCGGATGATCTTTTAAAAGGCTTGCAAAACGAGCATCAACTAGCCACGTGATATGAGCATTTTGGTAGTGCTTTTTGATAAACTGAAGTACAATAGCTGCGTGCACGATATCCCCAAGAGCTGAGAGTTTGACGATGGCTATTTTTAGTTGATTTTTGTTTTGCATTGATCACTTTAGATATAAATTTTTGGTATGATTTTAAAAAAAAATGCTTAAAAAAGGGCTAAAATGGCGAAAAGTTACATCTGTGTCTTTGACTGCGAAACGATACCTGATGCAAATTTGATAAGAAAAATTTACGGCATTGATGGGAGCGACGAAGATGTGAGCGTACAAGCGATGATGCTGCAAAAAGAGGCCAGTGGTAGTGAGTTTTTGCCTGTGATGTTTCATAGAGTTGTGGCGATCTCTGCTGTAATGGCTGATGAGTACGGCAAATTTTTAAAGGTTAGCACGATGGAGGGCAAGGACGAGCGCGAGATCATCGCTAAATTTTTAAAATTTATAAATGATTATAACCCAAGGCTTGTTAGCTTTAACGGCCGTGGCTTTGACCTACCGATGTTAATGGTACGTGCGATGCGCTACAATCTAAACGCGGCGGCATATTACGAGAGCGAAAACAAAGAGCTAAATAAAAATAAATGGGAAAATTATAGGGCAAGGTATTCGCCTAAATTTCATCTTGATTTGCTTGATTTTATAAGCGATTTTGGAAGCGTAAGAGGACTAAAGCTTGATACACTTTGTGCTAGCTTAAATTTACCTGGCAAATACGACGTGCACGGCGATCAGGTGCTTGAGCTCTACTACGCAGACGAGCTTGATAAGATCAACGAGTACTGCGAAAGTGACGTGCTTAACACCTACTGGCTCTTTTTAAAATTTGAGCTTTTGCAGGCAAATATCTTGCAAGATGACTATATAAATCACCTAAATGTGATGAGTGAATTTCTAGCCAAACACTGCGCTCACAGAGGATACACCGAGGTCTTTTGCACTGCGATAAGCGACGAGCTAGCTAGACTTAATGGCAAGCTTGATTACGAGATAAAGATCCAAAAAAAAGACGATGAAGAATTTGACGATTTTAGCGATCTTGATGGTATGAAAGATACGCCAGAGCAGTTAAATGAGCGTTTGGCAAGACAAGGGCTTGATGGGCTTTTAAAAAAAGCGAGTGAGGTTGCGTCAGCTGCCAAAAAAGATAAGAGTTTTGCCGAAGAGAAACTACCTGAAATAAATTTGGACGAAGAGTAGAAATTCTATACTTTTAGGCCGTAAAATATCTTTTGCTACTCTATGGAATTAATATCCTGATCCGCGGAATATCATGGGTATTCAAATCCAAATTCATACTCTTTTAAAACTCCATTAGAAAAGATGAATTTCTCGTAATAAAGTGGCATGTCAAATTCTTGCAAGAGGTTGCTCTCGTTTTGCTCAGTGATGTAGGTGACGATAGAGGTGGCATTTTCTTCTTGTAGATCGTTTGGCTTACCTAGCTTCTTTAAAATTTGCTCTTGTTTGTCACCAAGTTTGATGCCAGAATTTGTAGTGAAGTCTTTTATTTTGCTGGAATTTATATAATCTTTAGTCAAATTTTTATCAAAAAATTTGACATTTATCCTTTGGACTTCACCGCTACCACCACAACAAAAATCGAGCGTCATTATCTGTGTTCTTGATAAATTTATGAAGCTTGCCTTTTCGCCATCTAAGAAATATTTGATTTTTTTAGATGATAAATTACTTGTAGGTAAAATTTTACCTACTTTGATTTTGTCTATGCTTGTTGTGCGCGGTAAATTTTCACTAGCTGTTAAATTTAGAAAACCTAAAATTATAGATAGTATTAAAAAATGTCGTGTCATGTTATTCCTTTACTGTAATTTTTTTGGAGGCTTAGAGTTATTTGGATTATTTTTTATGTTAATAGTAGCATGAATGCTCTTTTTGGGTGCCAGTAACTCCAATACAACCAAGTGTTCCTTTGCTGTTACCATCGGGATGAATTCTTAGAAGTGATCTTTCAGTTTTAAATTGTGGATTTAGGTTAAAACTAAAACCCACTCCATGAATATTCATACCAGGATTATAATCTTTGTCTTTTCTTCTGTTTCTATATGTATCAACTGTATATTCTCCATTTTGTGGAGCACCGCTTCCAAATCCACCAGCTACCATTGTAATGGACAGTATAATGTCATCATTTTCTTTTAAATATAAAAGTCCATTTCCCATTTTACTATTTTCCATTGTTCCTTCGATTAATATGTTGTATATCTTATTATTGACATCAACCCCAACCCCCTCATCTCCATCTTTCCACATACCTTTATCTACTCTAGTTAAACTCTTTGATTCATTAAAAGAGTTAATAAATTTATCCATATTCTCTTTATTTAATAAATTTATACCAAGCTTATCATCTTTATCTGCATTAGACTGATTATTAGAGCTTTCTTTTTTTGCATAAATTTTATAGCTCTTATTTGTCTTCTCATCACTTTTTAACTCTTTGCTTAGCTTATCATCTTCATAGATACTTATCTCATTTGATGAGATATTTTTATTTATATATAAGTAATTATCATTTTTTATTAAAGCATCGTCTTTATCATCACTAAGCTTTAATTTAGCATCAAATGCCTTCTCTTTTATAGCATGCTCAAACTCATATATAACTAGCTTATCATTACTAAATCCAATATGTAAAGGTATCTTTATATCTATCCTTATATTGTTTTTGCCATATCTTGTATAAAACTTAAATTTATCCTTATCACCTTCAAGATATGCAAAAAATACTATAGTATGACCACCTTGTTTTAGCTTATCTAGATCATCTTTTTGTATAACATCTGAAATTTTAAATGTTATCTCTTTGCCTTTTTGATCTTTGAGAGCTACTACATCTTTTGGATTTGATTTGGATAGCTCATCATACTCTTTACTTTTTATGACCTTATATCCCCAAAGTATCTCTTTATATCTCTTACTACCTTTTTCTTGTTTATATATAGCCTTTAAACATATTGGTTCATTTGTCTTAAATGGATACTCACTATCAGAGATTACATTTGTTATATGATCTGTTATATCTCTTAACGAGACCTTATTGCTATAGCAAAAGTTAGAGCTACTCTTATCTTGATATCCTAAAGATATTACAGCTGTATCAGTGTGAGCATGAATATCTTTAGTGCTATAAACTTTACTTAGATCACTTGAATAAAGTATAAATTTAGTATCTCCTTTATTCTCTTTATCTATTGGGATATTAAATGTAGCTGTATATGAGTTTTTGATATCTGAGTCTTCATTTTTTACTAAAGATATACTCTCATATATACTTTTATCAAAGCAGTGATGAAGATATATCTTATCTATATCTTCACTTGCCTTACCATCTTCGTTTTCAATGATGAGATTGTTTATTGTAAGAGTAAGACCTGAACTTGATGCTGATGTAGGCACTACATTATTGCCATGAGCTAGACGAAGCTTTATATCAAACATAGCTGAGTCTTTATCATCTCTTAGGGTAAAGTTATTCTCTTTAGCGAAATTTAATAAAGAGAAATTTAGGTGTTTGTTTTTGGACGTTTGGTCTTCAAAGTACTTCATACTTATAACGCCATCTTCTAGTTTATACTCTATATCATCGCTATTTTGCTTTATGCTAGTAAAGGTAGCACCATTTATCTTATCTTTTTCATTTTTGTTTTCTTGATAGAGTATTACCGTATCTTTGCTCTTTGCATTTTTAAATTTTATCTCTTCATTTTTACTATCTTCGTAAGAGTCAAATTTAAAGTCAGTAAGTATTAGCTCGCATAAATTTACCTTGCCATAGTTTGGCCTACTAGAATTTAGCTCTTTTGGGTTTAGCTCGCTGCAATCAAATGGAGTCTGACTAGCTAGCACAACGGTAAATTCGCTCTTTTTAGATTGAAAGACTCTAATAGGAGTTGTCATCTTTCTTGGACATAGCAAGAGTATATTTTCTTGTTTGTAAAATTCCTCCTCTCTTTGCCTTAAAAGCTTATTTATTCTTGAAGTGTTTGAAGCATTTGAGCTGATTAAATTTACGCAGTATATGTTTTCAAGGTTAAAGGTCTTTGTACTTTGAGTACTTAATAAAGAATTTATCTTTGTAACAAATGGCTGAAATAATGCCTCACATTTTGATGTACCTGGTGCGTTTAAATTTGATCCATTTTCTTGAAGCTTTATAAATTCTAAATGAGTGACGTTCTGGATGATCTCTTTATTGTTTTGATTTTTTAATTTATATTTTGCTTTGGATATATTTAAATGACTAAAAACATCTATGCACTCGGCAAAATTAACATTTTGTTCATCACTTTCATAAAGCCCAAACTGATTTGAAATTTTTTCTCGCAAAAGAGATATTTTATTGCTTACTTCATCACTAAAGCTCTCATATGCTAGCCAAAACCAGGCCTTAAAACGATTTTTGCTTTTGATATGGCTTGCTAGAGGGATGGATCAATATTACTTTTCTTGCTGATATAAAGAAGTGCTAAAAGTGCGACATGCTCTCTTGAAATTTGGCTGTTTTGCGTATCTGAAGTAAGTGAAAGGGCTTGTAAATTTTTAAGTGGCGAGTTGTTTAATTTTTGATTTATCTCTTGGATTAGCGGCGTAAGCTTTTGCTCCAAGATGGCATTTAGTTGATCTTCCGAGCTAAATTCAAACTCAGGCAAAGTATCGGCACTTCCAGACTTTGTATAAGCCTCTTTTGCGGCGTCATTTATCTTTTTAAAAAGTTCATCTGTATTTATCTTTTCTATGGTAGTCGTACTCGCGGTGTTAGCAATAGCTCGCTTGACATCTTTTATGACTTTGTCTTTGTTGTTTTTATAAATTTGAGCACAAATAAGTTCTATATCATCTTTTAGACTAAAGCCATATCCAATGAGTAGTTTGTTGTTAGATATAAATGGTCTGCTTATATCATTGTCATATGAAAATTTTATAATATCTATTAAAGTCCTTTTAAAATTTACATCATTTCTGGGCGTTAGAGGCATTAAACTTCCTTGGAAATTTTTGCTAAATATTAGCACAAACTTAAAAAGTATTCAACAATAAAACTTTATAGTAAAAATTTATGTCAAAAACATAAATTTGTATGTTTTTATTTTTGACAAGGCTATTTAAAAGGGCTTGTAAATTTAAAGCGCCTTTATAAACTCTTTAAATTTATCGCCTCGCTCGGCATAGCTCTTAAACTGATCAAGACTTGCAGCTGCCGGGCTTAGAAGCGCTATCTCGCTAGTCTTTAGCTCTTTATTTATCTCATTGACAGCATTTTGTAAAAAATCGCATTTTAAAGCCGGTATGCCAAATTTAGTCGCTAATTTCATGAGTTTGTCACTATTTGAGCCAATGGCGTAAATTTTTACTCTTAAACTCTTTAAGCCTTCAAAAAGTGGCGTCATATCAACACCCTTATCATCGCCACCAAGTATTAGATGTATGAAATGATCTTTGTAGCGTTTAACGGCCTGTATGCTCGCGTCTATGTTAGTCGCTTTTGTGTCATTGACCCAGATTCTGCCATTTTTATCATTAAATTCTTCGAGCTTGTTTGCTTCAATAACAAAGGTATTTAAAAGCGCGACATCGCATCGGTCAAATAAAATTTTCTCCACCGCTAATGCAAGCAGTGCATCAAGTAAAAATGGCGTTTTGAAATTTATATCATCTACGCTTACACCGCAAAATTTAGCCAGATCGCTCTCGTCTTTGTAAGCGATCACTTTTGCCTTTGTTGGCGTATTGGCGTAAATTTCAGGCACGATCGCCACGCTGCTTTCGCTCATGCTAGCAAGCGGCTTTAGCTTAGCCTTTTCGTACTCGCTCATGTCGCCATGCCAGCTTAGATGATCTGGAGTGATGGGCAAAAGCACGTAGATACCTGGTGCGGCGCGCTTTGTGTAGTGCAGGGTAAATGAGCTAGTCTCTAGTATCCAAATTTTAGCGTGCGGATCTAAATTTGCTAGTGCGATACCAACATTACCGCCCATGACTGAGCCCTTGCTCTCTAGTAGGTGCTGCGTCATCTTTGTGGTCGTAGTCTTGCCGTTTGTGCCACTTATCCAGATATTAAATGGCAGATTTTCTTTATAAATTTCATAAAAATAGTCATACTCGCTTACCAAATTTCTAGCTTTTTTAATAAGCTTGTGATGAGGCGGGATACCCGGACTTGGTATCTCTAGGCTGCTTTTTGCTGGATCAAATTCGCTAACTGGCAAAAGAGTGTTGCCAAACTCATCTTTTGAAATTTCACTAAATTTATCATCATAGATATCCCAAAGGCCGTCTTTTGTGAAATTCTTTGCGATCGCCTTTATCGTGCCACCGTAGCCAAATAGCGATTTTCTCATGACTTTCCTTATCTGATCTTTAGCGCAGTTAGTGCGATTAGATTTGCTAAAAGTGCGATGATCCAAAAGCGAACGATGATCTTATTTTCCGCCCAGCCTTTTATCTCAAAATGGTGATGTATAGGCGCCATGAGAAAAATTCTACGTTTGAAAATTTTAAAGCTGCCCACTTGTAAGATAACGCTTAGAGTCTCAACAACAAAGATGAGGCCGATGATGATAAGTAAAATTTCATTTTTTGTCGCAACGCCCATAAAACCGATATATGCTCCAACGCTCAAACTACCGCTATCGCCCATAAAGACTTCGGCTGGATGGCAGTTAAACCACAAAAAGCCCATCAATGAACCAATTAGGGCTGAAGAGACAACAACGCTTTCACCAACGCCTATGATCTTTGGCAAGAGTAAATATGAGCTAAAAACAGCGTGTCCGCAGATGTAAGCAAAAACGCCAAGTGTTAGAAGCGAAAATATAGATGGCACTGTAGCTAGCCCGTCAAGCCCGTCTGTTAAATTTACCGAATTTGAAGCAGCGACTATGACTAGTGTCCAAAAGAAAATGGCAAAAATTCTTAAATCCAAAATAGGTTGCTTAAAAAAAGGTAGATAAAACTCGGTGCTAAGCTCGTGACTTGCATATAAAAAAATAGAAATAACAAAGGCTATTAAAAATTGAAAAAAAAGCTTTGCTTTTGGGCTTAGGCCGGCGTGGTTTTTTGCTCCTAAAATTTTGCTGTAATCGTCCTTGTAGCCAAGCAGTGTAAAGCAAACTAGGCAAAAGAGAGATGTTAAGACAAATGCGTTATCAAGCCTTGCACAAATTACCGTGGAAAGTACGGCTGTGAAGACAAAGACAAGTCCGCCCATGGTCGGCGTTTTGGCCTTTTTTTGGTGAGTTTGTGGGGCAAGCTCATAGATAGGCTGGGCGGCGTTTTTTGCCTTTGCCCAAGTGATAAATTTGGGCATCAAATAAGTTGTGAGTGCAAAAGCGATGAAAAAAGCGATACCAGCACGGACGGTGATATATTGAAAGATATTAAAATTTAAAATTTCATAGATATAGTAAAACATGAGAGCCTTTATTTTTAAAAAAAGCAATTTTAGTATAATGGCCTTAAAAATTATCTAAAATTAAGGATAAATTTTCAAAATGAGTCAAAAAACTATTTTAATAATAACTGATGGTATTGGATTTAATAAAAGCGGTAAATTTAACGCATTTGAGGCGGCTAAAAAGCCAAATTACGAGAAATTTTTTAAAGAAATTCCAAACTCACTTATAAAAACTTCTGGAAACGCTGTGGGACTACCTGAAGGGCAGATGGGAAACAGCGAAGTAGGGCATATGTGCATAGGAAGCGGACGAGTTTTGTATCAAAATTTGATCAAAATTTCACGCAGCTTCGCTGACGGCTCGATATCAGAAAATGAAGCCCTAAAAGCTCTTTTTAAAAAGTGCAAGAAGATCCACGTCATAGGGCTTTATAGCGATGGTGGCGTGCACTCACATATGGAGCATTTTGATGGTATGTGCGAGCTTGCTAGTAAAAATGGTTGCGAAGTTTTTGCTCACGCTATCACCGACGGACGCGACGTTAGTCCAAATAGTGGCATAAATTTCATAAAAAGCTTGGAAGCTAAATTTAAAGTAGCGACCCTTTGTGGAAGATTTTACGCGATGGATAGGGACAAACGCTGGGAGCGCGTAAAAGAGGCTTATGATAGCTTGGTAAATGGAGCAAATTTAAGCAGCTTATCGCCAAGTGAGTATCTACAAAAAAGCTACGATGAGGGCGTGACAGATGAGTTTGTAAAGCCAGCAAGCTTTAATGGCTTTAAAGGCATAGGCGAAGATGACGGCGTGATCTTTATAAATTTTAGAAATGATAGAGCAAGAGAAATTTGCCAGGCTCTGGGCGAGGAGAAATTTAGTGAGTTTGAGCGACCTTTTGCTATCAAAAATCTAATCACCATGACCGAATACGACGCAAATTTTAATTTTGAAGTGCTATTTAAAAATAAAAAGATAAACAACACTCTAAGCGAGGTCATAGCAGCGGCTGGACTAAGGCAGCTTCACACGGCTGAGACTGAAAAATATGCCCACGTAACATTTTTCTTTAATGGCGGCGTCGAGGAGCTAGCCAGCAACGAAACGAGGGTGCTCATCCCTAGTCCAAAAGTAAAAACCTACGACGAAAAGCCAGAGATGAGCGCTGCTGAGGTTTGCAAAGCCGTGCTAAAAGGTATGGATGACGAGCAAGACTTCATCGTTGTAAATTTCGCAAATGGCGATATGGTAGGGCACACTGGCAACTATGAGGCCGCTATAAAGGCAGTTGAAGCGGTAGACACTGCTCTTGGAGAAATTTACACTAAAGCAAAAGAGAAAAACTATGCGATGATCATCACTAGCGATCACGGAAACTGCGAAGAGATGCGTGATAGCAGCGGTGAGCTACTGACAAACCACACGACTTATGATGTCTTTTGTTTTGTGATGGCTGATGGCGTAAAAAAAGTAAAAAACGGCGGTCTAAACAATATCGCTCCTAGTGTTTTAAAGATCATGGGGCTTGAAATTCCAGCTGAGATGGACGAGGCGTTAATATAAGAGGATGGAACTAGTCGAGTTTTTTGGAGCGGATAAAGTCATAATATTTATGCTCCTTTTTGCGCGTCTTAGTGGGCTTATCGTATTTTTTCCATTTTTTTCTCACAATCAAATCCCGCTTAGCGTAAAAACTTTACTAGTTTTTGCCCTTTGTGTTGTACTTTTCCCGCTCTCACACGCCCATGAGCATGCTATAAATTTTTTGATCATGGAAATTTTAAGTGAGGCCATGCTTGGACTTTGCGCTGGGCTTTTGCTAAATATCGTTTTTGCTATACTTCAAATGGCTGGCGAGCAGATCTCTATGATTATGGGTTTTTCGATGGCTTCAGTGCTTGATCCGCAAACTGGTACAAATTCGCCAGTGATCGCAAATATTTTAAATTTTATCGCACTTCTTGCATTTTTGATGCTTGATGGGCACCATTTGATATTACAGTTTTATTCCACTTCACTTTCTGCTATACCGCTTGGAGATTTTTATCCAAGAAGTGGTGTGATGAGCTACGCTATAAAGCTTTTTGGAAATCTTTTTATGTTTGGATTTGTTCTGGCTTTTCCTATTATCGCGCTTTCTATACTTTCAGATGCTATTTTTGGAATGCTTATGAAAACTATGCCACAATTTAACTTATTAGTCGTTGGTTATCCTATTAAGGTAAGTATCGGCTTTTCGGTTTTGATAGCTATTTTAGCTGGCATTATAAAAATCATAACTGATATGATGGTGCAGATTTTAAACGATATGCCAGCACTATTTTTTTAAGTAAATAGCAATGAAATTTATCATAAAATACAGCCTCAAGCTCTTCAAGGAGGGATCATGAAAGTTGCACTTGTAAACAAAAACCCCGCAGTTTCTCGCCTTATAACGTTAAGTTTAAATAAGCTAGGCATAGAATATAGCGAATTTGACGATGTTAATAGTGTTGGAGATCAATTTGATTATATTATCATCGATAGTGATATGGATAGCAGCGATGTTAATTTAAATCAAAAGATAATGTATCTAGCACCTAGAGGCGGTGAAAAGCCTGATTTTGCTGATGTTATGCTTGAAAAGCCCTTTTTACCAACAGAATTTATTAGTTTATTTGAACAAAATAAAGATACTGACAATGATAAAGAACTTAAGCTTGGACTAGATGAGCCTGCAAATTTTAATGACTTTGACGAAAGCAATAAAAACTTTGATGATTTAGAAAATTTTGAGCTTCCAGAAATTGACATGGGTCTTGAAAATTTAGCAAAAGAAGATGATAAGGCAGATAAATTTGATAATGAGGCTTTAGATGATGAGTTTTTAAAAGAGGAGCTAAGTGAGCTAGAGACCGAGGATTTAAAGGATAAAGATATCAGTTTTGATGAAACAGACACTGAACTCATAGATGATGATATGATAAATGACATAGCTAGCAAATATATGGCTGATTCAGAAGATATAGACAAATCCTTAGAACAAAACAATGAGCCACCCGTGATAAAAGAAGAGCATAGTGATAACTTTGATGAGCTTAGTTCACTTGTAGATGAGATAGATGATATGGACGAGAGTGACTTGGCGGATGAAGAGGCGAAAAACGAGCTTGATAAAATGGTCGAGCAAAATTCTCAAAATTTAGAAACTGCCGAGCTTAATGAAGACTTTGTAGATGATATAAGCCAAAGTAAAAAAGAGCTCAGCGAGATCGAGTCTTTGGATAAAGAGCTAAACGAAGAAGCTAGCGAAGATAGCGAAAATTTTGATGAGCTAGAGACTGATTTTGGCAATGATGAAAATTTTGAGCCTGAAAGCAGCGAGGCAAATTTGATAGATGAAGCTAGCCAAAATTTAGAGGAAGATATAGATGAAGAATCTACCAAAGAAGCAGAGGACATTTCTTTGGGTGAAGATATAGACCTTGAAAAAGAGCCAGCTAAAGAAGATCATGAAGAAATTTCTGAAGAAGTCCTTGCTCAAGAAGATCTAGGCATGGTAGATGAGGTGTTTGAGGAAGAAAATTTTAAAGAAGAGACGTTGGGTAGCCTAAATTTTGATGTAGCGTCTATTGAGGAAATAGATGAAAATACGATGCAAGCAGCATTTGGATTAAATAATGCACCACAAACTAGCTCATGCGATGAAACAAAAATCGATGCTGACTATAAAGAAGAGCTAACCAAAAAGATCACAAAACACGTCCATGAGTCGTTAAACGAAAGCTCGCTAAGAGATGTGCTAAAAGATATGAACATAAAGATAAATATAAGTTTTGAGGAAAAGTAGTTGCAAGGACAAATTTTAGTAGTTTCTGGGCCTAGTGGAAGTGGGAAAAGTACGCTTTTGGGTCGTCTTTTAAAGGAAGAGAAGGATCTTTATTTTTCTATTTCAAGCACGACTAGAGCAAAAAGAGAAGGCGAAGTCGATGGGGTGGATTACTATTTTATAAAAGAAAATGAGTTCAAAAGTGGCATAGAAAAGGGCGAATTTTTAGAATGGGCGCAGGTGCATAAAAACTATTATGGAACGAGTCTAAAGCCAGTTTTAGCAGCACTTGAGGCTGGAAAGATAGTTATATTTGACATAGACGTGCAGGGTTTTCACATCGCACTTGAGAGATTTAGAAGCTACATAACTTCAGTTTTTATCACGACTGCAAATAAAAAAGAGCTTAAAAAACGCTTGAAAAACCGCGGAACTGATAGCGACGAAACGATAGAGAATCGCCTAATGAACGCGGTTGGTGAGATGGAGCACATCTTAGAATATGATTATTTTTTGGTAAATGATGACATTGAAAAGAGTTATAAGGGTCTAAAATCAATTCTTAGAGCGATGAGGTTAAAAAGCGCGAAAATAGACTTAAGACGCGTTATTGATGAGTGGATAGATTGCTAGAAATTCAGGAATTTATGATAACATTTTGAAAAATTTATTGAGGAGAAAAAATGGGTTCTTTTAGTATTGGTCACTGGCTAGTTGTTTTAGCGATTATTGTTTTACTTTTTGGAGCGAAGAAGATCCCAGAACTTGCAAAAGGACTAGGCAAAGGCATAAAGACTTTTAAAGCTGAGATGGAGGATACAACCCCTGAAAAAAGTGAGAAAGTCGAGCATAAAGAAGAGAATGCCGATAGTCAAAAAATAGAAGAAACAACTAAAAACGCATAGGTTTTAGAGTTGAAAAATAAAATAAAAGCTGAAATTTCAAAGGTTTTAGAGCGTGAATTTGTGCTTGAAAAGCCGAAGGATAAAAATTTAGCCCACTATGCAACGCCTCTTTTTAGCCTTGCAAAGGAGCTAAAAAAGTCGCCAGCTATGATAGCTAGCGAGTTTGCCGATAAATTTAGTGGCAGTAAGATAGTCGAAGCCAGTGCGGTAAATGGATATTTAAATTTCAAGCTAAAAAGCGAATTTTTAGATGAAATTTCAAAGCAAATTTTGCTAGATAGCGAAAATTTTGCAAAAGAAGATACGAAAAAAGATAGCTATTTAATAGAATACATCAGTGCAAATCCAACTGGGCCGCTTCACATCGGGCATGTTAGAGGCGCAGTTTACGGCGATACTTTGGCAAGACTTGGCAAAAGACTTGGCTACGCTATCTCAACAGAATACTATATAAACGATGCTGGCAATCAAATCGATCTGCTCGGCACTTCGATATCGCTTTCGGCAAAAGAGCAGCTTTTTAACGAAAGCGTCGTCTATCCAGAGAAATACTACCGAGGCGATTATATTTTAGATATTGCCAAACTTGCAAATGAGAAATTTGGCAAGGAAATTTTTTATGATGAAAGTAGAAACCTCGAGCTTGCCGAGTTTGGCAAGGATATCGTGCTTGAGATCATTAAAAAAGATTTAGCGGACGTTGGGATATTTATAGAGAGCTGGGCTAGCGAGAAAGCTCTTTATGATGGCTTAGAGCCAACTATAAACAAGCTAAAACGTTCAAATCAAATGTATGAAAAAGAGGGCGCTACTTATATCGCTTCAACCACGCTTGGCGATGACAATGATAGGGTTGTGGTTAGAAATGATGGTAGACCGACATATCTAGCTGGCGACATTATCTATCATAACGCCAAATTTGAGAAAAATTTCGACCACTACATAAACATTTGGGGTGCAGACCACCATGGATATATCGCAAGGCTAAAGGCTGCGATAAATTTCCTTGGATACGATGAAAACAAGCTTGAAGTGATACTTATGCAGATGGTTAGTCTACTAAAAGATGGCAAGCCGTATAAGATGAGCAAGCGCGCTGGCAATGCCGTGCTGATGAGCGATATCGTAAGTGAGATCGGTGCTGAGGCGCTTAGATTTATCTTTATAAGCAAGGCAAATACGAGTAGTTTGGAATTTGACGTGGATGAGCTTAAAAAAGAAGATAGCTCAAATCCTATCTTTTATATAAACTATGCTCATGCTAGGATAAATCAAGTCTTTACAAAGGCTGGGAAAAATGTTCAAGATGTAATCAATGCAAACTTCGAATGCCTAGATGAAAATGCTAGAAATTTACTTTTTGAGGCGCTAATCTTGCCTGAAATTTTAGAGGACGCTTTTATCTCAAGGCAGCTTCAAAAGATCCCAGACTATCTGAAGTCCCTAGCTGCTAGTTTTCATAAATTTTATAACGAAAACCGTGTGGTTGGAAATGAAAACGAAGATAGCTTGCTAAAAGTTTTTGCAGTTGTCGCTATCTCGATAAAAACAGCATTTAATATAATGGGAATTACAGCTAAAGATAGGATGTAGAATTTGTATTTATTCTGACTAAACGCAACAAAATTAAATTTGAAAAAAGGTTTATTTAAAAATATCTCAAACTCATGATGCTCTTGAGAATTTAAACGCCTTTTTTCTCAAATATAATCGCGATAGTTTTTACTATGATCTTTATCTCCAGCCAAAGTGACCAGTGTTTGATATAGTAAAGATCATACATTAGTTTTTGTTTGGCGTCGTGTGTATTTGAGCCATAAGGGTAGTTCACCTGCGCCCAGCCAGTTATCCCTGGGCGAACGATGTGGCGTTCATTGTAGTAAGGGATCTCTTTTTCAAAGAAATTTATCCAGTGTCTTCGCTCAGGCCTTGGACCTATCAGATGCATTTGTCCTCGAAAGACATTTATACACTGCGGCACCTCGTCTATACGAGTTTTTCGCATAAATTCGCCAAACTCAAATACTCTCTCATCATTTTCGCTAGCAAATTTTGCTCCATCTTTCTCGGCATCTTCCATCATCGAGCGAAATTTAATGCACTCAAATTCCTTGTTATCTAGCCCAACTCTACTTTGTAAAAAGTAAAGACTTCCAGGCGATTGCTCGTCTATCTTTCTCTTTACATAAAATTTTAGACCAAAAAGCAAGAGAAAAAGTATCAAACAGCCAGCATAATCGATCATTCGCTTCAGTGCGTAATCAAAGGCACCATAAGGCCTTATCTCATCTAAAAAATTAAGATTTTCGCCATTTTCTGGGATATAACATTTTTGTAGATAAATTTCTAAAAAATTCTCTACGTTTAGAAATTTTATCTTTTTATACTTCGTTTTAAACTGCAAAAGCGTGAGAAATCTCACCAGTTTGCCATCAACTGGCTTTGCGGTATTTAGCACGATCAGCCTTTGATCGCCTGATTTTATGAGATTTTCTAGTGCGTTTCGCAAGGCTTTTGCGTCGCTATTTTCATGGGATAAAAAATTTACTTGACCAAATTTCTTTCTAAGCTTTTCTAGTTCTAGGCTGGTAAAAGTATATTTTTCGCCAAGGATGATCATAGGCCTATCCCTTTATCTTTATTTTAAATTTGCATTATAAAATTCGTCTAATTATACCCAAACGTGCTAATTGCATTTTTAAAAAATATATTAAGGTTAAAATATGTCTCATAAATTTTTCGCTGTGTTAGTTTTATCGCTGATTTGTGCCGTCTCTTTTACGCTCTCAAATACACTTTTAGCTAAATTTCACACTAGCCCACTCATCATCTCCATCGTTTTAGGCGCCATTTTTGCAAATCTTTTTACCAAACAGACTCAAATTTTAAAATCTAGTGGTGTCGTAGCGATTGCTGGAAAGCAAATTTTAAGGCTTGGCATCATACTTTTTGGCTTTAATATAAGCCTTAGCGAGATCGCAAGTGTCGGCACCCTTGGTGTGATATATGTAGCTTTTATGGTCTTTGCGACCTTTTGCTTTGCGCTTTTTGCCGCCAAAGCTTTGGGACTTAGCAAGGATAGTGCTGTGCTCATTGGCTCAGGGGCTAGCATATGTGGCGCAGCTGCTGTCATGGCTACTCAAAATGAGATAAAAGCAGACGCAAACAAGCTTGCTATTGCCATTTGTACGGTGGTACTTTTTGGGACGATCGGTATGTTTATCTATCCATTTATCACCAATTTTCTAGCTCTCACGCCACACCAAACCGGCTTTTTTATAGGTGGCTCACTTCACGAAGTAGCCCATGTAGTGGCAGCTTCAGCAGCATTTGACAGCACAGCAAGTAGCACTGCCGTCATTATAAAAATGCTTCGCGTAATCATGCTTGTGCCATTTTTGTTTTTACTAAATTTCTTAAATTTAAGCCAAAATAGTGGTGGCTCAAAGCTAAAGAGCATACCATGGTTTGCGCTATTTTTCCTAGTGGCGATATGCGTTAGATCTTTGCCATTTTTCCCTGAAAATTTGGTGCAAATTTTAAAGCTAGCCGCTAGCATCTGTCTTTGTGTTGCGATGTGTGCTTTGGGGTTTGGGATAGATAGGAGTATATTTAAAGCGACGGGCAAAAAGCCATTTTTGCTAGCATTTTTTATATTTTTATGGCTTATTTGCTCATCGCTTGTTTTTGTTAAGACTCTTTGCTAGTTTTTAGCTTTTGCAAAAATTCTTCGATGTTGTATTTTGCTCTGTAAGCTGGGCTTAAAAGATGTATCAAAATGTCGCCAAGGTCCATCACTATCCAATCAGGCGAACTCTCCGTACCTATAAATTTTTCTCCAAGAGGCTTGAGCTCCTCTTTTAGATCCTCGCTCAGTGAGTAAGCATGCCTCTCACCAAGCGTTGTAGCGATAACTACGGCTTTTACGAAATAATCATCCCCACTCATATCAAACACTTGTATCTCTTCAGCCTTTTTTGCGTCTAAAACCTTAACTATACTTTCGGTGCGCTCTTGCATCGATCTCTCTTGCATTTTTAATCCTTGGTAAAAATTTATAACTTCATCTTTTATCTTGCTGGGCAGCTCATCAAGCCCCTTTTGGTGCCTGATCTGTGACGAGCTAACATCCACATGCACGTCCATTTTTTGTAAATTTTGTGGAATTTCTATGTGATTGCGCTTAGCGATCACAAACTGCACTAAGCTTTTTAGCTCCTCGTACCCGTGCCACTTATCAAGCGTGGCTAGGTGATCCGCGCCTATTATGAGATAAAATTTTTCTATCTTGAATTTCTCATACAAATACTTGACCGTCTCTATGGTAGGCACAGGGCGAGCTAAATTTATCTCATAGTCAGAAATCTCGACCTTCTCTAGGTCGCCCCAAATTTCTCTTATCCACTTTAGGCGAAGCTCTGGCGGAGCTGAGAATTCGCTCTTAAAGGGACTTATAAAAGTTGGCATGATGATGAGCTTGTCGATATCAAGGCTATTTAGTGCCATTTTCACAATGCTATCGTGTCCTAAATGAACCGGATCAAAGCTCCCGCCAAAAAGTGCTAACTTCATCTATTAAAGTGCCTTGTTTATATTTGTTTTAAAATTCTTTTTTGTAGAATTAGGCGTAATTATATCAAAAGGAGCTAAGATGTCAGTTAAAGTAGCAATAAACGGCTTCGGGCGTATCGGCAGGTGCGCTGCTCGTATTATTTTAGAGCGAGACGACGTTGAGCTTGTCGCTATCAACGACACCGCAACAAGGGATATGACGAGGTATTTGCTCAAATACGACAGCGTACACGGCGAATTTAAACAAGACGTTAAGGTGATAAACGACGAATTTATAGAAGTAAATGGTAAAAAGATAAGAGTTTTTTCAACAAGAGATCTAAACGAGCTTAACTACGCAGACTACGGCGCGGACGTGGTTTTGGAGTGTACGGGCAAGTTTTTGACTACCGAAAAATGCGAGCCCTATCTAGCTCGCGGTATCAAAAAAGTCGTCATGAGCGCTCCGGCAAAAGACGACACGGCGACGTTCGTAGTCGGCGTAAATGACGATAAATATGCAGGCGAAGCGATCGTTTCAAACGCAAGCTGCACCACAAACGGCCTAGCTCCCGTCGCAAAGGTGCTAAACGATAAATTTGGCATCGTAAAAGGGCTCATGACTACGATCCATGCCTACACCAACGGTCAGAGCCTAGTAGACGTAAAGGCCAAAGACTTCCGCCGCTCGCGCGCTGCGGCCCTAAATATCGGGCCTACGACCACCGGAGCCGCAAAAGCGATCGCAAAAGTACTTCCCGAGCTAAACGGCAAGATGCACGGACAAAGCGTGCGCGTGCCGGTCGCTAACGTCTCCATGGTCGATCTAACGGCGGTTTTAAAAAGACCGGCTAGCAAAGAGGAGATAAACGAGGCGTTTAGAGCGGCTGCTGAGTCGAATTTAAGGGGAATTTTATTCGTCGATGACGATTATAGGGTTAGCAGCGACTTTTGCACGAGCGCATATAGCAGTATCGTAGCGAGCGACACTACGCAGGTTATTGCGGGCGATATGGTGAAGGTCTTTGCGTGGTACGACAACGAGTGGGGCTACTCGACAAGGCTCGTCGATCTTGCTAAGATCGTGGCTACGAAGTAAATTTAAAGGGTGAAAAATGAGTGAAATTTTATCGATCAACGATCTTGAGCTCGGCGGCGCGAAGGTATTTGTCAGGTGCGATTTTAACGTGCCGATGGACGAGTTTTTAAACATCACCGACGACCGCCGCATACGCTCGGCGATCCCTACGATCCGCTATTGCCTGGATAACGGCTGCAGCGTGGTTTTGGCCAGCCACCTCGGGCGCCCTAAAAACGGCTTTGAGGAGAAATTTTCGCTGCGAGGCGTAGCAAAGAGGCTTTCAAGGCTGCTTGATAGAGACGTGATATTTGCCGAGGACGTAATAGGCGCGGACGCCAAAGCCAAAGTCGCCGCACTGAAGCCCGGCGAGATTTTGCTTCTTGAAAATTTACGCTTTGAAAAGGGCGAGACCAAAAACGATGAAACTTTGGCAAAAGAGCTTTCAGAATTTGGTGAATTTTACATAAACGACGCGTTTGGCGTCTGCCACAGAGCGCACGCATCGGTTGAAGCGATCACTAAATTTTACGACGAGAAGCATAAGGCGGCGGGATTTTTGCTACAAAAAGAGATAAATTTCGCTCAAAATCTCATCAAACACCCTGCGCGCCCGTTCGTCGCGGTCGTCGGCGGCAGCAAGGTAAGCGGCAAACTGCAAGCCCTACACAACCTGCTTCCGCGCGTGGATAAGCTGATAATCGGCGGCGGCATGGCCTTTACGTTTTTAAAATCGCTCGGCGAAAATATAGGAAATTCGCTTCTTGAAGAAGATCTCATCGAGGACGCACGCGAAATTTTACGCAAGGGCAGGGAGCTTGGCGTTAAAATTTACCTACCGGTGGACGTCGTCGCAGCCCAGACCTTTTCAGCTGAAAGCGCGGTGAAATTCGTCCCCGCCCAAGAAATACCTAGCGGCTGGATGGGACTAGATATTGGACCTGCGTCGATTAGGCTCTTTAAAGAGGTCATCGCCGACGCACAAACTATCTGGTGGAACGGACCGATGGGCGTTTTTGAGATGGATAAATTTAGCAAAGGTAGCATCAAAATGAGCCACGCCATCATCGACACTCACGCGACTACGGTCGTTGGCGGCGGCGATACGGCCGACGTGGTCGAGCGCGCCGGGGATGCCGACGAGATGACCTTTATCTCGACTGGAGGCGGCGCTAGTCTGGAGCTTATCGAGGGCAAGGAGCTGCCAGGCATAAAACCGCTTAGAAAGGCTGCGGAGTGAGGTTTTTAGCAAATTTAAAGTGCAATCATACGAGAGAAAGCTTTGCTAAATACGCTCAAATTTTAGACGCAAATTTAAGCGCAAACGACGACGTGACGGTATTCCCCCCGTTTAGCGCGCTTGATGGCGCGGCTCATAAATTTAAACTTGGCGCGCAAAATTTCTACCCGTGCGAAAGCGGCGCTCACACCGGCGAGATCGGCAAGGCGATGCTGGATGAGTTTGGCGTAAAAAGCGTACTGATCGGGCATTCCGAACGGAGGGAGCTTGGCGAGAGCGAGGAGCTTTTGCGCGTTAAATTCGATTTTGCCGCAAAGGCTGGCTGGCAGATCGTTTACTGCATCGGCGAAAATTTGAGCGTGAAAGAAGCTGGCGGCACGAAAGAGTTTTTGGCAGAACAGCTAAAAAATATCGACCTTGGCCACGAGCGGCTGCTGATCGCCTACGAGCCAATTTGGGCGATAGGTACGGGCAAGAGCGCGAGTGCGGAGCAGATCGAAGGAGTTTTAAATTTCATCCGCGAGCAGACGAGCGTACCGCTACTTTACGGCGGAAGCGTCAATGCAGCAAACATCGCTGATATCGCAGGTATAAAAAGCTGCGATGGGGTTTTGGTAGGCACAGCCAGCTGGGATGCGAATAATTTTTTAAATTTGATACGCGTTGTCTCGTGAGCGCCTTTTAATGAGTTCGAAATTTTAAGTCTGCGACAGGCTATTTGCCTAGTCTGGACCTAAAATTTCTACACAACATTAAAATTCATCTCACGATACTGCCGCTATTAAATTTGGTTTAAAATTTAAATATCGCTTAAAAGTCAAACAAAATAAAAGGAGAAATGATGATACTAAAAGGTAAAAAAGGTCTGATCGTCGGTGTCGCCAACGCCAAGTCAATAGCTTACGGCATCGCAAAAGCTTGTC
Source organism: Campylobacter concisus (assembly GCF_015679985.1). NCBI lineage: Bacteria > Pseudomonadati > Campylobacterota > Epsilonproteobacteria > Campylobacterales > Campylobacteraceae > Campylobacter > Campylobacter concisus. The sequence continues at coordinate 1,412,178 of NZ_CP049239.1, read as the reverse complement.
ACGATCAAGGTGCACAGATGGCATTTACATACCTAAACGACGCTCTTAAAAAGCGCGTAGAGCCGATCGCTGAAGAGTTTGGTAGCAAATTTGTCTACGAGCTTGACGTAAATAACCAAGCTCACCTAGACGGGCTTGCAAATCAAATCAAAAAAGACCTTGGCGAGATCGATTTTGTCGTGCACGCTGTGGCTTACGCACCAAAAGAGGCACTTGAGGGCGAGTTTGTAAACACCACAAAAGAGGCATTTGACATAGCGATGGGCACTAGCGTCTACTCGCTGCTAAGCCTTACTCGCGCGGTTTTGCCAGTGCTAAAAGAGGGCGGCTCGGTGCTCACTCTTACATATCTTGGCGGACCAAAATTTGTGCCACACTACAACGTAATGGGCGTTGCCAAAGCAGCACTTGAAAGCTCAGTCCGCTACCTAGCACACGACCTTGGCGCTAAAAACATCCGCGTAAATGCGATCAGCGCAGGCCCAATTAAAACGCTTGCCGCAAGCGGTATAGGCGACTTTAGGATGATCTTGCGCTACAACGAAGTAAACAGCCCACTAAAACGCAACGTCACCACTGAAGACGTCGGCAACAGCGCTATGTACCTACTTAGCGACCTAGCTAGCGGCGTAACAGGCGAAGTTCACTACGTAGATTGCGGCTACAACATCATGGGCATGGGCGACGTGGCTACCGACGCCGAGGGCAACACGATCCTAGCTTGGGACGCAAAATAATCTACCTATATAAATTTGGCGGGGCGACTCGCCAAATTCTTCTTTTAAATTTCACCAAATTTATAGCAAGGACAGAAAATGAGAGCTTTAGACGAGCTTATAGACACAAATGAGCCAGGCTGGGCGCTGATCGAAGAGTGGCTAAAAGAGGCTAAAAATGACTATGAAATTTTGCCTCGCGATGAGAGCAGGGCGCAAAAGGAGCTTTTGGGGCTTCAGGTAACCACTCGCTCGCCGATGGGAGCGCTTGTTTATGGGTGCGGCGGCATAGTGATAGATGGCGGTTGGTTGCGCCTGCTTGGCTCAGGATGTGAGCAGATGAAGCGCGGAATTTACAGCTTTAACCTTGGCAAAAGCTTTAGCGAAGCAGGGCAGATGCCTGGCTACTTGCTCGTGGCAGACGATGTTTTGGGCGGATTTTTCGCGGTAAATGGCGGCGCCTTTGGTGGCAAAGCTGGCAATGCCTTTTACTGCGTGCCAGATAGTGGCAAATGGGAGGATACGTAGCTTGGCTACTCGTAGTTTTTATACTGGGCGCTTTGCGGCGAAATATCGAAAATTTTATGAGCTTTACCACTGGGATGACTGGCGTGAAGATGTGAAAAATTTTAGCCTTGATAGGATGATATTTGTACTACTGCCGATACTTTGACAAGACATCAACGTGAGTCTAAGACTAAAAGATATGAAAAAATAGTATTTGCATGAATGAATTTTCAAATTTTGCCTTCAAGGGCTTCTAATAAATTTGTATGTTACTTCTATTAGATCCAAGAGTTTCGCTCTATCTTATTTAAAATTTATAAAATTTTTTCATAATTTACTTAAGAGTGTTTATAAAAATAATTCTAAATACTAAAAAGCAAAATTTATTTTAGATTTCTTAAGCCTTTCTTGATAAAAATTATCTACAAAATTTAAGAATTTTTATACTTGTAAGAAATTTTCTGTTAAAAATTAACCTTATTTACTACCTTGATAAAATTATATAATTTCGTTCCTTATCTCAGAATCTAATTAATTTATTAGATAATTAAAATTTAAAAATAGTTTATATTTTTGCCAAAAAACTCAAAAATTTATCCAAAATTTATACTTAAAATTATAATATTCAATCTCAAAATTATACTATAAAATTAAAATAGTAATTTTAATAACCAAATTAGGAGAAAATATGAGATTTAAAAGCTTATTTAAACTCTCTCTTGCAGCAAGCATAGCAGTTTGTGCAAATGGGGCAGACGAGAGCGTATTAAGCGGAGTTGAGGTAACAAGTAGTAGTGGCGGATATGGCGTTGATGACATCAAAATTTCAACTAGAAACGCTGGCCTAGTAAAAGACGTAATGAGAGATATTCCTGGTGTTTATGTTGGCGGAACAAACGGCATGAATCAAAAAATTTATATGAGGGGCGTTAGCGACCGTGGTCTAAATATCACGATAGATGGCGCAAAACAAAACGGAAATACATTTCACCACAACGCTGACTTGCTGATCGATCCAGATCTTATAAAAGCTGTTGATGTCGAGGTTGGCTCAAGATCAGTGGTAAACGGCTCAGGTGCACTTGGCGGTTCGGTCGCCTTTAAAACGGTTGACGCAAAAGACTTGCTAGAAAGCGGCGAAATCATCGGCGCAAAGATAAAAACAGGATACGCCTCAAATAACAGCGAATTTTCTCAAGGCCTTATGCTATTTACCGCGCCGGTTGAAGGGCTTGACTTTATAGCTGCTATTAATCACAAGGGCTACGACTACGGCAAAAGCGGCAACAAAAGAAAGATAGGCGGCGACGGAAACGATCTTAGCTATCTTTTAAAGCTTGGTTACAGCTTCCTTGATGCGCATAGAATTTCTATCTCAAGAGAGCATAATGAATTTAAAGGCATGTATCCAATGAGAGCTGAGTTTGGTAGCTGGTATAGCGATTCAAATGCTGTTGATAATCGTAAATATGAGCGAGATACGACGACGCTAAAATACGAGTATAAACCAAGTGATCTTCTAAATTTAGATGTAACGGTATACAACACTGAGCATAAAAAAGATGATCCAGTCTTAAAAATTTTAGGCGTAAAAACAAACGGTATAAACGCAAAGGCTAAAAGTGTAGTAGAGACCGGTGCTTTGACACAGACGTTTAGATACGGCGCTGAGTTTTACCAAAGTAAAAATTTTAACAAGCCAAATAATCACTATCCTGAAAAAGTAAATAACTACTCAATCTATGCAGAAGATGCGCTAAATTTTAGCTCGCTAACTGTTACTCCAGGTATCAGATACACTCGCCACGAGCTAAAAAGCTACGATGGTAGAGCTGGAAATGTAAAGAGCTACACCTATAAATTTAATGAATTTACCCCAGCGCTTGCACTCGATTATGAGATACTTAAAGGGCTTAACGCATTTGCAAGCTACGCAAGAGTCTTTAGAGGGCCTGACGTTATGGAGTCGATGATGGCAGGCGGAAGCAGAAGCTGGGAAGCTAACAAAGATCTGAAACCTACAACTGGTAACAGCTACGAAACTGGTCTAAAATATCAAGGCGATATAAGTGAAGCTAGCTCATATAGCTTATCTGCAAAATACTTCATGACAAAATATAAAAATTTAATAGTCGATAACAACGCAGCAGGTGGTAGAACAAATCCGATAATGATTAGAAAAAACGCTGGTGGTGCTGATATAAGCGGTGTTGAGCTACTTGCAAGGCTAAATTTAGACGCACTAAGCCTAGCTGCTAGCTACACTCATCAAAATGTAAAATATAAAGATAGGGTCGCTAAGGCAAGCGGTGGCTACTATACCTCAAATATCATTGGTTACCGCGATCAGGGCGATAAATACACATTTAACGCAGAGTACGCATTTTCTAGCATTGATACGCTAATAGGCTACAACTTAATCTACTTCGCTTCAAAAAATACCATATCGGCCGGCGATAATGAAACTACTAAGATACCAAGCTATGCAGTTAGCGATATCTATGCTAGCTATACGCCAAGTAGCGGTAAATTTAAAGGGCTAGAGATAAATGCTGGAATTTATAACCTCTTTAATAAAACTTATGCTTCGCAGTCTCAAAGAATGGCTGATTATACAGGCAATCCAAACTATGTGGACTGGGAGCCAGGTAGAAATTTCAAGGTAAACATATCTTATAAATTTTAACTTCAAGGCAAGGTGAAAGCCTTGCCAAATTTCTCTTTTATATAAAAATTCTAGCTTTTTTCACTATGCTGTTTGTTTTAAAATTAATATAGTATCATTTTGGCGACTAAACTTTTTTGGGAGAAAAAATGAGGCAGAAGCACTTTGAAGTGGTAATTGTCGGAGCTGGCATTAGTGGGACAGCGCTCTTTTACGAGTTGGCTGCATTTAGCGATATAAAAAAGGTCGCACTTTTAGAAAAATATGACGGCGTGGCTACTCTAAATTCAAACGGCAAAGGCAACTCACAAACCATTCATTGTGGTGATATCGAGACAAACTACACGCTAGAAAAAGCAAAAAAAGTCTCTCGTGTGGCAAATATGCCAGTAAAATATGCTCTAAAATACAATCTTGATGGCAAATATATGTTCGCTCATCAAAAGATGGCACTAGCTATCGGAGATGCCGAAGTAGAGCGCATGAAAGAGAGATATGAGAGTTTTAAAGAGCTTTTTCCTTACCTTGAAATTTATGACAAAGAGAAGTTAAAACAGATCGAGCCAAACGTTATTTTTGACACAAATGGTAATGAGAGGCCAGAAAACATCATCGCCATAGGCACGCAAAATGGGCAGTTTACGACGATGGACTTTGGCGGCTTAGCAAACTCACTTGTGCAAAATGCGCTGAATTTAGGCGGAGATGGCTACGAGATCAGTCTAAACTCAGAAGTAACTGATATAAAAAAGGCGGGTGATACATTTCACATAAAGATAAATGATGGCGAGGTGATCACCGCAAACTACGTTGTAGTAGATGCTGGAGGACACTCGCTATTTTTGGCTCACAAAATGGGTTATGGACTTCATCTTAGCACATTGCCCGTTGCTGGAAGCTTTTACTTTGCAAAAAAACGCTTACTAAATGGCAAAGTTTATATGGTGCAAAACGATAAGCTACCATTTGCCGCGCTTCACGGCGATCCAGATATCCTAGCTAATGGCAACACCCGCTTTGGACCAACAGCTCTAGTCATACCAAAACTAGAGAGATACCACGGCTGTTCAAGCTTTTTTGACTTTTGTAAATGCCTAAAATTTGATAAAAATGTCTTTGAAGTCTTTACAAATCTCTTAAAAGATAGCGACATCAGATCTTATATTTTGAGAAATTTCTTATTTGAAGTGCCATTTATCAATAAAAAAGAATTTGTAAAAGATGCTAGAAAGATCGTACCAAGCCTAAGTGAAAATGACCTAAGCTATGCTATAAATTTTGGCGGCGTAAGACCGCAAGTTATCGACCGTAATAAAAAGTGCCTTGAGCTTGGCGAGGGCAAGATAAGCACAGGCGAGGGCATAAGTTTTAATATGACTCCAAGCCCTGGGGCTACGAGTTGCTTTGAAATAGCAAGAACTGATATGATCGAAGCCTGTAAATTTTTAGGTAAAAATTTTAACGAAGAGAAATTTAACGCTGAGTTTTTGGATAAAAATGGGAGTGTTTAATATTTTTAAAAAAGGTGCGGATATGCCAAAAACAGCACAACAAAGAAAAGATGAGAGCATAAAAATTTTAAAAAAAGAGGGCGTGGCTGTGCTTGAGAGCCTGCCACTAAGGTATGACAATAGTGAAGTTACGCCAAGAAGCGTTGATGAGATCATTGCTCGTGCGGTTTGCTCATTTACAGCGATCATGTGCGCTTGTACGATTCGTGACAATGGCCACTTAAGTGAAGATGAGATAGCTTGGGCTAAAGACTTTTTGGGCGATTTTTATAATGACCTAAGTGTAAAAGAAAAAGAGGTCGTAGAGGGCAGAGCTGATATAAACGCTGCTGTAAATATGGGCTGGAAATATGAGTCGCTTTGGATCTTGCTTTGGGCTCTTAGCATCGCAGAAGATATCGGTGAGATGGATAAAATTTGCGACTGTGAGTTTGTGATGGATGTCTTTAGGGAGGGCGGACTAAAAAACCGCTCAAAGCTTCGCAGTTTGGATGAAATTTTAAGCAAACTTGATCTAGTTTATCGCTACCACTGGGCGTGTGTAGATGCTAGGATAAACGGTAAAAAGGTTGCTGGACTTGACGAAGAGGTTGTTATGGAAAGACGTGCGGGGCTTGAGTGGCTATGTTGCAAAGGGCAAGAAAATGATGACATAAAGGCCGAATTTAACACCTGGGACCACCCTGATCTAAATACGTAAATTTACATTTTTGCACTAAAATAAGCCAAAAATGAAAGGAAAAATATGAAAATTTTAGTAACTGGAACAGCTGGATTTATAGGATTTCACCTTGCAAATGCCCTTATAGCACGTGGCGATGAGGTTGTTGGGTATGACGTTATAAATGACTATTACGACGTAAATTTAAAGCTTGCACGCCTAAAAACGGCTGGCTTTGAGACTAGCGAGATAGATTATGGTAAGCTGATCACCTCAAAGACGCATCCGAATTTAAAATTTATAAAAGCAGACCTCGCTGATGAAAAGACTATGAAAGAGCTTTTTGCCAAAGAAAAATTTGATGTAGTGGTAAATTTAGCCGCACAAGCAGGCGTTCGCTACTCACTCATAAACCCAAAAGCCTACATCGACAGCAACATCACAGGCTTTATGAACATCCTAGAATGCTGCCGCCACAATGAGATCAAAAATTTAGTCTATGCAAGCTCTAGCTCGGTTTATGGACTAAATGAGAACATGCCGTTTTCTACGCACGAGGGGGTCAATCACCCTATAAGCCTCTACGCAGCAACCAAAAAGAGCAACGAGATGATGGCGCACACTTATAGTCATTTATTTAACGTGCCAACGACTGGACTTCGCTTTTTTACAGTTTACGGACCATGGGGACGCCCTGATATGGCGCTATTTTTGTTTGTCGACGCCGCACTTAAAGATAAAACTATCGATATTTTTAACTATGGCAAAATGAAGCGTGACTTTACCTACGTGGACGACATCGTAAAGGGCATCATCAAGTGCATAGACAACCCTGCTAAGCCAAATCCGGCTTGGGACGCAAAGCACCCAGATCCTGCCACTTCAAAAGCGCCGTTTAAGGTCTATAATATCGGCAACAACAGCCCAGTTGAGCTCATGGACTACATCAAGGCTGTTGAGATAAAGATCGGCCGTGAGATCAAGAAAAATTTCCTCCCACTTCAAGCAGGCGACGTGCCAGCGACATTTGCTGATGTGAGCGATTTGGTGGCTGACTTTGACTACAAGCCAAATACAAAAGTAAACGACGGTGTGGCTAAATTTGTCGAGTGGTACTGCGAGTTTTACGGAGTTGAGATTTAAGGGACGCAGATGAGGCGATGCGAATGGGCAAAAGGCGAGCTTGATATAGCTTACCACGATAACGAGTGGGGCAAAGTCGTAAAAGATGATAGAAAATTTTTCGAAATGATAGTTCTGGAGGGCTTTCAGGCGGGACTTTCGTGGCATGGAGTACTTCAAAAAAGAGAGGCTATGAGAGAGGCATTTGATGGCTTTGATCCAGAGAAGATCAAGCTTTACGGTGAGGCTGAGATAGCTAAATTTATGCAAAATAAGAGGCTGATCCGTAATAGATTAAAACTAAAATCACTTTCTGCAAACGCCCTTGCATTTTTATCAGTAACCAAAGAATTTGGCAGCTTTTATGACTATTTGTGGGGATATTTGCTAAGAAAATTTGACCCAAAATTTGACGGCAAGCAGATCATAAATCACTATCAAGATATCAAGCAAGTGCCAGCCACTACGCCTATGTCAGACTTTGTGGCAAAGGAGCTAAAAAAGCGAGGGTTTAAATTTTTAGGCTCTGTTAGCACCTATGCCTTTTTGCAAAGTGTGGGCGTTGTAGATGATCATATGAATTATTGTTTTTGCAAGGCAAAAGCTTGATTAGAATAATTTTTGCGGTTTTACTCCTTTTAAATTTTGCATTTTCTCTTGATTTGCTGCGCCTTAGCGAGTATAAAGATCAAAACGTCTCAGGCTGGCTAGCTAGCGAGAAGCTTGATGGCGTGCGTGCCTACTGGGACGGAGAGAATTTACTCTCAAGACAGGGCAAAAAGCTAAATGCACCGCTAAGTTTTACTAAAAATTTTCCTAAATTTGCGCTCGATGGCGAGCTTTACGCAAAGGAGCTTAAATTTGAAGAAATTCAAGCAACAGTGATGGATAAGTTGCCCGATGAAAAAGCGTGGGGCAGGCTTAAATTTCACATTTTCGACGTGCCTGAGGCAAGTGGTAGCTTGCTTGATAGGCTTGAAGTTTTGGCTAAATTTCTAAAAAATGAGCCAAATCACAATTTAATCATAATAAAACAGATAAAAATGCGAGATAACGCTCAATTTTTGAAATTTACTGAAAGTATCATCGCAAAAGGCGGCGAGGGAGCAGTGGTGCGTGAGCCAAATGCACCGTACGAGCGAAAAAGAAGCAAAAATGCACTTAAATTTAAGAAATTTAAAGATTCCGAGTGTGAAGTGACCGCTATAAATAAAGGTAGCGGCAAATACGCAAAATTTGCTGGCTCGCTTACCTGCAAAGCGCTTGGTGGCAAGCAGGGTGAAGAAAAAGCTGGTGAACCAAAATCTGGCGCTATCTTTAAAATAGGATCGGGACTAAGCGATGAAAAGCGCCAAAATCCCCCAAAGATAGGTTCTATCATCACATATAAATTTCAAAATTTAACAGCCAACGGCAAGCCAAGATTTCCAATATTTTTAAGGGTTAGAGAGGATTAAAATTTATTCAAAAGCCTTGCTTTACTTTTGCTTTACCCTATTTTTGATAAAATTAACCACTTTTTACGAAAGGCTTAAACTTGAAAATTTTAGTAACAGGTGGTGCTGGATACATCGGCAGCCACGTAGTAAAAGCACTTTTAAAGCAAGGCAATGATGAGATAACCATCATCGATAATCTCTGCAAAGGCTCACAAAAAGCACTTGAGGCACTCCAAAGAATCGGAAATTTTAAATTTATAAATGCAAATTTAGAAGATGATCTAAGTGAAATTTTTGCTAATGGCAAATTTGATGCGATCATCCATTTTGCAGCGTTTATAGAGGTTTTTGAGAGTATGAGTGAGCCACTAAAATACTATCTAAACAACACCGCAAACGTCGCAAGGGTGCTAAGATACGCAAAAACTTACAATGTAAATAAATTTATATTTAGTTCAACTGCCGCAGTTTACGGCGAGCCAGACGTGGCAGAAGTTAGCGAAACAACGCCTACAAATCCGATAAATCCATACGGCAGAAGTAAGCTTATGAGTGAGCAGATCATCAAAGATTATGCCTCTTCAAATGAAAATTTTAAATTTGCGATTTTGCGCTACTTTAACGTGGCAGGCGCAGACGAAGAGGGGCTTATCGGTCAAAACTATCCAAACGCCACGCACCTTATCAAGGTGGCCGTGCAAACTGCCCTTGGCAAGCGCGAAAGCATGGGTATCTTTGGCGATGACTACGCGACAAAAGATGGCACATGCGTTAGAGACTACATCCACGTTAGCGACCTAGCGGACGCCCACATAAGCGCACTTGACTACATCAGTCAAAATGGCAGCGAAACTTTTAACGTGGGATATGGCAGGGGATTTAGCGTAAAAGAGGTCATCGAGACCGCAAAAAAAGTAAGCGGGGTAAATTTTAAGGTGTTAAATGCGCCAAGAAGGGACGGCGACCCAGCTATCCTCATCTCAAACGCAAGCAAACTACGCTCTCTAACAAGCTGGAAGCCAAAAAGAGACGATCTAGCGCTCATCATAAAAACTGCCCTTGAGTGGGAAAAAAGAATTTAAGGATAAGCATGAAAATAGCAGTAATCGGAACTGGATATGTTGGACTAGTAAGTGGTGCATGCTTTGCTAAGATGGGCAACAGCGTGATCTGCGTCGATGTTGACAGTAAAAAGATCGAGGCGCTAAAAAACGGCGTCGTGCCTATATATGAGCCAGGGCTTGCTGATATCGTGAGCGAGTGCTACAAAAATGGCTCGCTTAAATTTAGCACGCAGATAACTGAGGCGCTAGAGCATGCAGATGTGCTATTTATCGCGGTTGGCACGCCTATGGGCGCTGATGGACAGGCGGATTTAAAATACGTTCTCTCGGTGGCAAAATCGATCGGAGAAAATTTAAGCAAACCACTAATAGTCGTAGATAAATCAACCGTTCCAGTAGGCACTGGAGCTAAGGTGCATGAGGTGATCGAGGCTGAGCTTAAAAAGAGAAATGCAAAGGTTAAATTTGAAGTCGTCTCAAACCCAGAGTTCTTAAAAGAGGGTGCGGCAGTTGAAGACTTTTTAAAGCCAGACCGCGTAGTTATCGGGGCTAGCAGCGAGTGGGGCTTTAGCGTGATGAGAGAGCTTTATGAGCCATTTATGAAAAATCACGACAGGCTAATTTGCATGGACGTAAAATCAGCCGAGATGACAAAATACGCCGCAAATTCGATGCTGGCAACCAAAATAAGCTTTATAAACGAGATAGCAAATATCTGCGAACGCGTGGGCGCTGATGTAAATTTAGTAAGAAAGGGCATCGGCAGCGACTCAAGGATCGGATATAGCTTCATCTACCCAGGCTGCGGATACGGTGGTAGCTGCTTTCCAAAAGACGTCGAGGCGCTCATCTACACAGCTAGGCAAAATGGCTTTGAGCCAGAGCTTTTAAACGCGGTCGAGTCAAGAAATAAGGCTCAAAAAAGAGTGCTGTTTGAGAAAATTTATAACTTTTTTGGCGGCGATCTAAAGGGCAAGACAATTGCGTTTTGGGGGCTTGCGTTTAAGCCAAACACAGACGATATGCGCGAGGCTAGCTCGATAACATTGATAAAGCTTTTAGACGAAGCTGGCGCGAAAGTGGTGGCATATGATCCTAAATCAAGCGAAGAAGCTAAAAAATATATGCCAAATTTAGATGTAAAATATGCTAAAAATAAATATGACGCGCTTAATGGTGCCGATGCAATGGTGCTTGTGACTGAGTGGAGTGAGTTTAGATCGCCTGATTTTATGGAGATCAAAGAGAGGCTAAAAAACGCCGTTATATTTGACGGGCGCAACCAATACAACGCTAAAATTTTAGCCGAGCATGGATTTAAGTATTTCCAAATCGGAGTAAAGGCATGAGAAAATTTTTACTTTTTATCGCAGCTTGCGTGCTTCCGTTTTCACTTTTGGCGAGCGAAAATGCGCCAAAAACCGAGGAAAATATTTTTGAGCTACCTATCTCAAAGATGCCGCCTGATTATTTTAAATACGAAGTCGCATTTTTTAAAGAGATAGAAATCGACTGCAATTTCGCCTTTTTACTCGGTGGGAAGCTTGAAGAAAAAGAGGACGCGCGCGGGATTTATTACGAATTTAGTGGCGGGGATGAGCTAGCGCAAACGATGATGCTATGCAAGGACGGAAAGAAAAAGAGGCAGGTTTATTACGAATTCACTAAAATTTTACCAGGCGTTAGCCCTATTAGAATCATAATTCCAAAAGGTGTAAGTGCGGAAATAAGAATGTATGAACGCGTAAAAAAGATAGAAGCAAAAAAGAAAGGAAAAAATAAATGAAAATAGCAGTAGTAGGACTTGGATATGTGGGACTTCCACTTGCAGCAGCTTTTAGCGAAAAGTACGAAGTAGTGGGCTTTGATGTAAATGCAAAACGTATAGAAGAGCTTAAAAGTGGCTATGATAGAACGCTTGAACTTAGTAACGAACAGATGAAAAAAGCGATCGATAATGGCATGAAATTTAGTCTAAATTTAGATGATATTAGAAGTTGTAACTTCTTCATCGTGACCGTTCCAACTCCGATAGATAGGAACAAGCGCCCTGATCTAACTCCAGTCGTAAAAGCGACTGAGAGTGTGGCAAAAGTGCTTAAAAAAGGCGACATCGTTGTCTATGAAAGCACCGTTTATCCAGGCGTTACAGAGGAGATTTGCGTGCCACTTCTTGAAAAAAGTGGGCTTAAATTTAACAAAGATTTCTTCTGCGGCTACTCTCCAGAGCGCATAAACCCAGGTGACAAAGAGCATACTGTAACTAAGATCAAAAAGATCACAAGTGGCTCAACTCCAGAGATCGCTGACAAGGTCGATGAAATTTACCGCTCTATCATTACAGCCGGCACTCACAAAGCTTCAAGCATCAAAGTGGCAGAGGCTGCAAAGGTCATCGAAAACACTCAGCGTGATATAAACATCGCCTTTATAAACGAGCTTGCGATGCTTTTTGAAAAGCTTCATATCAACACCATTGACGTTTTAGAGGCTGCAGGTACTAAGTGGAATTTCTTAAATTTCCGCCCAGGTCTAGTTGGTGGACACTGCATCGGCGTAGATCCATACTACCTAACTCACAAAGCTCAAGAGGTAGGCTATCATCCAGAGATGATCCTAGCAGGTCGCCGTATCAACGATGACATGGGTAGATACGCAGCTGATCAAGTGATAAAACTAATGATAAGAAAAGGCGTGCTTATCAATAAAGCCCGCGTGCTTGTCCTTGGTATGACATTTAAAGAAAACTGCCCTGATATAAGAAATTCTCGCGTTATAGACGTAGTTGATGAGTTAAAAGACTTTGGCTGCAAGGTCGATGTGACCGATCCTTGGGCCGATAGCGCTGAGGTAAAACACGAGTACGGCTTTGATCTAGTGAAAGAGTATAACCTAGATGACTACGACTGCATCGTGATTGCCGTAGCTCACAATGAGTTTAAAAAGCTAAATTTAAAAGGCCATTTAGTTTACGATATAAAAAATATCTACCCAGAGGCTGACGCTAGGCTGTAAGGAATTTAGTGCACAAAGTAAGCGTAAATTGTAAAATTTTACTTATATTTCTAGCTGCTTATCTGTTTGGATTTGCGGCTAGGATGCTCTGGGTATTGTGGGCAAAGGATATGCCAGAGTTTTACTTTAATGGCGAGTTTATGCTTACGACAAATGACGCATACTATTACGCAGAAGGTGCTAGAGATATGCTGGCTGGCTTTCATCAGCAAAATGACTTTAGCCCCTTTAATCACCCAATCTCAACTATAGTTTTTTATATTTGCAAAATTTTACCTTTTAAGATCGAAAGCGTGATGTTTTATATGAGTGCGCTTTTAGCTCCTCTTATCGCACTTCCAGTTGTTTTGATATCACATGAGTTTAAGGCACTAAAAGCTGGGGCTGTGGCTGCATTTATGAGTGTTATCTTGCCAAGCTATCTTTCAAGGACATCGCCTGGATATTTTGATAGCGACATGTTAAATGTCACATTTGCACTTTTTATCATCTATTTTTTGATCAGGCTTTTGAACGCAAATGAACAAAAATTTATCGTTTTGCCTGGAGTCTTTGTGTCGCTTTATCTTTGGTGGTATCAAAGCTCATATGCACTTATTTTAAGCATTTTCTTTATGTTTTTACTATATACGCTAGTTTTTATGCGAGATAGATTGCAAAATTATCAAGCGATATTTTTTATGTTTATAGGCATCGTAAGCTCAAATGTTTTTACTAAAGATCCACTAATAGCAAATAAAATTTTGGTTTCAAATTTAGCAGTTATTGCTTTATTTTTCTCTCTTTTTTGCAAATATAAAAATTTACTCTCAGCTAGAAATTTAGCCATTTTTCTTACTTTAATGCTAGCTATTTTTATCTATTTTGGTGGTTTTGATTTCATTACTTCAAAAATGGATATTTATGTTTTTAAAGGCAATGAAATTCTTAGCGATAAATTTCACTTTATAAATGAGCATAATTTCATAAGCGAAGTAAAAAGTGCTAGCCCTTTGTATTTTATCTATTTCATGTCAGGAAATATTCTTATATTACTTGCAGCTATTATTGGATACTTACTACTTTGCTTTAAATTTCGTCTATTTTTGCTTACGTTGCCAATGCTTGGACTTGGACTCCTCTCTTTTTTTAGCGGAGTTAGATTTGTTATGTACGTAACACCACTTGTTGCGCTTGGTTTTGGGTATTTTTTGCATTTTTTTTTAAATTTATTTGATCTTAGAAATTCTATTAAAAATTTATCACTTTTGGTTTTTGCCGTAGCCGCTCTTGCTATAAATTTAGATTTTGCTTATTCATATAGGCCAAACACTGTAATTAGCCGTGATGAAGCAGTGGCGCTTGATGGGCTCAAAAAGGTAGCAAAGCGCGATGATTATGTATTTTCATGGTGGGATTACGGATATGCTATAAGATATTTTGCTGATGTTATGACTTTAAACGATCCTGGCAGGCAAGGTGGCGAAAATAATTATTTTGTTAGCCTTGCTTTGAGAAAAGATGAGGCATTTTCGGCTAGACTTGCAAGAGTGGCAGTTACGTATAATGACATCTCGCTTGAGCAAAATATAAGGACAATAGATAAAATTTTAAAAGACTACAACACAAGTGATATAAACACTTTTTTAAGTCAGCTTAAAAGCGAAAATTTCACTCTGCCAGCTGCAAAAAAAGAGGTTTTTTACTATCTTGTGCCTAATATGATTGACATCGCGCCAAATATCTTTAGATATAGCTATATCGATATTACAACTGGTAAAAGGCAAAAAGAGAATTTTTATCATGTTAGTGTATTAAATGGCGTTAGCGAAGCTGGTATCGACCTTGGAGATGGTTATATTTTACCTACAAATGAGCAAAAATTTATCATACATAACGGTGAAAAAATAGCCGTAAAATCATTTTATAAGGTAAAAGGAACCGGAAAAGATTTGCGAATAGATGAAAAAATCATAGATGAAAACGCTAAAATTTATGTCATTTTTTTGGAAGATTATGCGCGGATATTGTTGCTTGATGAAAATGCTTTTAACTCATCTTTTGTGCAGCTTTTTATATTTGAGCGCGCCGATGAGAGATACTTTGAGCCATTTGTCATCTCAAGTGGTGTAAAAATTTACAGGTTAAAAGTCTAATGCTAATCAATCTAATAAGTTCGATCGTCGTTTTTGTCGTATCAATGGGCATAAATTTCTTTCTCACACCATTTATCTTAAAAAGCCTTGGCAACGAGGCATTTGGCTTTGTGGGCCTTAGCAACGCCATCGTAAGCTACGCAGCGGTCGTAAGTGTAGCCATAAACTCGGTCAGCGGGCGCTTTGTCGCTCATGCGTGGCACAAAAAAGATCTAAGCCTTGCAAACACTTACTACTCATCAGTGCTTGTTGTAAATATCTTCTTTTGCGCCGTTGTAGTGGTGCTTAGCTCGGTTTTTATCATAAATTTGCAAAGCTTTTTAAACGTCCCTGAAAATTTGCTCTTTGATGTGAGAATGACCCTTGTTTTTTACTTTATAAATTTCTGCGTTGGCCTATTTAACGGTGTTTTGACGGTTTGCGCCTTTGTGACAAATAAGCTTTATCTACTCTCCATCAGAAATGCCATCTCAAGCGCGATCCTGGCGATCCTTATCGTGGCACTCTTTTTCTTTTTTAAGCCGTTCATTTCATACATCGCCATTTCAGCGCTAGTTGCTAGCCTTTTTGTCTTTTTTAGCACCATTTTTATGTCAGCTCGCATCACGCCAGAGCTAAAATTTAGCCTTAACAAATTTGACTTTTCTAAGATCAAAGAGCTTTTAAGTTCTGGCATTTGGAACAGCTTTAATGCGCTAAATCGCATACTTTTAACAGGTATGGACCTTTTTATCTGCAACATTTTTGTAAATGCAAACGCCACTGGACTTCTTTCTGTCGCCAAGGCCGCCCCTATCATACTTGAGAGCTTTGTGGCACAGCTTAGCGGTATCTTTGCGCCAAAATTTGTCGAGCTGTACTCTAAAAATTTGATCACGGACCTTATAAAAGAGGCTAAATTTTCGATGAAGGTGATCGCCTTTGTGATGAGTGCTCCGGCAGCATTTTTCGTCGTTTTTGGGCTTGATTTTTACACGCTTTGGCTACCTTTTAAAAGCGCAGATGAGGTCAAATTTATCTACAACGTCTCGATGATAACGCTAGTGCCTATCGTCTTTATAAGCTTTGTTTTTTCGCTTTTTAACCTTGATAGCGCGACAAACAAGCTTCGCCGCCCAGCCATTGCCAACACTATCCTTGGTGTTAGCACGATCATAGCGCAGATCGCACTGCTTAAATTTAGTGACTACGGCGTTTATGGTATCGTCATCGTCGCAGCCATTTTTTATAGCATAAGAATTCTTGGCTTCGACCTCATAAATGCTGCTTTAAATTTAGAGGTAAAGCTCACTACGTTTTATGGGGTTTATTTTAAAAATTTAGCCGTTTTTGCGCTCTGTGTGCTTGCGATGTTTACCTGCAAGGACTTTGTGAGCTTAGATAACTGGTTAAAATTTGCTATCTTTGCTGTGATACACGCCGGCGCAGCTTATGTTTTGGGATATTTCTTATTTTTTAATGACTTCGAGAGAGGCATAGTCTGGCGTAAAATTTTAAAAAAAATTAAAAGGTCTTAAATGGATGAAATTTACCTGATCTCTTTGGCAAAAGATACCAAAAGGCGCGAGCTTTTGCAGCAGAAATTTAGCTCTTATGATAGCTTTAAGCTAATAGACGCAGTTGATGGCAGGGAGCTAAACGCGAGGAAGTACTATAAGATTATTTCGCCATCATTTAAAGCTTACGGCAAGGTTTTAAGCCCAGCGGAGGTTGGCTGTTCGCTCTCACACGTGAAAGCCTATGAGGCGTTTTTGGCAAGTGAAGCCAAATTTGCTCTCATCTTTGAAGATGACGTGATAGGGGGTGATGAGGACATAAAAGAGGCCTTTTTGGCAGCTAGCAAGATGGCTGAAAACAGTGTGCTGATATGTGGCATGCAAGATGGGCTGGAGGGCAGGTTTAGCGCCTTTGGCAAAAAGGTGGATACTAGCCTAAGTAGGCCGCTTTGGCAGGTCTCAGTGCACTCATTTTCAAGCATTTATAGAGCAGGGGCCTATGTACTAACTAAAAAAAGTGCCAAAAATTTGCTTGAAATTCACAAACGTGCACTTTGTACGACCGATGTTTGGGACTATTTGCTTGGCGTTAATGATATGCAGATGTATTTTTGCGACCTTTTTGCGCACCCAACTGATCTTAGCGGCTCAAACATCGAAGGCGAGCGCCTTGAGAGAGGATACAGCGCAAATTTAAAGGCCTATATCAAGACAATTAAATTTATATTTTTCTCACGTCTTGAAAAGCTTCAAGGCTATGAGAGAATTTTTAAAAGGGGCTAAATGAGCGAGCCATTAATCAGCATCGTAACCGCGACTTATAAGCGTCCAGAGCTTTTAAAAAAGGCCATAAGAAGCGCTCTAGCTCAAAGCTATAAAAATTTAGAAATAGTTGTAACTGACGACGGCGATGACGAGAGTGCGAGTGAAATTTGCAAGAGCTTTAACGACGCAAGGATCAAATTTGTAAAAAACAGCGCTCACAAAAAGAGCCCAAATGGCAACAAAAATAACGGCTTTGATAACGCAACAGGTGAGTTTGTCTGCTTGCTTGACGATGACGACGAGCTTTTACCAGAGGCGATTGCTGAGTGCTATGAAATTTTAAAAAGTGGCGAGTATTCGTGCGTTTTTGCAGACGCGATCTGCGAGAAAGATGGCGTGATGACCGAGGTGATGGCTGGTAGAAGCCCATATAACAAGAGTGGGGCGATGAGCAAGGTGGACTATCACTGCGGGCGGATAAATGGCGAGTACTTTAAGCTTTTTTCGCGTGAATTTATAGATGATTTTAGGTTTGACGAGAGTAGTTTTGGCGGTGAAAATGAGCTTTACATCCGCTTTTTTAAAAAAAATGTCTTTTACCTTAAAAAGCCACTTTACATCTACCGCATCTCAAGAAGCGATAGTGCGACGCTAAATGCCAGCAAGCACGCGTTAAGCGTAGCAAACGCCTATATAAAAACAGCAAATTTACACTACGACATCGCCATAAAAAATGAGCCAAAATTTCTAGCTATGCAGTATAAAAATGCCGCTTACTACGCCAAGATAGCAGGCAAATATGGCCTAATGTTAAGGTGCATCTTTAAAAGTCTTAGTATTAAATTTAGCAAAGAAGCGTTTATTTTCTTACTGCTTTGCCCACTTCCAAGTGGCATTTTACCAGCGCTCTCAAAGCTTAGAGTAAAGATAAAGCAAAGGTTTGGCGTATGAGAATATTATTTGTCACATCAACGCTTAGAAGTGGTGGTGCGGAGCGAGTTTGTGCGGTGATCGCATCAAGATTTAGCTTGGATCACGATGTAAGCCTTGTTAAATTTGACAAGGATGAGCCATTTTACGAGCTAGCAAGCGGCGTGAAGCTCATAAATTTAGGCATTGGGGCTGATGAGCTTGGCTTGGTTGGAAATTTAAAAAAGAGAGTTTTGAAAGCGCTTGCCTTAAGGGCGCTCATAAGAGAGGGCAAATTTGACGCTGTGATATCCTTTTTAGACGCCGTAAATACCTTGGTGCTCTTTAGCTCAGCTGGACTAAAAACGCCTATTATCATAAGTGAGCATACAAACTATCTTGCGCCAAAAAGAGCCATTTTTAAGGTGCTAAGACGCATAAGCTACCCATTTGCAAACGCACTTAGCGTATTAAGCGACGAGGATCTTGGCTACTACTCTAAATTTTGCAAAAATGTGATGAAAATTTACAACCCACTCTTTGAAGAGGTGCGCAGTGAGAGTTTTGCCAAAGAAAATTTAATCATCTTTGTTGGCAGGCTAAATAAGATAAAAAACTGCGAAATGTTTGTAAGAGTGGCTGCAAGCTTAAAGCAATGTGGCTATAAATTTGCTGTCGCTGGAGATGGTGGTAAGAGAGCAAATTTAGAAAATTTAGCTAAAAATTTGGACGCTAATATCGAATTCTTAGGCAACGTTAGCGACATCGCCTCACTTTATAAAAGAGCAAAGGTGCTGCTTTCTTGCTCAAATTTCGAGGGTCTTGGAAACACCTTGATAGAGGCGATAAACTATGACTGCGTGCGGGTTGCGACAAGAACTAGCGGGGCAAAAGAGCTTATAAAAGATGGCTTTGATGGTTTGCTTTGCGAGATAAATGACGCTGATCAGATGAGCAAAAAGCTTGCAAATTTGCTGCAAGATGAGGCAAAAATGGGCGAATTTGTCAAAAACGCAAGAGCTAGACTTGATGAGTTTAGCGTGGAGCAAATTTATAAAAAATGGCTGGAGCTTTTAAGACTTGGAGGTGTGAAGTGAAAATTCTTTTTGTCATCGCCGCACTTAGAAACGGCGGAGCCGAGCGCGTGCTAAACGTGCTAGCAAATGAGCTTAGCAAGGACAATGAGATCACTATCGCCCTGCTTGAAGATGATTTTGGACTTTATAAATTTAGTGAAAAGATAAATATCATAAACCTTAATGTCACTGGCTCAGGGCTCGCTTTAAAATTTAAAAAAATCCTAGCTCTTAGAGCGCTTTTTAAAGAGCAAAGGGCTGATTTGATAATTAGCTTTATCGACTGGACAAACGTCGCTTGCGTACTGGCAAATGCTGGGCTAAAGAGCAAACTAATAGCAACTGAGCATCACGAGCATAGCTACTTAAAAAGTAAAATCGCAAGCGCTATGCGTGACTTTTCGTATAAATTTGTAGATGGCTTAAGCGTGCTAAGCAAAAGCGACTATGACTACTATAAATTTGCCAAAAACCGCGAGGTCATCCACAACCCACTTTTTATTGATGTGCCTGAAATTTGTGAGAAGCAAAATGTCATCCTAAGCGTGGCAAGGCTGGAGGCGGTAAAGGGCTATGATGTCTATTTTGAGGCACTTAGCAAGGTGAGTAAGAGCTTGCTTGATGGCTGGGAGATAAAGATCGCAGGTAGTGGCAGGCAAGAAGTGCAGCTAAAGCAGATGGCGTCAAATTTGGGGCTTAACATCAAATTTTTAGGACATATGAGCGACGTCACAAAGCTTTATAATGAGGCAAAAATTTTTGTTCTTAGCTCACGAAGCGAGGGACTTTCAAACGTGCTAATAGAGTCAGGTGCTTTTGGCTGCGCTAGGTTAAGTAGCGACACTGTGGGCGCAAGAGAGCTTATAAATGACGGCACAGACGGGCTTATCTTTAAAAATGGCGACGCAAATGATTTAAAAGATAAGCTTGAAATGCTTTTAAAAGATGAAAATTTAAGGCAAAAACTAGCAAAAAACGCCAGCGAAAATGCAAATTTATTTAGCAAAGAAAATATCATAAAGCAGTGGAGAGAATTTATAAAAAAGGTTGTTAGCAAGTGAAAAAATTAGCCGTTTTTTTATACTCGATGGGACCTGGTGGGGCTGAGCGAAATGTGGCAAATTTACTGCCATTTTTGGTAAAACGTTATGAAGTTCATCTCATCTTAATGAGCAAGGTCATCGCTTACGAGATCCCAAGCGAGGTGCAAATTCACTTTATAGAAAATAGCGATCCTTATGAGAGAGGGCTAAAAAAGCTTGCAAGGCTCTTTTTAGCGATGCCAATGCTTGCCTTTAAATATAAAAAGCTCTGTCAAAACTTAGGCATCGACATGCAGTTTGTGCTGATGAACCGCCCTTGTTATATCGCTGGGGTTGCTAGGATTTTAGGGCTAAAGGCTAGGCTGGTTATTAGCGAACGAAGCTGTCCGTCAATCCTATATAAAAACGATCTAAGCGGACGAGTTAATAAATTTTTACTCACTCATCTTTATAAAAAGGCTGATCTAATCCTTGCAAATGCAGCTGGCAATAAAGAGGATCTGGTGCGAAATTTTGGCATGAGTGAGGCAAAAACAAAGGTGCTTTATAACGCCCTTGATCTAAAAACTATAAATTTGCTAAAAGATGAGCCGATCGAGGGTAATTTTAGGCCATTTTTTATAAACATCGGCCGCCTTGATAGCGGTAAAAATCAAGCCATGCTAATAAAAGTCATAGCTTCCATTAACGACCCTCACGCTACGCTTGGTATCCTTGGTAAAGGGCCTTTAAAGGACGAGCTACAAAATTTGATAGACAAATTTGGCGTGGGTGATCGAGTAAAGCTTCTTGGCACTGATAAAAACCCATTTAGGCATATAAAAAACGCCTCGTGTTTGCTTTGTGCTTCACGTTTTGAGGGCTTTTCAAATGTCTTGCTTGAAGCACTAGCATGTGAAAAAACTATCATCTCGACCGAGCACAAGAGCGGTGCAAAGGAGCTTTTAGGCGAGAGTGAGTTTGGCATTTTGGTACCAGTTGATGACGAAAATGCGATGAAAGAGGCGATGATAAAGGTGCTTAATGCGCCTGAAATAAGGCAAAATTTTGAAAAGGTTGCGTATAATCGGGCTAAATTTTTTGATAGTGAAAACATAGCGAGCGAGCTTATAAATTTTTTGGAAAATCCTAATGAATAGAAATTTATTTTTTAAAAATTACTCTTTATACTTGATGATATTTGTCGCAGTCTTTTTTAGCGTGGTTTGTAGGCTTTACTGGATCTTTTGGGCGAGTGAATATCCGGTATTTTTCTGGAACAACGAGCTGATGATTAGCACAAACGACGGCTACGCATTTGCCGAGGGTGCAAGGGACATGCTGGCTGGCTTTCACCAAGAAAACGACCTTAGCTACTATGGCTATCCGCTCTCGACGCTTACTTACTGGATCGTGAAATTTCTAGGTGTCAAGCTTGAGACGGCGATGATTTATATGAGCGTATTTTTCTCATCGCTTGTGGCTGTGCCAGTTATCCTGATCGCAAATGAATACAAACTAAAAATGGCTGGCTTTATCGCCGCACTTCTTGCAGTGGTCGCAAATAGCTACTACAACCGCACTATGGCAGGCTACTACGATACTGATATGCTCATCATCCCACTTAGCGTCTTTGTCGTTTGGGGGCTTGTTAGAGTGCTTGAGAAAAAGGACGCAAATAGCCTAATAATCGCACCCTTAAGCGTGCTTATTTATATGTGGTGGTATGCGAGCGCGTTTTCGCTTATTAGCATTTTAACTGGGCTATTTTTACTTTACACGCTCATTTTTGATAGGAAAAATTCTCTTTTTTATCTTGAAATTTCGCTGCTTCTGCTTTCCATTTCAAACCTTGATCTATCGCTTAAATTTGCCCTAGTATTTGCAGTTTATGCACTTTGCCTCTTTAAAAAAGAGGCGATAAATTTAAAATTTGCTCTTGCTGCTTTGGTTATTGTTTTTGTTGTTTTTGCCATTCGTGGCGGACTAAATCCGATTATTTTTCAGCTTAAATTTTACGTCTTTAGAGATGCGCCTGAAGTTGGAGGCATGAGCTTTCACTTTTTTAATGTCAATCAAACCATCCAAGAGTCAAGCATCGTTGATTTTACGCTATTTTGCGAGAGGATCAGCGCAAATGTCATCACATTTTTGATCTCGCTTGCTGGCGTTGCTCTTTTTTATTTTAAAAACCGCTCATTTGCCGTCTCGCTTGGCATGCTAGCACTTGGCTTTTTGGCATTTAAAAGTGGCCTTAGATTTACCATTTACGCTGTGCCTATCATGGCGCTTGGTCTTGGCTATTTGGTGGAGTTTATACTTTTAAATTTAAAGCTAAAAGGAGCGGTGCTAAATCTTGCGAGAGCTTTTATAACCGTGCTTGCTCTTACTCCAGCGCTCATTCATATCTATGGCTACAAAGCTGAGCCAGTTTTTGTGCACAAAGAGGTTGAAATTTTAAATAAGCTAAAAGGTATCGCAGGACGCGAGGACTACGTGGTTGCGTGGTGGGACTATGGATATCCGATCAGATATTACAGCGATGTTAAGACGCTCATTGACGGCGGAAAGCACCTTGGACGTGAAAATTTTGCCGTGAGTTTTGCGCTTGGAAGCGATGAGATGAGCTCGGCAAATATGGCAAGGCTTGATGTAGAATACACTGAGAGAAATTTTAAAGAGCGATTTAATGGCAATTTGGCTCAAATTTTAAAAGAGAGAAATGCAAGCATTGATCAGTTTTTTAGTGATATAAAAGAGGCAAATTTTAGCTTACCAGCAAAGACAAGGGATATTTACTACTACTTGCCAGATAGGATGCTTGGTATTTTTCCGACCATTTTGCAATTTAGCAAGATCGATCTAAAAAGCGGTAAAAATTTAAACAACGGCCTTTTTATCGTCACAAGAGCGATCTCTCAAAATGAAAATGGCATTAGACTAAATGGTGGTTTTACGCTCACAAGCGATGTCACAAATTTAATCTATGATGGCAACATCTTGCCTCTTAAATCTTTCATAGAGACTGATTATAACGAGGCTGGCAAGCTAAATGTCAAAGAGTATAAAAATAACGAAAGCTCAAATATTTCTGTCATTTTTATGAGAGATTATGGCAGGTTTATCATCCTTGATGAGGGTATTTTAAATAGCACTTATATACAGCTTTTCGTGCTAGAAAGATACGATCCAAAAATTTTTGAGCCAGTCATACTTGATGGGGCGGCAAAAATTTATAAATTAAAGAGGTAAAAATGGCAAGGATAGGGTTTTTAAGTCATGCCGATATGAGCATACATTTTTTTAGACGCCCTATTATGCAGGCTTTAAAAGATATGGGGCATGAAGTTTTTGCGATCGCTCCAAAAGGAAATTTCACTGATGAGCTTGCTAAAAGCTTTCACTCTGTCACTTACGAGCTTGACAAAGCCAGCCTAAATCCGCTAACCGTCATAAATAACTCAAAAAAACTATCTCAAATTTTACGTGAGCTAAATTTAGACTTGCTGCAAACTGGCGCTCACAAGTCAAATGTATTTGGCACATTTGCCGCTAAAAACGCTGGCATAAAGCACGTGATAAATTTGGTTGAAGGCCTTGGCAGCTTTTATATAGACGATGACATTAAGACAAAGGCCGTGCGTTTTATCATGGAGAGCCTTTATAAATTTTCCTTTGCAAAGGCCGATGCTTGCGTATTTGTAAACGACTCGGACGCTGATTATATGATCTCGCGAAATTTGATAGATAAAAACAAAGTTTGCCGCATAAAAAGTGTCGGCGTGGATACTGCTAAATTTGACCCAGCTATCACGCAGGCGGCTGACCTTGGTGAAAAAAAGGTCATTTTGATGATTGCAAGGGCGATGTGGCACAAGGGCGTGCGTGAGTTTTACGAGGCAGCAGAAATTTTAAATGGCTATAAAAACTGCGAATTTGTATTTGTGGGTGAGGGCTTTGCTGGTAATAAATCAACCGCAGAAGAGGCCTTTTTAAAAGGCGGCAAAGTACGTTATCTTGGTGCTAGAAACGATATACCGCAGCTTTTAAAAGCTTCTTACTTGCTGGCACTTCCTAGCTACAAAGAGGGCTTTCCAAGAACGGTTTTAGAGGCGATGAGTATGGCAAAAGCAGTCGTTGCAAGCGACGTTACAGGCTGCAATGAGGCAGTAAAGGATGGCTACAACGGGCTTTTATGTAAGGTAAAAGACGCAAATGACCTTGCTGATAAGATAAGAGTTTTGCTTGATGACGAGGAGCTTTGCGTAAAGCTTGGGCAAAACGGCAGGGACTGGGCGGTAAGCGAGTTTGACGAGCGAGTGATCGCAAAAAAATATATAGAAATTTATAGGAAATTTATAGATGTATAGAAATTTTTTAAAAAGGGTGATTGACATTTTGGGAGCTTTGTTTTTGCTCATTTTAACATCACCTATCATTATAGCAACGGCGATTTTTATCTACTTTAAGGTAAGTCGTGATGTCATTTTTACGCAGGCAAGACCAGGACTTAATAAGAAAATTTTTAAAATTTATAAATTTAAGACGATGAGTGACGAGCGTGACGAAAATGGTAATCTCTTGCCAGATGAGCAGCGTCTTGGTAAATTTGGCAAACTGATCCGCTCTCTTAGCCTTGATGAGCTACCACAGCTCTTTAACGTGCTAAAAGGCGATATGAGTTTCATCGGACCAAGGCCGCTTTTGGTCGAGTACCTACCCATCTACAACGAAACGCAAAAGCACCGCCACGACGTGCGCCCTGGTATCACGGGCCTAGCACAGGTAAATGGCAGAAACGACATAAGCTGGGAGAAAAAATTTGAGTATGACGTCTATTACGCTAAAAATTTAAGCTTTATGCTTGATGTAAAGATTGCCTTACAGACCATCGAAAAGGTGCTAAAACGAAGTGGCGTCAGCAAAGAGGGGCAGGCGACGACGGAGAAATTTAATGGTAAAAACTAAGAAAATTTACATCTACGGAGCAAGCGGTCACGGTCTTGTGGTCGCTGACATCGCTAAAAGTAACGGCTACGATGAGATAGTTTTTTTAGATGACGCTAGCGAGCGTAAATTTAGCCCAGAGCTTGAAAAAGCTGACATCATAATAGCCATTGGCGAAAACAAAACTAGGCAAAAGATTAGCCAAAAAGTAGAGACTGCTGGCTTTGATATAGTAAATTTGATCCATAAAAGTGCGGTTGTGAGCGAAAGCGCCGTGATAGAAAAAGGCGTAGTTGTCATGCCAAATGCCGTTATAAACGCAAAAGTTCGTATAAAAGAGGGCGCTATCATAAATTCTGGCGCGGTGATAGAGCATGAGTGCGTGATAGGTAAATTTGCTCACATCAGCCCAAATGTGGCTCTTGCTGGAAATGTTAGCGTGGGCGAATTTACGCATGTTGGCATTGGCTCAAGCATCATTCAGGGTATAAGTATCGGCAAAAACTGCATTATCGGCGCTGGAAGTGTGGTCGTTAGAGATATAAAAGATGGCATAAAGGCTTACGGCGTACCTGCATGCGAGCGCGCTAAGATATAAATTTAAAAATAAGTGCTAAAATCGCCAAAAAATCACGAAAGGGATGAAATGGATAGGGTTTTTTTATCTCCACCAAATATGAGCGGAAAAGAGCAAGAATATATAAAAAAAGTTTTTGAAAGCAACTATATAGCGCCACTTGGCGAGTATGTTAATAAATTTGAAGAAAGTATAAAAAGCTACACCGGAGCAAAAGATGCTCTTGCACTAAGCGCTGGAACGGCGGCGCTTCACCTAGCACTTCGCGTCCTTGGCGTAAAAGAGGGCGACTTTGTGCTAGCTTCTAGCTTTACTTTTATGGCTTCGGTCTCGCCTATACTTTATGAAAAAGCAACTCCAGTCTTCATCGACTGCGACGAGAGCTGGAATTTAAGCCCAGAACTACTTAAAAAAGCGATATCAAATTTACCTAAAAAGCCAAAGGTATTAGTCGTTACTCATCTTTACGGACAAGCTTCAAAGATGAAAGAAATTTGTGAAATTTGCCAAAACGAGGGCATCGCTTTGGTTGAAGATGCAGCTGAAGCACTTGGCGGATTTTACGGCGGTAAGGCACTTGGCACATTTGGCGTGATGGGCGCATATAGTTTTAATGGTAATAAAATAATCACCACTTCAGGCGGCGGTATGCTAGTTGGCGACAAGGAATTTGTAGAAAAAGCTAGATTTTACAGCACTCAGGCAAGAGAGCCTTTACTTCACTATGAGCACAAAGACTATGGCTACAACTACCGCTTAAGTAACGTCCTGGGCGCTATTGGTGTGGCACAGATGGAAGTTTTAGAAAAAAGGGTCGAGCAAAAGAGAAGAGTTTTTGAAATTTATGAAAAAGAGCTTGGCAACGTTTTAGAATTTATGCCAGAGCTAGCAAATTCTCGTGGCAACAGATGGCTCACAACTGGCGTTTTTGCTAAAAAAGATGCACATTTAAAAGTTATCAAAGCACTAGCAGATGAAAATATTGAGAGTCGCCCACTTTGGAAGCCTATGCATTTACAGCCTGTCTTTAAAGGTGCATTAAGCTTTATCGATGGATATAGCGAAGATCTATTTTCAAGAGGAATTTGCTTGCCAAGTGGCAGCGATATGAGCGAGCAGACACAAGAAAGAGTGATAAAAATAGTCAAGGAAAATGCGTAGATGTTTCATGCAACAAAGTTAAAAAGGCTTGTATTTTTCCTTCTTGGCGATGTTTTTATATTTATCTTTTCGATATATGTGGCTTATCTTTTAAGATTTAACGCTGACATCCCAGATATCTACGTACAAGGGCTTTTTGTAACGGCTGGATTTTTGATCTTTTTTAAGCTCTTTTTTATGTGGATGTTTAAAATTTACAAGGTACCGTGGAGATTTTTTGGATTAAACGAAGCAAGAAAAATTTTCCTAGCTCACGTTTGCTCAGCGGTTTTATTTACGATCGTTTTTTTTATCATTCAAGATTTTTTAAATCCATATCCAAGAAGCGTTATTTTCATTGATCTTCTTATTTCATGCTTACTTGTTGGGCTTTTAAGAATTTCAAAACGCATGGTGCTTGACTTTTCAAACAAACCTCACAAAGGTGAGCCTTGTATCGTTATAGGTGCAACGTCAAAAGCGCTTCACGTCTTGCGTGGCTTAAAACAAGGGTATCTTGACTACTACGCAGTTGGCGTGGTAGATGGCAGAAGTGACCTTGTTGGCACATATTGTGATGGATTTTTAGTACAAGATAAAAAAGATATACCAAGCCTTATAAAAGACTACGACGCAAAGACCGCTATCATCGCGCTTGCACTTGATCAAGATGAGCTTCAAGCTCTAGTTGATGAGCTAAGTGGATATGGTATAAGAGATATGAAGCTCTTCTCTCTTATCGAAAATGAGCCGATCAAGGATATCTCGATCGAAGACTTGCTAGCTAGAAAGCCAAAAGATTTAAACCCAGAGGCTATTTCAAATTTTTTAAAAGATAAAAGAGTGCTTGTCACTGGAGCTGGCGGCAGTATAGGAAGTGAAATTTGTAAGCAGTGCTTGAAATTTGGTGTAAGTGAGCTTATAATGGTTGAACACAGCGAGTTTAACCTTTATAAAATAGGCGAAGATACAAGAGATAAAAGAACTGTTAGCAAGCTTGTAAATATCACAAATTTAAAAGACTTTGAAGAGGTTTTTGAGGAATTTAGACCAGAGATCGTCATCCATGCAGCAGCCTACAAGCATGTGCCACTTTGCGAGCTAAATCCTCGCTCGGCTGTCGAAAACAACATCCTTGGCACAAAAAATGCTGTCGATCTTTCTAAAAAATATGGTGTTAAAAAATTTGTCATGATCTCATCAGACAAGGCTGTGCGTCCAACAAATATAATGGGCACAACTAAGCGTGTTTGTGAGCTTTACGCACTAAATTCAAACGAGGCAGGTGTTTGCGAAATAGTTTGCGTGCGCTTTGGTAACGTCCTTGGCTCAAGTGGCTCAGTTATACCTAAATTTAAAGCACAGATCGCTGCAAATAGGCCACTAAGTGTCACTCATCCAGAGATCACAAGATATTTTATGCTTACATCAGAAGCTTGTCAGCTAGTCCTTCAAGCAGCCTCTATCGCAAAAGGTGGCGAGCTTTTCGTGCTTGATATGGGTGAGCCTGTTAAGATCGTTGATCTTGCTAAAAAGATGCTTCTTCTTTCAAACAAAGAGCATTTGGGTATAGAATTTGTAGGTCTTAGACCGGGCGAGAAGCTTTATGAAGAGCTACTTATCAACAAAGATGATGTGCAAACCAAGTATGAGTCGATCTTTGTAACGCATTCAGAGCCTTACGATTTAGCACTTTTAAACTCGCAGATAAGTGAGCTTTTGCAGCTTGAAGATGATGAGGTAGCACCTGCTCTTAAGGTGATCGTGCCAGAGTTTAATCATGCATTAAATTTAAAAGGCTAATTTTGGTTATAAAAGATATTAAGAGATTTAGTGACACGAGATATAAGGCAAGGGCGTATATTTGTTATTTATTTAGTAGAAATTTGCCAAATAGACTGCCCGGAGTTTGTTTAGAGAACATAAAAGCTGGCTTTGATAAGATCAGCCACGAGATAGAAAATTTTGACGCATTGTATATCTTAGACGAAAATGGCGTGCAGATTGAAGACTCGATCAGCCTAAATGAAAAGTATAAAATTCCAAAAGGCGAAAACCGCGCAAACAAGGCATACTATTACACTGCAGTGCGTGAGAAAAGGTGCGTTTTAAGCGATCCATATCCATCAAGCTTAAATGGAGGTTTATGCGTCACAGCAAGTATGCCTATCTATAACGAAAAAAATGAGCTTAAATTTATCGCTTGCATCGACATAAGCCTAGAAAATATCCTAAATATGGTCGATAGCGGCTTTGTCGAGGAGCATTTTGGTAGATTTTTAAAGATAGTCTATACGCTCTTTTGTGCATCACTTTTTATGATTTGTGCATTTTTATTTTGGCACGGGGTAAAGAGCTTTATCTCAAAAAGTATCGAGCATATAAATGTCGAAGAAATTTTTGAATCAACCATCATTTTAACGCTGGCTCTTGCCATTTTTGATCTTGTTAAGACGATATTTGAAGAAGAGGTTTTAGGTAAAAATCAAGAAGAAAATAGCGTTATTTATAAGACGATGGTGAGATTTATCGGCTCAATTATCATCGCACTTGCGATCGAAGCGCTTATGCTAGTCTTTAAATTTGCTATTACTGCACCTGAAAATATCATAAACGCTATCTATCTAATAGGCGGCGTGGCGATGCTAATGGCGGCACTTAGCTTTTATCTTTTTAGCGTAAAAAGGCAAGAGAACAGATGATTGCTATTATTGATTATGGTGCGGGCAATATCAAAAGCGTGATAAATGCTTTTGATTTTCTTGACAAAAAATGTGCCTTAGTAAGTAAGCCTGAAAATTTAAAAGAGTATTCGCACATCGTTTTACCAGGCGTTGGGGCATTTGGTGAGGCGATGAAGAAACTAAAATTTAACGGCATGGATGAAGCGATAAAAGAGGCTGTAAAAAGTGGAAAAGCCTTTATAGGAATTTGCCTTGGTATGCAGCTTTTGTTTGAAAAAAGCTTTGAATTTGGCGAGCATGAGGGGCTTTCTCTTTTGCCAGGAGAGGTCGTTAAATTTGATGAAGCTAAATTTGATAAGCCACTAAAGATCCCGCACGTTGGCTGGAATACGCTTGAGTTTAAACAAAATAGCCTTTTAAGATTAGAACTAAAAGAGTTTGAGTATTTATATTTTGTGCATAGTTACCACGTGGTTTGTGATGATAAATTTACACTCGCAAAGACTACTTATGGTTATGAGTTTACAAGTGCGGTTTGGCATGAAAATGTCTTTGGCTTTCAGCCTCATCCAGAAAAAAGCCACGAGGTTGGGCTTAAAATTTTAGAAAATTTTGCGAGGTTATGATGGAAATTTTTCCAGCTATTGATTTGAAAGAGGGACAAGCAGTTAGACTTAGCAAAGGTCTTATGCAAAGTGCAAAAATTTATAGCAACGAGCCAAGTGAACTTGCTAAAAAATTTGAAGATTATGGCGCAAAATGGCTTCATGTGGTTGATTTGGATGGTGCATTTGCTGGAGAGACGATAAATTTTAAAACAATTGAAAAAATTACAAAGGCTACAAATTTAAGCGTCCAAGTGGGTGGTGGCA
This sequence comes from Campylobacter concisus, assembly GCF_015679985.1. NCBI lineage: Bacteria > Pseudomonadati > Campylobacterota > Epsilonproteobacteria > Campylobacterales > Campylobacteraceae > Campylobacter > Campylobacter concisus. Next base: position 1,381,855 of record NZ_CP049239.1, on the reverse strand, counting down.
TAAGAGATGAAGATCGAATAAAACGCTATTTGGATTTAGGAGTTAGCAGAGTGATCCTTGGCTCAGTTGCTCTTAGAGATCCAGAATTTACAGCAAAAATGGCTGAAATTTATAGAGTTGTAGTTGGCATTGACGCAAAAGATGGCTACGTGGCAGTACAAGGTTGGGGCGAGATCTCAAATATAAAAGCAGTTGATCTTGCAAGAAAATTTGCAGATGTCGGCGTAGAGGCTATGATTTGCACCGATATTAACAAGGATGGAATGCTTGGCGGAGTTAACGTTGAGTTTAGCTTGCAAATAGCTAGAAATAGCAAGCTTGAGACGATAGCAAGTGGTGGCGTGAGTGATATAAATGATATTTTGATGCTAAAAGCTACAAATGAGATTAGTGGCGTAATAGTTGGGAAAGCCTACTATGAGGGGTTGCTTGACCTAAAAGAGGCCTTTAAACTACTTAGATAGCGTTAAAGCTTTTATAAATTTAAATTAGCTAGAATAGGGCAATTTTTACTAAAAGGATATTATGTGAAGATTTTGGTTGTAGATGACAGTTCAACAATGAGAAGAATCATAAAAAATACTTTACAAAGGTTAGGACATCAAGAAATTCTTGAAGCTGAGCACGGTCTTGAAGCCTGGAATATCTTAACTCAAAATGAAGGTATCGAAGTTCTTATCACTGACTGGAACATGCCTGAGATGAACGGTCTTGAACTTGTTAAAAAGGTAAGAGCAGAGCAAAAGTATGTTGATATGCCTATCATAATGGTAACAACAGAGGGCGGAAAAGCTGAAGTTATAACAGCTTTAAAAGCAGGTGTTAATAACTACATCGTTAAACCTTTTACGCCACAAGTCTTAAAAGAGAAGCTTGAAGACGTTCTTGGTTAATGAAAGATAAATTCTACGAATTAAGCATAAAAACATCAAATTTTTATGATGAAATTTTAGAGCTAGTTTTCTCTTTTGGAGTTACCTGTGTTGAAGAGCTAGATCACGAGATCATCATCAGGGAAGAGTATGATCTAAAAGATATAGCTTGGGGTATTGAAGAGTATGCAAAAGGGCTCTCTAGTGTTCGTAAAATTTCAAATGATTTAAAAATTTCTCTTAATTTAAAAGAAAATAAAGACTGGCTAGGTGAATATAAAAAGGCAGTTAAGCCTATTTTGGTTGATAAAATTTATGTTAGACCTAGCTGGGAAGAGCCACTTAATGGCGTAACAAATATCATAATCGACCCAGCTCTAGCCTTTGGCTCAGGGCACCATGAAAGCACAAATTCTTGCTTGCAGCTTTTACAAAAATATGCAAAAAGTTGCAATACTACTTTAGACGTGGGGTGTGGAAGTGGAATTTTAAGTATTGCCCTGGCAAAGCTTGGTTGCAAGGTCGATGCTTGCGATACAGATGAGCAAGCCACGCAAAGCTCACTTAGCAACGCCGAGTTAAATGAGGTTAAATTTAATAAAATTTGGACAGGCTCTATCGCGAATTTAGAGCAAAAATATGACATTGTCGTAGCAAATATCATTGCCGATGTCATTTTTATGCTCTCAAATGACTTAAAAAAATCGCTTAAAAAAGGCGGCTACTTGGTATTGTCAGGAATTTTAAACAAGTACGAAGATAGGATTAAAGATACATTTAAGGATTTGGAGCTAATTGAGATAAAACAAAGTAACGATTGGAGTAGCTTTGTTTATAAGGAAATAGATGAATAACCAAAATAGTAACCAAAATAATGGCAACAATAACGGTTTTTTTAATAAAAATCCTATTTTCATTTTTGCCATTTTTGCAATAGTTATAGTTTTAGCTTTTAGAAGCTTTAGTGGAGACGGACTTGGTGGCTCTTTTGGGCTAAATAGTAATGCTCAGAGTAAAATGGTGGCTTATTCTGAGTTTAAAGATATGTTAAAAAATAAGCAGCTAAATGAGGTTGCTATCTCGGAGACTACCATAAAAGGCATAGGTAGTGACAAAACTATCTATCTTGCAAAACGTATAAATGATCCAACACTCATTGGCATACTTGAGCAAAATGGCATAACTTATAGCGTTTATAGCGAAAATAACTGGTTTGGAGATCTTATATTTTCATGGATCATACCGGTGTTTATATTTTTTGCTATTTGGATGTTTATTGCTAGTCGTATGCAAAAGAACATTGGCGGTGGCATACTTGGTATAGGAAGTGCAAAAAAACTTATAAATTCTGAAAAACCAAAAGTAAAATTTGACGATGTCGCAGGCGTTGAAGAGGCAAAAGAAGAGGTTCAAGAGATAGTTGATTATCTAAAAAGTCCTGATAAATATCTAAGACTTGGGGCAAAAATTCCAAAAGGAATTTTGCTAGTTGGCCCTCCGGGCACAGGCAAAACGCTTCTTGCAAGAGCAGTTGCAGGCGAGGCTAGTGTGCCATTTTTCTCTATGTCAGCATCAAGCTTTATAGAGATGTTTGTCGGTGTTGGCGCAAGTAGGGTTAGAGATCTTTTTGAAAATGCTAAAAAAGAGGCTCCAGCGATCGTTTTTATAGATGAGATCGATGCGATCGGTAAAAGTAGAAATTCTGGTCCGATGGGCGGCAACGACGAGAGAGAGCAGACGCTAAATCAGCTTCTTTCTGAGATGGATGGCTTTGACGCGGACAAGTCGCCAGTCATTGTTATAGCTGCTACAAATAGGCCTGAAGTTTTAGATGCTGCGCTTTTAAGACCAGGTAGATTTGACAGGCAAGTGCTTGTTGATAAGCCTGATTTTAAAGGACGCTGCGACATTTTAAAAGTTCACATGAAAGATGTAAAGATCGGTAAGGATGTAAATATCGAAGATATTGCAAGGCTTACGACTGGTTTAGCTGGTGCTGATCTTGAAAATATCATAAATGAGGCAGCACTTCTTGCAGGACGTAAGTCAAAGACCTTTGTCGAGCAGGCCGATCTTGTGGAGGCTGTCGAGAGATCGATCGCTGGACTTGAGAAAAAGTCTCGCCGCGTAAATCCAAAAGAAAAAAGGATTGTCACTTATCATGAGTGCGGTCATGCCTTGATAGCTGAGCTAACAAAAGGTGCAAAAAGGGTAACAAAAGTCTCAGTCGTGCCACGTGGTCTTGCGGCACTTGGCTATACTCTAAATACGCCTGAAGAGAATAAATTTATGATGCAAAAGCATGAATTGATAGCAGAAGTAGATGTGCTTTTGGCTGGTAGGGCTGCTGAAGAGGTGTTTATTAAAGAAATTTCAACCGGAGCTAGCAACGACCTAGAGCGTGCGACTGATATCATAAAAGCTATGGTTAGTATGTATGGTATGAGTGATGTTGCTGGTCTTATGGTGCTTGAAAAACAACGTGCTACGTTTTTAAATGGCGGTCAAAGTATCAAAGACTATAGTGATAAGATGGCTGAAAAGGTTGATGAGTTTGTAAAAACGCTTCTTCATGAAAGATACACTGCTGTGCTTGGTTTGCTTGAAATTTATAAAGGCGCCATTGAAAATATGGTATCAGCACTTTATGAAGAAGAAACAATCGAAGGAAAAAGAGTTAGAGAGATCATTAAAAACTATGAGATCGAAAATGATCTAGAGAGCAGACTCGTAGAGATAGAAGAAGACGAAAAGAGTAAAAAAGAGGAATAAAAATGAGTGGCTATATCGCGAAAGCAGGATATAAATTTATATTATTTTTTCTAATTTTATTTGTTTTATCTTTGCTGTTTGGGATCTTGCCACTACTTTTTGCTATTTTACTTTTTTTTGGGCTTTATTTTTTTAGAGACCCTGAGAGAGAGCCATTTTCTGATGATAAATTGGTTTTACTATCGCCAATTGATGGCAAGATAAAAGAGATCAGTGCTTCAAATTTTGACAATAATGAAGTAGCTAAGATCGTCATAAAAAAATCTTTTTTTGATGTTGGTACATTAAGGGCTGTAAGTGATGTAAAAGTAGCTGAAATACGCAAAAGACATGGCTTATTCTTATGCCAGGCTATGAAAATTTCAGAATTTTTAAATGAAAGAGCTATTATTCGCTTTGAAAAAGAAAATATAAAATTTGTTATGAAAATTATAGCTGGAGTTTTCAGTCGAAGCTTAGAAATTTCAAATGTTACTAGCCTAAAAGCATCTAGAAAATTTGGTTTTTTAGGAAGTGGTGAGGTGATTTTATACTTACCAAGAGAGACTAAAATATGTGTAAGCGTTGGAGAAAGCGTAAAGGCTGCTTCACTTTTGGGATATTTTGAAGAGGGAAAAAGAGATGAATAACATACAAAAGATGCAACTAATGTATATCTTGCCAAATTTATTTACAGCAGCTAGTGCTTTTTTGGGTGTTATTAGTATTATTTCATCTATTCAAGGTAACTATTTTAAAGCCATTATTTATATAATCTTATCGCTTATTTTAGATGGACTTGATGGGCGTGTGGCTAGACTTACAAAGACAACTAGTAAATTTGGGGTAGAGTTTGATAGCCTTGCAGATCTTGTTGCTTTTGGTGTAGCACCAGCGATTTTATTTTATTTGACTATTGGTAAAAATTTTGGCAGATTTGGAGCACTTATAGCTGCTATGTTTGTGGTTTTTGGAGCTATCAGGCTTGCTCGCTTCAATGTCACTACTGGTACATATGAGCCAAATGTTTTTATCGGACTTCCTATTCCATCAGCAGCTATTGTGAGCGTACTTTGGGTTGGTATTTATATTGACTATACTTTTTTGGAAGGATTTGAGTGGTGCTTGATGCTACTTGAAGCTACTTTGGCAGCTTTAATGGTTAGCAACATTCGCTATCCGAGCTTTAAAAAAATAAATTTAAAACAAACCCATGTGATAAGAATTTTAGTAGCTCTTGTAGTTGCATTTTCGATGCTTTATCTATATCCATTTGAAAGTGCGACTTTGGTTATGAGCGTCTATATGCTTTATGGCATAGTAAGAGCCACTATAATGTTTAGTAAAAATTCCAAAAAAAAGGAGAGCGAATGAGCGAAAATGGCATCATAAAATCACGTAAATTTTTACCAAAAATCGAAATCAAAAACTCTCTACTGCTGCTACTTAGGTAGCAAATTTCTCTTTACTTAACTCATCAAATTTAAATATAAAAAATAAAAAAGGACAAAAAATGGATAAGAATAAAATTATAATCTTTGATACGACTTTAAGAGATGGTGAGCAAAGCCCTGGTGCATCGATGAATACAGCTGAAAAACTACAGATCGCACTTCAGCTTGAAAGGCTTGGTGTGGATGTTATGGAGGCTGGATTTGCAGCAGCAAGCCCAGGGGATTTTGATGCGGTAAATCAAATAGCAAAGCAAGCCTCAAATATCACGGTTTGCTCTCTTGCACGCGCAGTTGAGCGTGATATTAAGGCAGCTGGCGAGGCATTGGCTCCAGCTAAAAATAAGAGAATTCATACATTTATAGCGACAAGCCCAATTCATATGGAGTACAAGCTAAAAATGAGCCCAGATGAAGTAATAAAACGCGCAGTCGAGTCTATAAAATACGCAAAAACCTTTTGTAATGATGTGGAGTTTAGTTGCGAGGACGCTTGTAGAAGTGAAATGAGCTTTTTAAAAGAAATTTGTGATGCTGCCATAAATGCGGGTGCAAAAACTTTAAATATCCCTGATACGGTTGGTTATTTATATCCTGAAGAGATAACTGCTCGTATTAGTGAAATAGTAAAATTTGTAGGCGATAGAGCGATAATATCTGTGCATAATCACAATGACTTAGGTATGGCTACAGCGAACTCATTAGCGGCTATAAAAGCTGGCGCAAGGCAGGTTGAAGGTACGATAAATGGCATAGGTGAGCGTGCTGGGAATGCTGCGCTTGAAGAAATTGTGATGGCTATCAAAACCCGCCAAGACGTCTTTGCTCCACTTTATACAGAGATTATCTCAAAAGAAATTTATCCAACTTCAAGACTGATCGCTAGTATTATAGGCATTGAGCCTCAACCAAATAAAGCTATCGTTGGTAAAAACGCATTTGCTCATGAGAGTGGCATACATCAAGACGGCGTGCTAAAACATAAAGAGACCTATGAGATAATTAGCGCCGAGAGCATAGGCCTTGAGAAAAATTCTCTTGTTTTAGGTAAGCATAGTGGTCGCCACGCGTTTAAAGATAAGCTTGCTAGCCTTGGATTTGACCTTGATAGCGATGCTCTTAATAAGGCATTTGAAAAATTTAAAGAGCTAGCTGATAAGAAAAAAGAGATATTTGATGACGATATTAGGGCTCTTGTAGCTGAAGAGATTACAAAAATTCCACAAGCTTATGAGATCACGGCTCTTCTTCAAAGTAGCGGCGGAAGCCTTGCGAGTGCTTCAATTAGTATAAAACACAATGATGAGATTATTAGCGACTCAGCTCTAGGAAATGGTACTGCTGATGCGATATTTAAGGTGGTTGATCGTATTAGTGGCATTAGCGGCACGCTAAAAGACTATAAAGTGGCGTCTGTTTCTCAAGGCAAGGATGCACTTGCAAAGGTTGATGTAAAGGTCGAGTTTGAGGGTAAAACGGCTGTAATAGGCCATGGACTTGACATAGATACTATGATTGCAAGCGCAAAAGCCTATGTTGGCGCGCTAAATAGCTACATTCGCATACACAAAAACTAAAATTTTAGCCGGCTGTTAAAATTGCAGCTGGCTACTTTAAATTTAATCCAAAAACTATATAAATTTTTAAAATTCAAAGTCTTTATTTTAAAAAAATAGAATTTTTACCATCTTTACAAATTTTAAAATATTACTCACTCACCTTAGCAACTTACTAATTTTAGGACTCATAAACATTCACCACTAAATTTAGAAGTGTGATATGCTCGCTCATAAATTTTTAAAATTTGATAGGGTTTAGACCGCATGCAGTGTAAAGCACTAGTGTATGCCCCTTGAATGTGCGAGGGATTTGGAGGATTAAAAAGGGAGATAAGGGGATGGACTTCGTGTCTGCCACGCAGTTGCGAGCCTGAGAAGTAAAATTAAGTCCTCTTGCCTACCTTTTGAATAAAAAATTGCGAATTTAATCAAGCCATTTTGTGAATTTCAAAATATTACACACTCACCTTAACAGACTACTAAATTTATATCCAAAAATACCAGCTCTAATTTGAAATTTTGCTTGGAGAGTAAATTTTTGACTTACTACCCAACTATCTTTTTAACAGCTAACGAGGCTAAATTTAGCCCAAAGCAAGCAGTCACGCCCATGAAGCTTCCAAGCGGCTTGCAACGTGGCTCTTCTGTTGAAAAAACCACATCAAATTTACCGCTAAAGCCTGATTTTTTGAGCTCATATCTATATTTTCTAGCTAGCGGATCGACCGAGGTTTTCCACACGCCAGCCACCTTTATCTTAGTTGGATCAACCCTTTTTGCCCCACCCATCGAGGCTATAAATTTGCTAGGATCTACCGCATTTGCAAGGGCAATCTTAGCAGTGATATCATCGATTGCATCGATCACCACGTCAAATTTACTAAAGTCAAAACCAGCAATAAATTCTGGTGTAATCAGTGCCTGAATAGGCGTGATGTAAGGATAAATTTTGGCAAATTCCTCCACCTTTACACCGCCCACGTTTTCGCTATAAATTTGGCGGTTTTGGTTTGTTATGTCAAATATGTCTTTATCGATTAGAGTGATGCTCCCAACCCCGCTTCTAGCAAGCGCATCCACACACATTCCGCCCACACCACCAGCTCCACAAACTAGCACTTTTGCGCTTTGAAGCCTGCTAAAACCATCCTCGCCAAAGAGCCATCTTATCCTTGTAAATCTATCATTTTGCATCAAATTTCCCCTTTAGACTCTCCAGACTCTCATATGAAGTCATATTTAGTTTTATGGGCGTTATCGTGGCAAAGCCCTCATTTACCTTGCTGATGTCGCTTGGCTTGCCTTTTTCGTATTCAAGTGCGGCATTTCCAAGCCAGTAGTACTCGATGCCTCTTGGGTTGCGATTAAGCGTGGCATGCGTTGCATAGGTGCGTTTGCCAGCTGGGACGACGGAGTAGCCTTTGAAATTTTTGCTTGTTACAGCCGGAATATTTATATTTAGGAATTCTCTTTGATTTAGCGAAATTTCACCCTCTAGCACCTTTGGTACGATAAATTTCACCACCTCTTTTGCTAGCTCAAAGCCAAGTTCATTTAGTGAGTTATTTGCATAAAACTGTGAAAAGGCGATACTTCTAATGCCTTGCAAAACCCCCTCCATCGCCGCTCCGCACGTGCCAGAGTAGGTGATATCTTCGCCTAAATTTGCTCCGTGGTTTATGCCACTTATTACAAGGTCTGGCTTTTTGTTATAAAGTGCGTGAAGTGCGAGATAGACGCAGTCACTTGGCGTTGCATCATCGAGTTTAAAAAAGTTATCATCAAGTTTTATAAATCTAAGTGGCCTTGTGAGAGTTAGCGAGTGAGCGCAGGCTGACTTTTCTGAGCTTGGAGCTACGATCGTGACATTTACGCCACCTAGCTCGCTTAAAGCTTCTTTTAAAGCAAGCAAACCAGCCGCCTCAAATCCATCGTCATTTGTTATCAAAATTTCTTTCAAATTTTATCCTTTAGAGGGTTGGATTTTATCACAGCTTTCTTAAAATTTTAAAGAATTTTTGCGTATAATGCCCCCAAAAAAAGACCTGATGAAAGTGTGTAAATGAAAATTTTAGTCTCCGCTCTTGAGCCATCGGCAAATTTGCATTTAAAAGAAATTTTGAAAAATTTCGAGGGCGAATTTGAGCTTATGGGAATTTTTAGCGAAGAGCTTGGCACGCCATATATGAAAAGTAGCGAGTTTTCAGCGATGGGCTTTGTCGAGGTTTTGCCACTCATTTTTAAAGCAAAAAAGGCGATAAAAGTGATGAGCCAGATGGCAAAAGAGGCTGATGCCGTGCTTTTAATAGACAGTCCAGCTTTTAATCTGCCGCTTGCAAAAGCGATCAAAGAGTCTGGTGCAAAGACGGCCGTGACATACTACATCTTGCCTCAAGTTTGGGCGTGGAAGCCAAAAAGAGTGAGCGCGGTTGAGAGGTATTGTGACAACCTAGCTTCGATCCTACCATTTGATGCGAAATTTTATAGTCGCTCGACCTACGTGGGACATCCTTTGATGGATGAGATAAAGCTTAAAAAAACTAGCCTAAGTAGCAGTGGCAAAGTGGCGTTTTTGCCAGGATCAAGAAGGTCAGAGATTTCAAGACTGATGCCAGTTTATAGAGAGCTTGCTGAGAATATTGAGGCAAAAAGGTTACTTGTCGTGCCACCATTTTTGCTTGATAAAGTGGGCGAAATTTATGGCGATGTGAGTGATTTTGATATCGTCTCAAATACGCCTGAAGCCTTGTATGAGAGCGACTTTGCCTTTGTTTGCTCAGGTACGGCTACTCTTGAAGCAGCGCTCATTGGTACGCCATTTGTGCTAGCATATAAGGCAAAAGCAATAGATATTTTTATAGCTAGAAAATTTGTAAAGATCAAGCACGCTGGACTTGCAAATATAATGTTTGATTTCATGGGCAAAGAGCCGCTTCATGAGGAGTTTATCCAAGAGTTTGCAACGGCTGAAAATTTGCTAAGAGCTTATGAGAGCTGCGATAGGCAGAAATTTTTAAAAGGCTGTGACGAATTGAGAGAGTATTTGTCGCATGGCAGCAGTAAAAATGTAGTAAAAATTTTAAAAAATATGGAGTAAAAAATGAGTGAACCAATGACAATGCATGGATACGAGAAGATAGAAGCTGAGCTAAAGGATCTAAGGCTGGTGCAACGCCCTCAAATCGTAACTGAGATAGATATCGCAAGAAGCCATGGCGATCTAAAAGAAAATGCTGAGTATCACGCTGCAAAAGAAAAGCAAGCTTTCATAGATGCTAGGATAGCAGAGCTAAGCGCGCTTCTTGCAAATGCTGAAGTGATCGATCCAAGTAGCTATGAGCACGATAGAGTTAGATTTGGCTCAAGTGTTACGATAATGGACGAGGAAACCGAAATAGAGCATACATATACGATAGTTGGCATTAGTGAAAGTGACATCGACAAAGGCTATATCTCGATAAATTCGCCACTTGCAAAGCAGCTTTTGGGTAAGGCTGAGGGCGATGAGGTAGTGCTAAATTTACCAAAAGGCAGAAGCGATGTTGAGATTGTAAAAATTTGCTATAAGCCTATAAAATTTGACTAAAAAGATGAGACAAAGAGTCAGAAACTGCTTTTTGGCTCTGCTAATTTTTAATTAAGGCAAAATTTGAGCGAATATCTATATGTCCCTGTTATAAAAGAAGGTGCAATCTTTATAGCTGATGCGCATGAAAACGTAAACCGAAATGGCTTTTTAAAATTTTTAAGAGCTGTTGATAGCGGGGAGATCAAAGAGCCGCCACAGATTTTCTTGCTTGGCGATATGTTTGACTTTCTAACGGGCGAGGGCGAATACACAATAGAATTTTACACTGAGCACTTAAGACTTATCAATAAAATTTCACAAAAGGTAGAAATTTTTTACTTCGAGGGCAACCACGATTTTAGACTTTCAAATTTATTTAATAAAACAAGAGAAATTTGGGATGGGCACGAGATGCTGCGTTATAAAAGCATTAGGGTTTATGATATTTACGATCAGCCAGCAAATTTTAAGACGATCAATGAAGAGCACGTTCAGATCGCACATGGTGATATATTCTTACCTTTTGTAGATAAATATGCACTTAGATTTTTGCGCGTAAAATGGTTTTTAAAATTTATGAATGCTTTGGATAAATTTTTAAATTTTAAAATATCAAAAGCGATACTAGCTAGGCTTACCAAGAAAAATTTAGACTATAAAATTCCTAATTTCAAGGAGTTAATGGGCAAGCATTTGCAGGGATACGAGGCTAATATCGTGATAGAAGGACACTATCATCAAGGCGAGCAATTTAACATTTATGATAAGTTTTATATAAATTTACCTTATTTTGCATGTGAGCAAAGTTATTTTGTTGTAGAATACGCCCAGCAAAAGTTAAATTTGCTCAAAATGAGTTTGAAAGGACATTGATGTTTGGAGATAACGTACTAAAAACGGACTCAAACGAGATGGAACTTGTTGATTTTCGTATCTTTAAAAAGACCGAAAACAAAGTATATGAAGGAATATACGGAGTCAATGTCGCAAAGGTGCGGGAGATCATTAAGATGCCAAATCTTACAGAGCTTCCAGGCGTTCCTGAGTATATCGAGGGAATTTTTGATTTAAGGGGCGTGGTGATCCCTGTTATAAATTTGGCAAGATGGATGAATATTATCGAGCCAACTGAAGGCGTAGTTATAAAGCCACGTGTTATTATTGCTGAGTTTAGCGGTATTTTGATCGGTTTTATCGTCCATGAGGCAAAAAGGATCAGACGCATAAGCTGGAAAGATATCGAGCCTGCAAATTTTGCTTCAGGTTCTGGCGCTTTAGACAAAGGCAAAATAACAGGCGTGACAAGAATAGAAAATGATGAAGTTTTGCTTATTCTTGATCTTGAAAGCATAGTAGAAGAGCTTGGAATTTACTCACCAAAGATCGAATTTGATGTAACGGACGATCAAAAATTAAAAGGTGCTGCTTTAGTTTTAGATGATAGCTCAACTGCTAGAAAACTAGTAAAAGATGCACTTGAAAAGATGGGACTCAGCGTAGTTGAGGCTAAAAATGGCGTTGAGGGCTTGGAGAGAATGGAAGAGCTTTATCAAAGATACGGAGATAACTTATCAAGAGAGCTTAGAGTTATCTTAAGTGATATCGAAATGCCACAGATGGATGGATACCGCTTTGCTTCAACTCTTAAAAATGATGAAAGATTTAAAGAAGTTCCAATAGTATTTAACTCCTCATTGAGTAATGATTTTAGTGAAATCAAGAGCAAAGAAGCTGGTGGTGCGGCGTATCTTACAAAATTTGATGCAAGCATATTTTATCAAGAAGTGCTAAAGGTTATTGAAGCACATTCTAAATCTGCAAAATGAGGTGAAACATGGATGATATGAAAGAAATAATGGAAGACTTTTTAATAGAGGCTTTCGAACTTATTGAGCAGATAGATCACGACCTTGTTGAACTTGAGTCAAACCCTGAAGATTTGGAATTATTAAATAGAATTTTCCGCGTTGCTCACACAGTAAAAGGTAGTTCAAGCTTTTTAAATTTTGACGTTTTAACAGAGCTTACTCACCATATGGAGGATGTTTTAAATAAAGCTAGAAAAGGCGAGTTAAAGATCACTCCAGACATTATGGACGTAGTTCTTGAGTCAGTTGACATGATGAAAGGCTTGTTAAGCAGCATTAGAGATCATGGAAATGATACAGCTGCTGGCATTGATATTAAAAACATTTGCGCAAGACTTACTCAAATTTCTGAAGGCGAAGCTCCAGCAGCAGCTCCTGAAGCTCCTGCCACACCGGTAGCTGAGCCAACACCAGAGCCAGAGCCAGCCGCGCCTACCGAAGAAGCACCAGAGATAAGTGATGCTGAGCTTTCAAAGCTAAGCGACTCTGAAGTCGAAGCAGAGATAGAAAGACTCTTAAAAGTTAGAAAGGCTGAGGATCAAGCAAGGCGTGCTTCAAAAGGCATAGCTCCAAAATCTCCTAGCGAGATAGCTCCAGCTGCAAGTAGTACTTCAGCTCCAGCTGCAAAAGCAGAGAGTAAAGAAAAAGACGGAGATAAAAAGGTCCCAGCAGCAAGCAGCGGTGCAGTAGCGCAGGAACAAACTATACGCGTTGAAGTAAAAAGACTTGATCATTTGATGAATCTAATCGGTGAGCTTGTTCTTGGTAAAAACCGCTTATTAAAAATTTATGATGACGTGGAAGAGAGATATGAGGGTGAGAAATTCCTTGAAGAGTTAAATCAAGTAGTCTCAAGCCTAAGTCTAGTTACGACCGATATTCAGCTTGCCGTTATGAAGACAAGAATGCTTCCAATAGCAAAAGTCTTTAATAAATTCCCACGTATGATACGCGATCTTAGCCGCGATCTTGGCAAGCAAATCGATCTTGAAATTTCAGGTGAAGAGACTGAGCTTGATAAGTCAATCGTAGAAGAGATCGGCGATCCACTAGTTCACATCATCAGAAATTCATGCGATCATGGTATCGAGGATCCTGAGACAAGAAAGGCAGCAGGCAAGCCTGAAAAAGGCCTTGTTCAGCTAAAAGCCTACAATGAAGGCAATCACATCGTAGTTGAGATAGTTGATGATGGTAAGGGTCTAGATGCTGACATGCTTAAATCTAAATCTATAGAAAAAGGCATCATCACTGAGCGCGAAGCTGATGCGATGAGTGAAAAAGAGGCATTTGGTCTTATCTTTAGACCAGGATTTTCAACTGCGGCAAAGGTTACAAATGTATCTGGTCGTGGTGTTGGTATGGACGTCGTTAAGACAAATATCGAAAAACTAAACGGTATCATTGATATTGAAAGTGAAGTTGGAAAAGGCACGGTTATGAAGCTTAAAATTCCACTCACACTTGCGATTATTCAGTCACTACTAGTTGGAACGCAAGAAGAATTTTATGCTATTCCACTTGCTAGTGTTCTTGAAACTGTTCGTGTACCGATCGATGATATCTACACGATCGATGGCAAAAATGTACTAAGGCTAAGAGATGAAGTCTTGTCTCTTGTTAGACTCTCTGATGTGTTTGGTGTTGAAAAGGCATTTGATGGTGGAGATCAAACTTATGTTGTAATAATCGGTGTTGCTGAAGCAAAACTAGGCATTATTGTTGATACTTTGGTTGGGCAAGAAGAGATTGTTATTAAATCAATGGGCGATTATTTACAAAATATCCCAGGTATTGCTGGTGCTACTATTAGAGGTGATGGTCGTGTGACATTGATTATCGACGTTGGTGCTATGATGGAGATGGCAAAAGATATCAAGGTAGATATTAGAGCCGAAATAGAAGATAGCACAAAAGCAAAGGAAAAACCAAGCGATTATAAAGTCTTAATAGTCGATGACTCAAAAATGGATAGAACTATCATGCAAAAAGCGCTTGAACCAACTGGGGTAACAATAATAGAAGCCACAAACGGTGTTGAGGCATTAAATATCGTAAAATCCGGAGAGCACTCCTTTGATGCGATTTTGATAGATATTGAGATGCCAAGAATGGATGGATATACACTGGCTGGCGAAATTAGAAAATACTCTAAGTACAGAAATTTACCACTTATTGCTGTTACATCAAGGACTTCAAAAACAGATAGATTACGTGGCGTAGAAGTTGGAATGACTGAGTATATTACAAAACCATATTCAGCCGAGTACTTAGAAAATGTCGTTAGAAAGAATATAAAATTAGCTTAGGGGTAAGGGATGAACAATAAACTAAATCAAGTTTTAAGTAAACAAAAACAGCAAATGAATGGTCCTGAGTTAAAAAATAATGAGGATATAGTTCAGCTAGTAGGATTTGTTGTCGGCGAGGAAGAGTACGCAATACCTATTTTAAATATCCAAGAGATAATCAAACCTATTGAATATACACGTGTTCCTAGTGTACCTGATTACGTTCTTGGCGTGTTTAACCTACGTGGAAATGTTATTCCGCTTATTGATTTGCGTAAGCGTTTTTCACTAAATGTCACAAAACAAAGCCCAAGCACAAGATATATCGTTATGAAAGATGCGGATAATATCGCTGGCTTTGTGATAGACCGCTTGACGGAGGCCATCAGAATAGACCGTAATAGGATCGATCCGCCACCAGAGACTTTAGTAAAAGACAAAGGCATGATTTATGGTATCGGAAAGCGCGACCAAAATATCCTTACGATCTTAAAGGTCGAAAGTCTTTTGAAACGTGATTTTTAGGGTATAGCTTGATAAAACTTTGTGTTTTTGATTTTGACTCTACAATAATGGACGGCGAGACGATAGATATTCTCGCCGCCGCTAATAATGTTAGTGAAGAAGTAGCTAATATAACTAAGCGTTCGATGAACGGTGAGCTTGATTTTTTTGAAAGTCTTACAAAAAGAGTAAAAATTTTAAAAGGATTGCCGCTTTTAAAAGTAAATGAAATTTGCAAAAATTTACCCATAATGCCAGGAGCTGGCGAGCTAATAGAAGCTTTAAAGCAAAAAGGTATCAAAGTCGTGGTTTTTAGCGGTGGATTTCACAATGCAACCGATGTAATGCAAAAAAAACTTAATTTTGATGCAAATTTTGCAAATATCTTGCATCATAAAGATGGAATTTTAAGTGGTGAAGTTGGCGGAGAAATGATGTTTAGTAGTTCAAAGGGAGATATGATCGACCGCTTGTGTGGACTATTAAATTTAGGCAAGGACGAGATAATGTGTGTTGGGGACGGGGCCAATGACATATCGATGTTTAGAAAGTGCGACCTTAGCATTGCATTTTGTGCAAAAGATATCTTAAAAAAAGAAGCAACACATTGTGTTGATGTTAAAGACTTGCGTGAAATTTTAAAATTTATAAGGTAGAAATGAATGTATGACAACGAAGCTAAATTCTCTCTTTGGTGTGATTTTATAGAGAGAAATTTTTTACAAAGCGAATTTAACTCTTTATTGGAAAATAATATTATAAACGGTGCTACAAGCAACCCAGCTATTTTTAAAACAGCGTTTGCTTCACCTGCTTATAAAAAGATCATAGAAACTAGCAATAAACGCCATCCAAAAGATCTTTATGAAATTTTAGCTACTCAAGATATAAAAACCGCCGCATGTAAAATGTTAAGAAATTATGCAAACGGCGATGATGGCTTTGTAAGCATTGAGGTTGATCCAAATTTAAGCGACGATACAGCTGCAACGATAGAAGAAGGTATCAGGCTTCATAATCTAATATCAATGCCAAATGTTATGATAAAAATTCCAGCTACAAAAGATGGTTATGAGGCGATGAGCGCGCTTATGGCAAGGGGAATTAGCGTAAATGCTACACTTATATTTTCACTAGATCAGGCTAAAAACTGCCTTGAAGCTTTTAAAGAAGGCAGTAAAGCTTATGCAAGTCGCTTTATAGATACTACTATGCCAAAAGGTGTGATAAGTGTTTTTGTAAGTAGATTTGATAGAAAGCTTGATGAGGTTATGGCTGCAAAGAGCTTGCCAACGGGACAAATCGGCATAATGAATGCTGCGAATATATACCACCTGATTGAAGATTTTGGACTAGAAAATGTAAGAACACTTTTTGCAAGTACAGGTGTAAAAGGTGGTGGTTTAAGAGGGGATTATTACGTTAGAGAGCTAATGTATAAAAATTCTATAAATACAGCACCAATAGAGACGATAAAAGAATTTATAAAAGAAAAAGCAGAGGCAAAAAATGTGCCTAGTAAAGAAAATATCTCAAGCTTTTTCCAGATTATAAAAAATAATGAGATAGATATAAATGTCGTTTATAAAGATTTATTAAGCGACGGTTTAAAGCAGTTTGTATCAGCATTTGATGATATTATGAAATCACTTTAGACAAAGAAGCCCAAGCTAATACATAAACAGCAAAAGTGATCATTCTTAAACAAGCTTTATTTAAAATTTATAAAGCATTAGATAAAATCAGCACCTATTTTTTTATGAAAGGAAAACGATGTTAGAGGGTATCGTTAGAGAGAGTATCGGTAAGAAGTCTGCAAAGGCTTTGAGAAGAGATGGTTATCTAATCGCCAACATTTATGGCAAGGGATTAGAGAATGTTGCAGCTGCTTTTAAAGTAAATGACTTTATTAAAGAAGCACGCAAAAAAGAGAGCCTTGCTTTTGATGTAAAAGTAGGCGGAAAAGTTTATAATGTCGTTATTGTTGATTACCAAAGAGATGTTGTTACAAGTGATCTTAAACACGTAGATCTAAAAGTAGCACTTCCAGGCGTTTTATCAAAATATATGATTCCAGTTAAGCCAGTTGGAACACCTATCGGTCTTAAAAATAAGGGCGTTTTGATCCAATCAAAAAGACGTCTTTGCGTAAAATGCACAGCTGAAAATTTACCAAATTCATTTGACGTTGATGTAAGCAAACTTGACATCGACGATACTATTTTGGTTCGTGATATCACAGCTCCTAAAGGCGTTACCATTGTAGACGCTGACCGTGTTGCGGTACTTGGAGTTATTAAAGCTAAATAAAAAGGGCTTTTGTGACACTAATAGCGGGGCTGGGAAATCCTGGCTCCAAATATGAAAAAACTAGACATAATATAGGCTTTATGCTTATAGATCTCCTAAAAGACTCAAATTACAAAGATGTTAGCTCAGCCAAATTCCAAGGCGAAGCTTTTAAATTCAATGACATTATCTTGCTAAAACCAACAACTTTTATGAACCTCTCAGGACAAAGTGTAAAAGCGGTAAAAGACTTTTATAAACCAGATAGAATAATCGTAATACACGATGATCTTGATCTTGGTTTTGGTGCAGTTAAATTTAAAAAAGGCGGTAGTAGCGGCGGGCATAACGGCATAAAATCAATCGATGGATTAATCGGTAACGACTACGAAAGGGTGCGCGTTGGTATCGGACATGATGGCGATGCTAAAAATTTCGTCCTTGGCGAGTTTAGTGACGAGGAGAAAAAGGCTTTAGATGAAATTTTAGCCTATACAAAAAATGCGGTTTGCGAGCTGCTAAAGAGCGACATCAACGAAATTTCACAAAAATTTACGGTAAAAAAAGGTCTTATCAAATGAAACTATATGCCAGATACGTTGGCTGGGTCTATATAAAATCTTTTCTTATCGTATTTTTAGCACTTGAACTATTTTATGTTGGTATTGACCTACTTACAAATTTAAAAGATCTGCCGCCATCTGCAAACCTTCAGCTCCTTTATATTGGGCTTACATCGCTTAGTGCTATTGGCTACGTTTTGCCACTTTCGCTCATTTTTTCACTCATTATTTTACATGTAAATATGGTCAGATCAAATGAGCTAATCAGTTTTTATGCGCTTGGCATTAGTAAAAATAGCTTAATTTTTCCACCATTTTTTATTGCACTTTTTGTAACTATTTTTTATGTTGGCTTAAATTTTACTCCATTTGCCTATGCGCACGACTATCAAAAAAGTATCGCTAAAAATACGGCCTTCTCAAAAAGCACAAATGATTCATTTTTAAAATTTGAAGGCAAATTTATCTACATAAAAGAGCTAAATTCTGTGAATCAAATAGCAAATGATGTTAGAATTTTTGAGATAAATGGCACAAATTTACTCTCAACTACATTTGCAAATCACGCTAATTTTAAAGACAATGAGTGGATTTTAAAAGATGTTAATCAAACTCTTTTGCCTCAAATTTTAGAGCTTGGTGAGGCTGGTTTTAATAAAATACAAAGCGAGAGCTTAGATGCATTAAAAGGCTTTAAGCCAAAGAGTATTGAAAGCGCTGCTAGTGTTGAAAACTCAAAATTTAATATCCCAGATGCGATAAATTTTATAAAGACATTTAAGAATGAAGGTATCGGCCTTGATAGCGCAAAAACAGCTTTTTACAACCTTGCTATTGCACCATTTTTTGCACCATTTTTGTTACTCATTTTTTACTATCATTTGCCTGTAACTGGTAGATTTTTTAATCTTGCACTTTCGACTTTTATCTTTGTTGTGATAACTCTTGTCGTTTGGGGGCTTCTCTTTATTCTTGCAAAATTTGCACAAACTTCTGTAATCTTGCCAGAGATTGGTATAGTTTTACCGGTCATTTTACTTTTTGCATACGCCATTTATCTCATAAAATCGCATCGTTAAGCCAAATTTTGGCAAGCTTTTTGTAAAATCAAGCCATTTTAATAAAGGCTATTTTATGGATTTTAAAGAGCTTGCACGTAGATACAAAACCCCACTTTACATTTATGATTTTAACCACATAAAAAACCGCTATGAAGCACTAAAGAATGCATTTTTTGCTAGAAAATCTCTCATTTGTTATGCGGTGAAAGCAAACTCAAATCTAAGTGTTTTAAAATTTCTAGCCGACCTTGGAGCTGGATTTGATTGTGTTAGCATTGGCGAAGTAAAAAGAGCACTTTTAGCAGGCGCAAAGAGATATCAGATCATTTTTAGCGGTGTTGGCAAGAGCGATGAAGAGTTAAAAGAGGCTTTAAAAAATGAAATTTTACTCATAAATGTTGAGAGTTTTGCTGAACTTTTAAGGCTTGAGGAGATCGCAAAAGGGCTAAACTTAAAGGCAAGAATTAGCATTAGAGTAAATCCAGGTGTTGATGCAAAAACTCACCCATATATCTCGACAGGGCTAAATGAAAATAAATTTGGCGTTGATGCTGAAATAGCCAAAAGAATGTACATCCACGCTAAAGCTTCAGACTCTCTTGAGCCAACTGGCATACATTTTCACATCGGTTCTCAGCTAACATCACTTAGCCCGATAATCGATGCTGCAAATATCGTTAGTGAGCTTTTAAGAGAGCTAAGAGCGCTTGAGATTGATATCAAATTTTTTGACGTTGGCGGCGGACTTGGCATCATTTATAACGATGAAAAAGAGATAAATTTATACGACTATGCTCAAGGAATTTTAGCTGCACTAAAAGGCCAAGACGTGACTATCGTATGCGAGCCAGGACGCTTTATCGTAGGTAATGCTGGCTACTTTGTTGCAAGCGTTTTATATGAAAAATTTAACGGCAAAAAGAGATTTGTCATCACTGATGGCGCGATGAATGATCTTATTAGACCAAGCCTTTATGGTGCTCATCATGAAATTTTTGTTTGTGGCAAGGATAAAAATTTAGGTGTTTGCGATGTGGTTGGTCCAGTTTGTGAAAGTGGCGATTTTTTAGCAAAAGATATAGAGTTGCCAGAGTGTGATAGTGGCGATATTATCGTTGTAAAAGGTGCTGGAGCTTATGGTTTTAGCATGAGCTCAAACTACAACACAAGAAACAGAGCCGCTGAAGTTTGCGTGCTTGATGGCAAAGACAGACTTATAAGAAGACGTGAGAGCTTTGAAGATGTCGTGGCACTTGAGAGAGAATTTTTGGAGAGCGCTGATGCAAGAGCTAAATGAGCTTAGAAAAGAGATCGATGCGATCGATGATCTCATCTTAAATAAACTAAATGAAAGGATGATTTTAGTTGAGCAAATCGGCAAGCTAAAACAAACTAGTGGGACGCCTATATATCGTCCTGAGCGCGAGCGAGCTATCATAAACCGCTTAACTAGTCTTAGCAAAGACAAAGCCTTAAATAAAGCTGCTATCGAAGCCATTTATCTTGAAATTTTTGCTGTAAGTAGAAATTTAGAAATGCCTCAAAAGATCGTATATCTAGGGCCTGAAGGCACTTACACGCATCAGGCGGCTCAGAGTAGATTTGGTGCGATGAGTTCATATTTGCCACTTGCGACCATTGAGGCGGTTTTTACAAAGCTAGCTCAAAAAGAGGCAAAATACGGCGTTGTGCCTATTGAAAATAATACCGAAGGCGCTGTTGGCGCTACGCTTGATTGTTTGAGTAAATTTAGTGGTATAAAAATAGTTGCTGAACTTTATGTGGATATCCACCATAGCTTTGTTAGCATAAATGAAAATTTAAAAGAGATAAAGCGAATTTATTCACATCCGCAAGGGTATAATCAATGTCGTAAATTTTTAGAAGATCATATGCTAAATGAAATTGAATTTGTTCCAGCAAAATCAACCGCAGCAGCTGCATATATGGCATCGATGGATAGAAATTCAGCTGCCATTTGCTCAAAGATTGCAGCAAAAATTTATAACGTACCGATCGTTTATGAGACGATTGAAGACAATATGGCAAATAGAACGAGATTTTTGATTTTAAGCGATTTTAAAAACGCAAGAGTTGAAAACTCGAAAACTTCGATCCTTGCAAAGACTGATCATAGTCCAGGACGCCTTGCTGATCTGCTTTCTATCTTTAAAAATGAAAATATTAATATCACAAAACTTGAGTCACGCCCTATAAAACAGCGCGAATTTAAGTCAATGTTTTATCTTGATTTTGAAGGGCATATCGACGATGAGAAGGTACAAAATGCCTTTGAACTCGCAAAAGAGAGCGGTGCTGAGATAAGCTGGTTAGGGAGTTATTTAAACGGAGAAGAGTAATGAAGTTTAATGATTTTTTAGATGATCTAGTAAATTACGAGGCTGGAAAGCCGATTGAGCTTGTAGTTAGAGAGTTTGGCATCGATGCAAAAGATGTGATAAAGCTAGCGAGCAATGAAAATCCTTTTGGCACGAGCAAACGCGTAGAAGAGGCACTAAAAGAGGTTGCTAAAAAAGCGCATCTCTATCCAGACGATAGCTACTTTGAGCTAAAAGAAGGGCTGGCTAAGAAATTTGGCGTAACTAGCAAAAATTTAATCATTGGCTCTGGAAGTGACCAGATCATAGAATACGCACTTCACGCAAAGGCGAATAAGCAAAGTGGCGTTTTGATGGCTGGCGTGACATTTGCGATGTATGAAATTTATGCAAAGCAAACTGGAGCTAAAATTTACCGCACAAAGAGCGTAGAGCATAATTTGAGCGAGTTTTTAGAAATTTATAATGCACATAAAGATGAAATTTCTGTCATCTTTCTTTGCTTGCCAAACAATCCTTTGGGCGAGTGCATCGATGCCGATGAGGTCTATAAATTTATAAAAAACATTGATGAAAACACGCTTGTGGTGCTTGATTGTGCTTACAACGAATTTGCTAAATTTAAAGATAGTAAAAAAGAGATAAAGCCAAGCGAGGTGGTAAAATTTAAAAATGCCATATATCTTGGAACATTTTCAAAGGCTTATGCACTTGGTGGTATGCGCGTGGGATACGGCGTGGCAAATGAAGAGATCATAGGCACTCTCTCAAAACTAAGAGCCCCATTTAATATCACAACTCCAAGCCTAAGAGCTGCGATCGTGGCACTTGGTGATGATGAGTTTGTGCAGCAAACCATGCAAAATAACTTCGAGCAGATGAAGAGATATGAGGAATTTGCAGAGCAAAATGGCATTGAGTTTATCCCAAGCTATACAAATTTCATAACTTTTAAATTTAACGAGCCAAAATCAAGCCAGATATGCGAAAAGATGCTAAAAAAAGGTATAATTTTACGAGATTTAAAAAGCTACGCCTTAAATGCGGTGAGAATCACCATAGGTCAGGCATGGCAAAACGATAGGGTTTTTGAAGAGTTAAAGCAAATTTTAAAGTAGGGATATGGATTTTAAGGCATTACTTCATCAAATAAGTCAAATTTATCAAAAGCTTTCATTGAAGCAAAAAATCGTTGCAGCTAGCTCGATCGTCTTGGTCGTGGCATTTTTGGTATTTTTAACACTTTATAAAAGCAAAAATGAAAATTTTGCAGGCTACAGCGTCCTTTTTGAAAACATTAGCCCAAATGATTCCGCCTTAATACTTGATCAGCTAAACAAAGATGGCATTAAATATAAATTAGCTAACGAAGGCACTATTCTTGTGCCAACGAGTGATGTCTATAAAGAGCGTATCGCTGTTGCAACGCTTGGAATACCAAAAGAGAGCAAAATCGGTTTTGAAATTTTTGATAAGCAAGAATTTGGTGCGACTGATGCCGAGCAGAGAGTAAAATTTCAAAGAGCGCTTGAGGGCGAGCTAGCTAGAACGATCGAGAGTCTTTCTTCTATCCAAAAAGCGACTGTTCGTATCGCTATTCCTAAAGAGAGCGTTTTTACTGAAAGACAAGCACTCCCAACTGCTTCTATTGTCGTTGAGTTAAAGCCAGGCGTTAGTCTAAATGCGAAGCAAATTTTTGGTATTAAAAACCTTGTCGCTGCCTCTGTTACAAACTTAAGCACGGAAAATGTAAAAATAGTAAATCAAGACGGAGTCGCACTTGGCGATGAAGATGGTGAGTTTGATAGTGACGCTATAGCTCAACAGATACGCTATAAACGTGAGTTTGAAAATAATTACGAGCAAAAGATCGTAAATGTGTTAGCTCCTATCGTGGGTGGAGCTGACAAAGTAGTAGCAAAGGTAAATATCGACTTTGACTTTGACAAAAAAGATACAAAAAGTGAAGTTTATGACCCAAATAACGTCGTTAGAAGTGAAAGTAATATCGAGGAAAAACGCCAAGGCTCAGCTCCAAATGAAGTGGGCGGCGTACCAGGTGCGGTTAGCAACATTGGCCCTGTTCAAGGCCTTGATGATAGCACTTTAAAAGAGCAGTACAACAAAAGCTCACAGCAGACAAACTACGAAATTTCAAAGAAAGTAACAAGCATCAAAGGGCAATTTGCTAGCATAAATAGAGTGAGTGCAGCCGTCGTTATAGACGGACTCTATCAAAGTAAAAAAGATAGCAACGGCAAGCCAACTGGTGAGATAGAATTTACTCCACTTTCTAAAGAGCAAAGAGAATCAATCACAAATTTAATCAAACAATCAATCGGCTATAACCAAAATAGAGGCGATGAAGTAAGCTTAGATAACTTTGAGTTTAAAACTGGCAAAGATATAAGCACTAGCGAAAAGATGGATGGCTTTGTGAATAACTATGTAGTGCCATTTATGCCGCTGTTAAAATATATTTTTGCAGCATTGTTGCTTTATATTTTCTACAAAAAAGTCATTGTGCCATTTATGCAAAAGATGCTTGAAGAGACAAAAGAAGAAGAGGAGCAAGTTCAAGATGGTCTTGAAGATATTGAGGTAGATGCCGAAGATACGCTTGAGAAATTTAAAGCTGCTCGCAAAAAGGTCGAAGAGCAACTAGGACTTAGTGGCGAGTTTAATGAAGATGAACTAAAATACGATGTTTTACTTGAGAAAATGAGAGCGGTCATCACAGAAAGAAATGAAGAGATAGCAATGCTGCTTCAAGATATGGTAAAAAATGACAGCGACTTTAATATGCGTAAGGAAATTTGATGTCAATAAAGCTAAATGACAAGCAAAAAATGATTTATGATGATCTATCGATGCCTGAAAAGATTGCTATTTTGCTGATTCAGCTTGGCGAAGAGGCAACTGCTCTTATATTTTCTCACATGGATGTTGATGTCATCACTGAAATTTCAGGCTATATCGCAACCGCAAAAAACATAGACAAACAAGTCGCAAGTGCCGTACTAGAAGAATTTTACGCGCTAATGCAGTCAAATCAATATATGAGAAGTGGCGGTTTAGAGTACGCAAAAGAAATTTTGTACCGCACATTTGGTCCAGAGGCAGCTCAGAAAATTTTAGACAAGCTTGCAAAAAGCATGGAAAACTCAAAAAGCTTTGGCTATCTTGATAAGATAAAACCACAGCAACTCGCAGACTTTATCATAAAAGAGCACCCTCAAACCATAGCGCTAATACTAGCTCACATGGACTCAACAAGTGCTGCTGAAACGCTTAGCTTTTTCTCAGATGAGCTAAGAAGCGAAGTCGTTATTAGAATGGCAAATCTTGGTGATATTAGCCCATCGGTAATTAAGCGTGTTTCAACCGTACTTGAGGGTAAACTCGAAAGTCTTACATCTTATAAAGTCGAAGTTGGCGGTCCAAGAGCTGTGGCAGAAGTGCTTAATAGACTTGGGCAAAAAGCTAGTAAAAGCACGATTGAGCGTATTGAGCAAAGCGATGATAAGCTTGCAACAACGATTAAAGAGCTTATGTTTACCTTTGAAGATATTATCAACCTTAACGCAACTGCGATTAGAGAAATTCTTAAAAATGTCGATAAAAAAGACCTTATGGTCGCATTTAAAGGCTCAAGCGATGGCATAAAGGATAAATTTTTATCAAATATGTCTCAGCGTGCAGCAGAAGCCTTTAAAGAGGAGATGCAATATCTTGGCGCGGTGCGTGTAAAAGATGTTGAAGAGGCTCAAAGACGCATAGTAGAGACGGTACAAACTCTAGCTGATCAAGGTGTGTTCCAAGTCGGCGAAGCAGATGAGATGATAGAATGAAAAGCAGCGTAATAACCAGTGAGACTTCTCCGGCTCACTTTATAGAAAATTACAGATTTAAAGTACTTGGAGTCGGAGAGCGAGCCACAGATAGTGCTCCTGTATTGATAGAAGAAAATAATCTTAGTGAAGAGCTAAGCGAGCAAAATTTTGGGCAAAAGGGTGAAAATTTTGCTCCTCAAGCTAGCCACCAAACGCAGACAAACTCACAAAACCACTTTGCTTCTCAGGCTCAAAGTCCACAAATACAGCAAACAGGTGAGTCGAGCTTTGTCGAAGAACTGCTTAAAAAAACAGATGAGCTAAGCAGCAACATCATCAAACTTCAAATGCAAATAGAAAATCAAGAGAGCGAATTTGCAAAGCGTCTTGAAGCTGAGATCACTCGTGCAAAAGAGGATGGCAAAAATGAAGGTATCGCCCAAGCAAATGCGGCAAATGAAGCAAGGATAAATGAGTTAGAGGCTAGATTTAGCACTTCAGCTGCAAAACTTGAAGAGCAATATATTAAATTTGATGAGTTTTTAAAGAAGATCGAAGAAGAGCTCGGACAAACTGCTATAAAAATCGCAAAAGAAGTAATCGATAAAGAAATTTCAACCTCTTCAAATCAGATCGCTCATCATCTAGCAAGCTCTCTTATAAAAGAGCTAAGTAATGTTAAAAATATAGAAATTCGCGTAAATCCTGAAGATAGTGAGTATCTAAAAGAGCAATTTATCAAGAATGAACACGTCAAGATAAGCGCTGATGATGCTATAAGCAAAGGCGGTGTGGTTATTATAAGTGATGGTGGCAATATCGATGCAACTATGCAAACAAGGCTAGAAAAACTAAAAATGCTGGTAAATAATGAATAAAGACGTTAAAAGTTTAGATGTTGATG
The DNA here is from genome assembly GCF_015679985.1 of Campylobacter concisus. Lineage (NCBI taxonomy): Bacteria > Pseudomonadati > Campylobacterota > Epsilonproteobacteria > Campylobacterales > Campylobacteraceae > Campylobacter > Campylobacter concisus. Next base: position 1,356,002 of record NZ_CP049239.1, on the reverse strand, counting down.
AACTAAACGCACTTTGTCATGACATCAGGGATAAAATTTTAGCTACTGTTAGCAAAAATGGCGGTCACCTTAGCTCAAACATCGGTGCAGTTGAGATCATTGTGGCGATGCATAAAATTTTTGATGTGACAAAAGATCCATTTATTTTTGATGTGAGCCACCAAAGCTATGCACATAAGCTGCTGACTGGACGCTGGGAGAGCTTTGATACGCTTAGAAAATTTAACGGCATCAGTGGCTATACAAAGCCAAGCGAGAGTAAATTTGACTACTTTGTGGCAGGTCATAGCTCGACATCCATTTCGCTTGCAGTTGGTGCTGCAAAGGCGATAAAACTTAAAAACGAAGATCGTATCCCAGTAACTGTCATAGGTGATGGCTCACTAAGTGGCGGAATGGCGTACGAGGCGCTAAATGAGCTGGGAGACAGAAAATATCCTTGCGTCATCATCCTAAACGACAACGAGATGAGTATAAGCAAGCCTATAGGCGCGCTTAGCAAGTACCTAAGCCAGATGATGGCAGGACAGTTTTATCAAAAATTTAAGGGCAGGGTTGAGAAATTTCTAAGCTATATGCCAGATTCAGCTGCATACATGGCTAGACGTATCGAAGAGGGCATTAGACTCATCACTCCTGGCATGTTTTTCGAAGAGCTTGGACTCGAGTATATAGGCCCAGTTGATGGACATGACCTTTCAGCGCTTCTTAGTACATTTGAAACTGCCAAAAATATGAAAAAACCAGTCATAGTGCATGTACAGACGCTAAAGGGCAAAGGATATGAATTTGCTGAGGGGTGCTATGAGAATTGGCACGGAGTTGGGCCATTTGATCTAAAAAGTGGCGAATTTATAAAAAGACAGTCAAACAAGTCAGCCACTGCAATCTTTAGTGAACAGCTTTTAAAAATGGCAAGAGAGTATAGCGATATCGTTGGTGTGACGGCTGCGATGCCAACAGGTACTGGTATGGATGCCTTGATACAAGAATTTCCAGATCGTTTTTGGGACGTGGCGATAGCTGAGCAACATGCAGTTACATCGATGTCAGCCATGGCAAAAGAGGGGTTTAAACCATTTGTTGCAATATACTCGACATTCATGCAAAGAGCCTATGATCAGATCATTCACGACGCTTCTATTTTAAATTTAAACATCACATTTGCGATGGATAGGGCTGGCATTGTGGGCGAAGATGGCGAAACGCATCAGGGTGCGTTTGATATAAGCTTTTTAAACGCTGTGCCAAATATGGTTCTTTTTGCCCCAAGATGCGAAGAGAGTATGAAAAATGTTATGGAATTTGCCTACTCTTACAAGGGTGTTAGCGCATTTAGATATCCGCGCGGAGCGTTTATCTTAAGAGATGAGTTTGAAGCTCAGCCGCTTGAGTTTGGCAAGGGTGAAATTTTAGCTGATGTAAAGAGTGATATCGCATTTTTAGGCTATGGTAACGGCGTTGGCAGAGCAAATTTGGTCAGAAATTTACTAGCTGACAAGCTTGATGTGGTATTAGTTGACCTTGTCTTTGCAAAACCACTTGATAGCGAGCTTTTACTAGGTCTTGCAAAACGCACTAAAAAGTGGTATATCTTTAGTGATAGTGCCAAAAAAGGTGGCGTTGGTGAGATAATAAGTGCATTTTTACAAGAAAACAAAATATCAAATATAAGTGTCATTAGTTTTGAGTATGAAGATAAATTTATCCCTCATGGTTCAACTACTGAGGTCGAAAAGTACCTTGGTATAAGTGCCGAGCAGATCACCAAAAATTTACTAGAGAATAATTAATATCATTTAATAAAGTAACGTTTAATATTATTTTTGCTAGCATAAGCCAAAATAAAAACAAGGAAAAGCATTATGCAATACGTATCATTATTAAAGCAATCTGGGCTAAAAGTCACGCCACAACGCCTTAGCGTTTTAAGAATTCTTGATCGCCACACGCATCCAACGATTGATGAGCTTTATGATGAAATTTTAAAGGAGAGTCCATCGGTTTCTCTTGCGACAGTTTATAAAAATTTAAATACTTTAAAAGACGAAGGTCTTGTAGTCGAAGTAAATATCGTCAATCAAAAAGCTAGATACGATATCTACGAATATCCACATATTCATGTTGTCTGTGAAAGCTGTGGAAGCGTCGAGGACGTGAGCTACGATGATGCTGAGCTTGGCAAATATCAAGAGGCACTAGAAAAGAAGATTGGAAATATAATAGAACGTCTAAATATCGTAGCTAGCGTAAAAAGCTGTAAACACTGTAAATAAAATTTATGTTGCTATTTAGCAACATAAATTTCATCTTTCTTCTTGTAAAAATACTTTTAAAATAAGCCTATATTTAGCATTTTTCTCATTGTTTTAAGCACTAACTTGCTAAAATGAACAAAAAATTTTGGAGAAAAATGTGAGTTTGGAGATAGAGCGTAAATTTTTACTCAAAAATTCTCAAATTCTAGATTTTTTAAAAGAAGCTGGAGTAGTCTTTAAGCATCTTGAAATTTCTCAGTTTTATACCAAGATAACGCAAAATGAAGAGATCCGCTTTCGAAGTGAAGAGGATAAATTTATAAAAACTGTAAAGATCGGTAAAGATCTAATCAGAGAAGAAAATGAAGAATTTTGCGAAAAGGTGGAGTTTAAAAAGGCTCTTAAAAACCGCATCGGTAGCGTCATCTTAAAAGATAGATATATTTTTAAACTAAATAACAATCCTTGCAATATCGATATTTTTAAAAATGAACTAAATGGACTTTGTACATTTGAAATCGAATTTAGCGATGAAAATGAGGCTGTCTTTTTCAATCTGCCACCATTTTTAGAAAATTTTTGCCTAAGTGACGTAACTTGTGACAAAAGATATAAGAACAAATTTCTTGCCATCCACGCAAATGAAAATGAACAAATCGACTACAAAAGAGCCTATAAGATCATAAAAGAAAAAGAAATTCTGCCAAATTTTGCTGCAAATCTAAAAAGCGGAGAGGCGCTAAGAGTCCTTTTTGTTAGTATTTTTAAAGTAATAAAAAGGCTAAAAAGCCAGTATTTGATAGATAAAGATGAAGAAGTTTTGCATGAGCTTCGCATAAATTTAAGAAAGGTTAGATCGATCCTTAAAATTTTTAACGGCGTTTTTGATGAGAAAGTGACACTTTTTTTTGGTGAGAATTTTAAAATGCTTGCAAACTCGACAAACAAGAAGCGAGATTTGGATGTATTTTTGAGCTTTTTAAACGAGCAAAAGCACGCAAATGAGCCTATCTATTTTGTGCAAAAGGCTCTAGATTTAGAGTATGAAAATGTAAAAAGCTACCTTGGCGATGAAGAAAACTACGCATTTTTAAAAGAGTGGGAGATATTTTTAAATGAGGGTGAATTTTATAAGTCAAAACTCTTTGATGTAAGCCTTTCGCGCCTTGGTTCATTTAAGCTCAGAATGCTCTTAGTTTTAGCTCAAAAAAGGCTAAAAAGCCTTAATCAAGACTGCCCAAATGAGAGCTTTCATGATCTTAGGATAGAGCTTAAAAAGATGAGATATACATATGAGTTTTTATGTGAAATTTTTTATTTTGAAGGGCTTAAAAAGTATGAAGAGAAGCTAAAGCAGATGCAAGAAATTTTTGGTAATCTTCAAGACTATGACGTCTGGCTTGGCATCCTTAAAAGGCTTCCAGAAATGTCAGACAAAGAGAGGCTCGAGAGTAAAATTTACAAGCAAATTTATAAAAGTAGAGAAGAGATACTAAAAAAGCGTCTTAAATTTATAAAAGCAACTCGTAAAATTTCAAGAAATTTAAAAATTTACTACATATAAAAGGGCAAATTTATGCAAAAACAAGAAAAAATCGTTGATATGTTTAACCAGATCGCTCCGACTTATGACGTCGCAAACAGAGTGCTAAGTCTTGGTGTGGACGTGAGTTGGAGGAAATTTGCCTGCAGATATATGCTAGAAATTTTTAAAAATAAAAGCATAAATATCGTAGATGTAGCTTGCGGTACTGGCGATATGATGGGGCTTTGGAGTGAAATTTCAAAAGAATTTGGCGTGCAGATAAAAAGCCTTACTGGTATCGATCCCTCAAGTGGTATGCTAAAAGAGGCGAAGACAAAATTTCCAAATTTTCAATTTATAGAGGCCTACGCTGACAACACTACGCTTGCAAGCAGAGAGGCTCAAATTTTAAGCATAAGCTATGGCATTAGAAATGTGGTCGAGCGAAAGGCAGCGCTTAGGGAGTTTAACAGAGTGCTTGCTCTAAATGGCTACGTAGTCGTACTTGAATTTACAAAACGCCAGAAAAAAGGCCTTATAACCTCGCTAAGAGATTTTTACCTAAGTAAAATTTTGCCAAAAATTGGTGGCTTTATCTCAAAAAACAAAGAGGCATACGAATATCTGCCAAGCTCGATCGAAAATTTCTTGGATGCTAAGAGCTTTTGTGATGAGCTAGTCGAAGCTGGTTTTGAGATAGAGCTTTGCAAGGGCTTTAGTATGGATATCTCGACGCTATTTATCGCTAAAAAGGTAAGAGAAATCAATGCTTAGTGTTTCTGAGCTAAACGAAAAAGCAAAGGCACTGCTTGAAGCCACACTTGACTATGTCGAGGTAAGTGGCGAAATTTCGCGCCTTACTAAGCACGCCTCTGGACACTGGTACTTCACGCTAAAGGATGAGAAGTCAAGCATCTCAGCTGTGATGTATCGCATGAACAACCAAAAAGTGAAATTCCTGCCAAAAGATGGGTTAAAAGTAAAAATTTATGGCAAAGTGACTATTTACTCGCCAAGTGGGTCCTATCAGCTAGTGGCAAGTGCGATGCTGCCTGATGGTGAGGGCGAGCTTGAGCTTGCGTTTAGGCAGCTTAAAGAAAAGCTCGAAAATGAGGGGCTTTTTGACATTGCTGCAAAAAAAGAGATACCAAATTTACCTAAAAAAATAGCCCTTGTCACAAGCGCTACTTCGGCGGCGCTTCAGGATATGTTAAAGGTCGTGACGAGCCGTTGGAAATTAAGCGAAATTTATATTTTTGATGCTTTAACTCAAGGTGAAAATGCCCCAAGCTCGCTTATAAAAGCCTTGCGCAGAGCCGATAAATACGGCGTAGATGTGATTGTTTTAGCTAGAGGAGGTGGCAGCAAAGAGGATCTTTGGTGCTTTAACGACGAGGGCTTAGCTCGTGAAATTTACGCTACAAAGACGCCAGTCATAAGCGCTATCGGACACGAGATCGACTACGTTATAAGCGACTTTGTAGCAGACCGCAGATCGCTTACGCCAAGTGCAGCTATGCTTGATCTGCTGCCTGATGAAGAGGCATTTTTTCAGTATCTTGACAGGCTCAGCGATGATCTTGATAGCGCTTTAAGCTTAAAGATCACCAAAAAGCAAAATTTGCTAAATGTTCTTCTTTCTAAATTTTCATCAAATGCTCTAAAAGCTAGGATCGAGCTAAAATTTAGCGAGGTGACAAACAAGCAAAATGCCCTAACAAACGCCGTGCAAAGAAAAATTTTAGTCCTTGGCTCAGCATTTAACTCACTAGAGAAGGCTTATGAGATGAGGGAGCTCTTTTTTGAGAGTACAAAAAGGCTTATCGAGGTTAGAAAAGACGGCAAGAGAGTTGATTTTAGGGATTTAAAAATAGACGATGAGATCGAGCTTATCTCGCAAAATACACATAAAAAAGCAATTATCAAGGAGTAAAAATGAGTAGAAAAATCAACTTTAGCGCAGGCCCAAGCGCGATACCACTAAGCGTTTTAGAGCATGCAAAGGCCGAATTTACCGACTACAGAGGCGAGGGCTACTCGATCATGGAGATCAGCCACAGAAGCAAGACCTTTGAGGAGATCCACTTTGGCGCGATGGAGAAGATAAGAAAGCTTTACGGCATCGGTGATGAGTATGAAATTTTATTTTTGCAAGGCGGCGCACACTTGCAATTTAGCATGATACCGATGAATTTATATCAAGGTGGCAGGGCTGAGTACGCAAACACTGGTGTTTGGACAAATAAAGCCATCAAAGAGGCAAAAGTGCTTGGCGTAAATGTGAATGTCGTAGCAAGCAGCGAAGATGAAAATTTCTCTTACATCCCTGAGTTTAAATTTAGCGATGACGCCGACTACGCCTACATCTGCTCAAATAATACGATTTATGGCACACAGTATAAGGCTATGCCAAAGACAAAATCTCCACTTGTTGTCGATGCTTCGAGCGATTTTTTCGCTAGACCGCTTGATTTTAGCAGTATCGGCTTGCTTTACGGTGGCGCTCAGAAAAATGCAGGTCCAAGTGGCGTAACTATCGTCATTATAAGAAAAGACTTGGTTGATCGCGTGAGCAGCCAAAACATCCCTATGTTTTTGCGCTACAAAACGCACGTAGAGGCAAACTCGCTTTACAACACACCACCAACTTTTGGAATTTATCTTTTAAATTTAACCATGCAGCACCTACTAGATCTTGGCGGACTTGCCGAGGTTGAGAAGATAAATGCCAAAAAAGCAAGCACACTTTATGACATCATAGATAGCTCAAACGGCTTTTACGTGGGCCATGCCAAAAAATCAAGCAGATCAGATATGAACGTGAGCTTTACAATACCAAAAGATCATGCGCTTGAACCAGTTTTTGTAGAAGAAGCACTAAAAGAGGGCATGCTAGGGCTAAAAGGTCACAGACATATTGGCGGCATAAGAGCATCTATCTACAACGCCGTTAGCCAAAGCGATGTTGAAAAACTTGGCGAGTTTATGAGAGAATTTGCAAGAAAATATAGCTGATGAATAAAACAAAGAAAGCTTACGATGAAATTCCTTATTTCTCGGCTGCATTTAGCGACTGCTCGCCAGTTAGGATAGAAGCGGTTGCTAAATTTCTGGGGCTTAAAGCAGCTAGCTTAAAAGAGGCTAGAGTGCTTGAGCTTGGCTCGTCATATGGCGGTAATATCTTGCCATTTGCCATTTCACATAAAAGCGCAAAAGTCGTTGGTATCGATATCTCAAGTCATCAGGTGGCTGAAGGTAACAAGGTGGCAAAGCAGATAGGTTTAGAAAATTTTACTCTGCTTGAGCGAAATTTTTTGCACATGAACGAAAGCGATATAAAAGAGCTTGGGAAATTTGACTATATTATCGCTCATGGCGTTTATAGCTGGGTGAGCCCAAATGTAAGAGATGCGCTGCTTGCCACGATTAAGGCACTACTAAGCGAGGATGGCATCGCTTATGTTTCGTATAATACCTATCCTGGCTGGAAGAGCCTTGATATTTTAAGAGATTTTATGCTTTTTGTAAGCTCAGGTAACGACAGCAAAGAAGCACTTGCTCACGTAAAAAGCGAGTTAAATTTCTTGCAGGATTATTTGAAATTTAGCCTGCAAAACCAAAGCGATGTCGTATACAAAGATAGCATGAAGCTTCTTCTAACGCAGCTAAATTTCTTACAAGGCATCATCGCAAAGGGTAATGATTATTATATATTGCATGATTTTTTAGAGGCTAGCAACGAGCCAATCTACTTTCATAAATTTGCTAAGCATATCGACAAACACGGACTTTGCTACGTTATAGATGCTTCGCTAAATGACATCTTTGCAAGCTCAACTGGGATTTACCGCTTTGACGCGCACATCGAGCAAAATTACAACTCTCGCATCAAAAAAGAGCAACTAAACGACTTTTTATTTAATAGGTCATTTAGAAAAAGCCTCATCGCTCACAAGGAGAGGCTTGGCGGTGCTGAGGACTTTGATGCGGTACTTGGAGAGAGCGAGCTTGATAAGATTTATTTTGCATATTTTAGCGAGCGGCCAAGGACAAAAACGCAAGAAATTTTAAGCAAAAGCTATCCACAAAGCTTAAATTTAAGCGAAGTAAAAACGGCACTTGGCGAGAATGCAAACGAAGCTTTTGTGGGACTGCTTGAAATTTTAAACGATCAAAACACTAAAATTTCTTCTTCAAAACTTGCAGCACTTACCTATGAGCCTGATAAAACCAAACTAAAGCCTAGAGTTGCTACGTATCTGGAGTATTTTCTGGAGGCTAGCTCACCAGTTATCTCTTTGGCAAATGAGCTAAATGGCAAGCTAAGCTTAAGCCATGAAGAGATCAAGGCCGCTTTAAAATTTGATGGCAAAGCTAGTTTAGAAGATATCGCAAAGAGCGTAAATTTTAGTAAAGACGAGCTAGATAAGCTTGCTTTTAAATTAAGTGAAGCCTACTTTTTGAAGAAATTTAAAACTAGCTAGCCTAGTCTTAAATTTTTGATTTAGTCAAATATCATATCTTTTAAGATCAGAATTATCATCGCTATGTAAAAGAGTAAAAACCACTTTTTAAGTGCTTTTTTATCCATAGCTTGTGTCTTTTTGGTGCCAAAGTATGCGCCTATTAGCGAGCCAAGGCCTAGAAAGGCACCTTCTAAATAAGAGATATGGCCGCTTAATGAAAGTGAGATAAAGCCAGAGAAAGCTGCAAACATTACAAAAAATACTCCCATTGAAACGGCTTTTTTTAGCTCATAGTGTAAAAAGCCTACCAAAATAGGCGCTACAAAGACGCCTCCGCCGATGCCAATACTAATGGCAAAAGCACCTACAAAAAGACCAACTAAAAATAGTAAAAAAAGTGAGTTATTTGCGTTTGAGCCGTCGCTATTTGGCATAAAATATAACTTTAAAAGGGATAAGATAAATGTTGCAAGCAAGAGTGACTCAAGTAAAATCGCTGGCGCATATGAAACAATAATGCCACTAAAACTAGCTCCAACTAAGCCTCCAAGCCCTAAAACTACGCCACGATTTAGTTTTAAAAGGCCAGCTTTGTAGTTTAGATATGAGCCAAAAGTCGCGCTAAAGATCATTTGCATGACGCTTATGCCAATAGCGGTTTTTATGTCATATCCAAAGGCGACCATTATAGGAACGACGACTGTGCCGCCACCGATACCAAAAAAGCCAGCGATGTATCCAACGCCGATACCAATTATAAAAAGTTCAACAAAAAGCATGAATTTCCTTTTACGAGTGCCAAATTTTAGCCAAGCGGTGTTAAAAAAATAGTAAAAAGGTGAAATTTGGGCATAAATTTAGAAATTTGATAAAAATTTTAAAAACTAAAAGCGAACTTTTTTTATAATCATCAAAAAATTAAAGGAAAAAAATGCTCTTAGAACAACCACTGTTTTATTATGAAGTGATTAAAGAAAAATTTAAAAATAGCTACCTAGCCGAGGATAAGACGCAAACGATTATAGGCATTGATTGCGATTATATAGATGAAAAGGATATGGATTTTTATGGGCTTAGAAGTTATTTTGATACAAATCGTAATAAATCTTTGGCTCCATTTGCGGGTCTCTTTGGTGTTTTTGCTTATGATGGCGTGAGATATTTTGAATATATCGGAGAAGAGAAAGCTAAAAAGTATGAATTTCCAAAATTTATCTATGCCGATGCTAAGGCCTATCTACACTTTGATAAGATGAGTAAAATTTATACATTTTATGGAGATAAGAAAAAATATTATGACTTTTTGCTTGATGTGAAAGTTGAAAACAAAAGCAAAGAGCAGAGTAAATTTAGTATAAAAACTGATCTTGGTAAAGAAAAGAAACACTTTGAGGATATGGTTGAATTAGCAAAAGAGTATATAAGAAGTGGCGATGTCTTTCAGGTGGTGCTTGGTGAGTTGCTTGAAATTTCAACGAATATGAGTAGTCTAGACTTTTATAAAAAGCTCTCACTTACAAATCCAAGTCCATATATGTTTCATTTTCCTACACCTTATGGCGATGTGGTTGGCTCTTCGCCAGAGCTTGTTTTTGAGATGAAAAGTGAGCAAATTTTTGTAGCTCCGATCGCAGGCACAAGACCTAGAGGAAGCGATGCAAATGCAGATGCGGCACTTGAAAATGAGCTATTAAGTGACGAAAAGGAGCTGGCTGAGCACAAGATGCTAATTGATCTTGCTAGAAATGACATTGGCAGGGTTTCAGAGCCAAAAAGTGTATCCGTAAAAAATGCTATGCATATCCAAAAGTATGAAAAAGTAATTCATATTGTAAGCGATGTCTATGGCAAATGCGCCAAAGGGCTTGATCTTTTTGATGTCTTAGCTAGCATATTTCCGGCTGGCACGCTAAGCGGAGCCCCAAAAATAAGAGCTATGCAGATAATCAATGAGCTTGAAATTTCTGAGCGAAATATCTATGGCGGCGGCATTGGATTTTTACATTTTAATGGCGATGCTCAGGTCGCTATTCTTATTCGATCAGCCATCTTTGTGCCAGGTGAAAATGGCTTTAGTGATGTATTTGTGGGGGCTGGAGCTGGTATAGTTTACGACTCAAAGAGCGAAAGAGAATACGCTGAAATTTGTCATAAGCGAGCAAGCGTGCTAAATGTATTTAAAAATAACGCAAAAGAGTTTTAGGCGTTAAACTTAATAAATTCATAAGAGCTTTTAGCGTAGCTAGCGCCCATAGAATCGATTTGCTCTCTTACGGTAGCTGAAAGCTCTGCTTTTGTGATATTTTTAGCTAGCACTTTTATAAAAGGAAATTCACTTCTTTCTTGTGCGCCAAATATCAGCACTCTTGTATCAACCTTTTGGCTTTGTCTTATCTTATCAACAACTCTTGTTAGCTCTTCGTAGTTGAAGCCTTTTACGTTTTCATCTATAAGAACGATACCGTAAGTTTTGGTTTTTATCTTTGTTAATAGCTCATCAAAGCTATTTGTGGTTTCAAGTGTGTTGTAAAATTCTCCTAAAGCTGAGCTAAATATTTTATTTTCCATTGGCGATTTCTTAAATAAAATAATATTTTCGCTTTTTGCTAGATAGCTTTCGTCTATTGCAATCTCGCCAAAATTTGGCAAAAATTTTCTAAAAATTTGAGCCAGTTCGTCGCTATTTATTGGTGTTTTTATATAGGCATTGAAGTATTCTTTGACACTCTCTCCATCTATATTTGAAGTGTTTGAAAGCATTAGTATAATTGGAATTTTTGCATTTTGTATGGCTGCTTTTATAAGATCAATATTTTTTTGAAGGCTATTTTTTTCAGCTTCGAAAAATTTTGAGCCAACAAAGATAAGGTCAAAATCGCCTTGCTTTATGGCTTGTTTTAGATCTTTTTTATTGCAAACCCCCACAACTTCGCAGTTAAATTTACTAAAACCACTTGCTGTTATATCTATGTAAATTTCGTTAGTATCGCAGATTAAAAATTTTGGTTTATCGTTTAAATCTTTATTCATAATATTAGCTTCACCTAAGCAAAGTAGCCTTGTGATGCTTAATGGAGTTAGCGGATCTTTTAAAATGAGCGGATTTTTAATATCTTGACCTTGCTTATTGGTGTTTCTTAAAAATATAGCATCATAATTTTTTGTAATAGATGGACTAGTGCTTGTTAGCATATCCACTTTGAGCCCAAGGTCTTTTGTAGTTTGTTTAAAAGCTTCGTTGTAAGCGACATTTGCGTCTTGTAAGAATGCTAGTTTATGATTGCATTTTATATCAAAGTCTTTATAGTTTGATGTTGTTTTAAAAATGACTACAAATTTAAACTCATTGCCAATACTTTGAAACGAATTAATCTCCAGCTTGCTTTCTAAATTTTTTAAATAAATTTGAGCGATTTTTAGATAAAACTCGCTCTCATCATTATTTAAGCTATTCTCATCATCTGAAAATATATCTGAAATTTGCTTTTCGCTCATGGCGGTTGAGCTATTTTTTATGCTAAAGCTTACAGAACAAAGCCCGCTTCTATCAAACTCTTTTTGAACTTTTTTGATAGCGATGATAATGTTTTGATGTCTTAAAGACATTGATAAAGACGCCAAAAAGATAGAGTTAAATGCGGTTTTTAATGAATTTAGATTTCCTTCTAGTTCATTTGTAAGGCTTGGATCAAGGTAGCTTATAAAATTTATCTTTTTGCTTTGCGAATAGACGATGTTTACTTGCAAAATTTCTTCAAAGCTTTTTTGAGGATCAAATATCTCGGTTTTATTGCATTCGCTATATTTTTTAACATTTGAGATATTTTTAGCATTGTTATAAAGCGAGGTCATGATATTTGCATTTTTTTCTATCGTGTCTATAAATACTTGCTTTTTGCTATTATTTGTTTCTATTTTTAAAGCTGCGGTCGATGTAAAAATTTCTTTATTAATAGACTCTAGCTTTTTGCTCACTGATAAAATATATCTATCTTTTATCTGAAAAAAGCTGCTATCTTTTATATAGGTTTCTTTTAGATCTTCATAAGTTTTTATGAGCTTTGATATCGTATTATCCGCACTTGCCTCTTTTGATGATAGGATATAGTTTGATATGTATTTTGACTTATCGATAAGCACCTTTAAAAATTTCAACCTAGCAGAAATGCTAAGCAAAGATAAAATGAGCAAGCCACAAAGCAAAAACTCAAAAAAGGTCTTTATGCCAAAGCTTATTTTCTCGCTCTTGGTAAGTTCTAGTAGCTCATTTTTTATGTTTATGGCACTATCTAATAAAAGTATAAATTTATCATCTTCATACTGTTTTATTAAGATGATATCTTCGATATTTAGCTTTTCAGAAAATGCGATCTTGGCTTTAGCTTCTCTTATTTTTTTAGCTTTATAGTTGGCTTCAAACTGGTTAAAGTCTTTATAAATATCCTCTTTTAGCTCACTTTTTGGAAGCATATCAAGATTTGGCGTGTTGTCCTTTACGGAATATATATTTTCTCTTACATTACTGTTTATTGAAAATAAAGGGCCATTTATAAAGATATTTTTTACGTAGTATTTGGTGTTGTTTGCTAAAGAGAGTTGATTGTAAATTTTACTTAAAGTTGCGGCATAGGCTTTTATTATAAGCGGAAAGTCTCGGTCTAAATCTTGTTTAAAATCGCTATCTATTTCTCCGTTTATATTTTGGAAAAATTCATAAAATAGTTCATCAAATTGATCATTTTGATTTATATTTGCTAGCAATTCTTTTAATTTATTTACATTTCGTATCTCGATGCGATCGTCTTTTCTTATAGAATTTATAAATTTTTGTGTATTTTTTAAGGTGTTATCCCGCAACCTTTTTATATCTTCTTGGCTTTTGCCTATTAGAGTATCGTGCTCTTGTATTACGGATTTTATAGTCTGAAATACTAAGGATTGTTTATATAGTTTTTCATTTAGATCTTTTAGATCTGTAAATTTTTTATAGCTTTCATTTCCGCTATATGCACAAAAGATCGCTGAAATTATTATTGGCGCTAACAATATATAAAATTTATTATTTTTCATTGATACTCTTTTTGCTATATTTTTTAACGATATTTTCTATCTCAATTAGTCTTTTGGTAAAAAGAGACATCTCTTTCATCTTTCCATTTTGATTGTTATCTAAAAAAGCGTTAAGCTCATTTGCAAGGTTATTAAGCTTTAAATTTAATGCAGCTTCTCTTATCTCATTTACGTATTTTTTGAGCATTATCTCATCTTTTGCGATTATGGCTGATTGGATCTGGATAAGAATTTCTCTTGCGTTGCGTAAAAATATATTTAAATAGGATGCAAAATCTTTTTTACTTAAATTTAGTATTTTAAGTGATGTTTCAAACCAAGAATCATCGATAAGTGATTGTGTCTGCGTGTCAAAAAGATACCATGCGTTTAGTTTAAAAACAGGCAGTCTTAATGTAGGTTTTACTTTTACTGCTGCTATTAGATTTTGGTTGTTTATTATGTCTTGCTTCTCTAAAAGCACGATAAAAAATTTTTCGCTATTTTTTAAAATAGCATTTTGCAATCTCGCTTCTAGTAAGATCGCACCACCATCTTTTCTTTTTAAATTTACTCTAGCGCTATTATCTTTCGTATTTTGTAAAAATTCCAAGAAGCTGTAGTTTGGGCTTTCTTGGCTTGTTATGACTAGCTCGCTTATATCTTTGTATCGCAACAAAAAGTCATCCAAACTATCAAAACCCAATAGCTCAAGTGAATCTTGCGTTATCGCAGATATTTTTAAATTTTCATCATATATTATCACTTCAAATTTCCTTCTTTGAGCACTGCAAGCTTTTCTGCTACGCTTTTATTTGTTATTTTTGCCACTTCGTCTAAATTTGCTTCGCTGATTTTATCAAAACTTCCGTAAAAGCTGATTAATTTCGCGATACTTCCTTCAGATACGCCAGCTTGCTTTAGGATCGATCTTTGCATATCGTTTTTCTGCCTTGTTTTTCTGTGAAAACTGATGACAAATCTATGGCTTTCATCGCGCATTTTTTGGAAAAACTGAAGCTTTTTATCGCTCGTGCTTAGGCTAAAGCTGCCATTTTTTGTGTAAATTTTATCCTTTGCCTCGCCCTTTGCGCGGTGAGCTTTGGCGTCTATTTTTTCTTTTGAGATAGCGATTACATCGACGTTTGCGCCACTGCTTGCTAAAATTTCGCAGGCTAAATTTAAAAGCACTTCGCCCCCATCAATAACCCAAAGATCAGGCGGGCTAAGCTTGTCAAACCTAAGTGCTCTAGCTGTTAGGCTCTCTTTCATCTGATCGTAGTCGTTTTTAGAGCTTAGGTGCATATGGCGGTAGTTTTGCTTTGCCCACTCGCCATGCTCATAGCGCACCATCGCTCCGACACTTGCCTCGCCAAAAAGGTGTGAGTTATCGTAAGCCTCGACCACGTAAGGCGTGTGAGCTAGGTCAAAGTACTCTTTTATCTCGTTTAATAGCACGTTATCGTGCGTTTTTAGATATTTTTCGATGCTAACTTCAGCGTTTTTGGTAGCGATCTCACAAATTTTACGCTTATCGCCTATTTTTGGGCATGTGATGCTAAATTTACGTCCAAATCTCTCGTTTAAAATTTCCTCCACAAGCTCGCTATCTTCAAAGCTCTCATGCACATAAATTTTGGTGCTAATTATCGGCTGTCCAGCTATGAAGCTTTTTAAAATGGCCTGCTTATAAGCTTCGTTTGTCTCGTCTTTTTGGGCGTTTTTGGCCTGCGTGATGTCAGTTTTTACGCCAGTTATCTTGCCACTTTGCACGCTAAATCTCACCGCACAGATCATATCGTGCACGCAAGCGACCGAGTAGGCCTCAAAGTCCTCAAGTTTAGCAAGATCAACTTCAACCTTTGTTTGCATGTTTTTAAGTGTTTGTATCTTATCTCTAGTCGCGGCTGCTTGCTCGTAGTCTTCGGCCTTGGCGTAGTTTAGCATGAGCTCTTCAAGGCGAGTTATAAGTAAATTTGGATTTTGTAAGGCCATGATAGCCTCGTTTACGATCTTAACGTAGTTCTCTTTTGAAATTTTGCCCTCACACGGGGCATAACAGCGTTTTAGCTGATAAAAAAGGCAGGCTTTTTTGCCTTTGATGCAGGACTTTTTCTGAACGAGATTGTAATTTAGATAAAGTGCCTCAAGTAGCTCGCTAGCTCCGTTAAAATATGGCCCAAAATAGCGGATATTTGAGCCTTTTACCACCTTTCTAGTGATCTCAAATCTAGGGAAATCATCATTTAAATTTATAAAGATATAAGGGTAGGTCTTGTCGTCACGAAGCAAGATGTTGTATTTTGGCTTAAGCTGTTTGATGAATGAATTTTCAAGTATGAGCGCGTCTGCCTCGCTTGGCGTGACGATGTATTCAAGGTGCACGGCTTCGCTTATCATCTTTGAAATTCTTGGACTTAGCTTTTCAGCCGGAGCTAGACTTGGTGTAAATTTAAAGTAGCTTTTGACCCTGTTTTTTAAAATTTTGGCCTTGCCAACGTATAAGAGCCTATTTTGTGCGTCAAAATACTGATATACGCCAGGCTCATTTGGAAGCGTTCTTATCTCGTCTATTAGCATCTTGCCTGCTCATTTTTATTGAGCAAAATTTCTCTTAACTCTTCAAATTTCTGGTGTATTTGCTCATCTTTTGCCAAATTTTTAAACTTGCCTTTGCTAGCTGGCGCATAAAAGATGGCATTTTGCTCTTTTTGATTAAAAAATTTTAAAAATTTGCTCACGACAAATCTTATATTTTCTTCTTTTTTGTTTTTTGTATAGTTGATTTCGTTAATGGGCTTTGGAGTAAGAATGCTGTTAAAAACGCTATTTTTATTAAATTTGCAAAAGGTTTTTAATAACCTTTTTATATCATTTATACTACTATCACGCCTAAGCTCTAAAAGCCCAGTGGGATGAGTAAGAACAAAGGTCAAAACACCTTCTCTAACGTAGCAAAAAGCTATATAAAATCGTTTTGCTTTCCCCATAAGCTCTAAAAGCTGTTGGCACTCATTTGCCATGCTTAATTTTTCTTTATACAAAGGATTTTCGTGAATAGTATTTATCAAAAATTTAGCGTTTTTCATGGGCTTATCTTATCATTTTTTATTTTAATTTTTACTCTTTTTGTATTTAGTGGTTGTGGCTATAAAGATGATCCATTTTATGGAAATGCTCCCGTAAAAGAAAAGAAAACTGACAAGATAAACAAAATCTAGTAAAATTTTCGTATTTAAATAAAAATGTAATGTAAGCTTAATAATTTTAACTAACCTAATTTTTAGGCTCTTTTAAGTAATATACCAAGATTTTTTATTCTACAAGGAGAGTATAATGAGGTTTTTTGGACTTCTAGGCTTGTTTTTCGCGATGGCTTTTGGTGCTGATGGAGAAACCGCAGCTATTGACTTAACTACTACATGGGCAGGAATTTTATCGCTTATAATTTTTGTTGTTGGATATTTTTTCATAGCAGCAGAAGAAAATTTCCATATTGATAAGGCAAAACCTGCTATCTTTATCGGCACATTTATGTTCCTACTTATCGGTGTTTATATGCTTATAAATGGCATGGATGTGCATTCACTTGAACATGAGGTAAATCACCTGATTTTAGAGATCGCTCAGATCGTATTTTTCTTGATGGTGGCGATGACTTTTATCGAAGCACTTATCGAAAGAGACGTATTTAATGCACTTAAATATAATCTCGTATCAAAAGGCTATACTTATAGAAAGCTATTTTGGCTAACTGGTATTTTGGCATTTTTCATAAGCCCAGTAGCTGATAACCTGACAACAGCGCTTATACTTTCAACCGTTCTTCTAACGATAGATAGAAATAATACAAATTTCCTAGTAGCTGGTGCGATAAACATTGTCGTAGCAGCAAATGCAGGTGGGGCATGGAGTCCATTTGGCGATATCACTACGCTTATGGCTTGGGCTGCTGGAAAAGCACCATTTGTCGACTTTTTCGCACTTTTCCCAGCGTCTATCATAGGTTGGTTTGTAACGGCATTTTTACTTTCTCGTGTAGTGCCAAGTACTGCACCACATTTTGATGTGGCAAATGAGCCAAAAGTGGTTATGAAAAAGGGCGGCAAAGCTGTTATCTTTATAGGCGCATTTACTATCTTTTGTGCAGTTATGATGCATCAGCTTTTCCACTTGCCAGCGATGTGGGGCATGATGTTTGGTTTCTCACTACTTAGTCTTTATACTTACTATTTCAAAAAAGCTCACAAAAATGAAGAACCAATGCATGTATTTCACTATATGTCAAAGATTGAAAACAACACACTATTTTTCTTCTTTGGAATTTTAGCTGCAGTTGGCGCTCTTCATTTTGCTGGATTTTTAAATTACGCTGTATCACTTTATGATAAATTTGGCTCAACTGCTGTAAATATCGGCGTTGGTTTCCTTTCAGCAATCGTTGATAATGTCCCTGTTATGTCAGCTGTCTTAAAAGCAAATCCAGCAATGGGAGCTGATGCAGGCGAGGCAATGAGTCAGTGGCTATTAGTGACACTAACTGCTGGTATCGGTGGTTCGATGATCAGCTTTGGCTCAGCAGCTGGTGTTGGAGTAATGGGTAAATTAAAAGGAATTTATACCTTTGGCGCACATATGAAATACGCTTGGATGGTGGTTCTAGGATATATCGTATCGATCATTGTTTGGTATGTGCAGTTTGAAATTTTTCATATCTATTTTTAAAAGGTTATAAATGAACAATACGATTATAGTTTTGGATTTTGGTTCGCAATACACTCAGCTAATAGCTAGAAGGCTAAGAGAAGAGGGCGTCTACACTGAAATTTTGCCATTTAATGCAAAGCTTAGTGAGATAAAGGCGAAAGAGCCAAAAGGTATCATTTTAAGTGGCGGTCCAGCTAGTGTTTATGCTAAAGATGCTTATTTTTGTGATAGTGGTGTCTTTGAGCTAAACATCCCTATACTTGGCGTTTGCTACGGCATGCAACTACTTGCTCACACGCATGGGGCTGAGGTTTTAGCGGCTGATCAAAAAGAGTATGGCAAAGCAGAGCTTAATGTTATTAAAGAGCATGAGCTATTTAAAGATACACCTTCAAAACAAATCGTATGGATGAGTCATAGTGACTATGTAAAGGACTTGCCAGAGGGCTTTGAAGTGATCGCTATTAGTGAGAATTCACCTTATTGCGCTTTTGGCGATGATAAACGTAAATTTTATGCGATACAGTTCCACGCAGAGGTGCAACACAGCGAATACGGCACGCAAATTCTAAAGAATTTCGCTAAATATATCTGCGGTTGCGAGAGCACATGGAACATGGGAAGCTTCGCTAAAAATAAGATAGAAGAGATAAGAAAAATAGTAGGCACCCACAAGGTGCTTTGCGCAGTTAGCGGTGGCGTGGATAGCTCTGTGACTGCGGCACTTTTAGCGGCTGCTGTGCCTGAAAATTTGATCCTTGTCTTTGTTGATAACGGACTTCTTAGAACAAACGAAAGAGAGCAAGTTGAAGCTACATTTAGAACAAAGCTTGGTGTTGAGCTAGTTAGCATAGATGCGAGCGAGACCTTCCTTGGCCGCTTAGCTGGTGTGGTTGATCCTGAGAAAAAGCGCAAGATCATAGGTGAGACCTTTATAGAAATTTTTGAGCAAGAGGCTAAGAAGCATGGCGACGTGAAATTCCTAGCTCAAGGCACTCTTTATACTGATATTATCGAAAGCTCCGTAGTTGGCTCAAGCAAGACGATAAAGAGCCACCACAATGTTGGAGGCTTGCCTGACTGGATGACATTTGAGCTAATAGAGCCGCTAAGAGAAATTTTTAAAGACGAGGTTAGAAAGCTTGGTCTTGAGCTTGGACTAAGCCGTGATTTAGTATTCCGCCATCCTTTCCCAGGACCAGGCCTTGCTATCCGCATCATGGGTGAAGTAAATAAACCAAGCCTAGAGTTACTTCGAAAAGCTGACGTAATCTTGAGAGATGAGCTAAAGAGCACTGGCTGGTACAACAAAACTTGGCAGGCATTCTGCGTACTTTTAAATGTAAATTCTGTCGGCGTAATGGGTGATAACCGTACTTATGAAAATGCTGTTTGTGTGCGTGTGGTCGATGCGAGCGATGGCATGACTGCTAGCTTCTCACGCCTGCCGTACGATTTGCTAGAAAACGTCTCTCGCCGCATCATAAACGAGGTAAATGGCATAAACCGCGTAGTTTACGACATCTCAAGCAAGCCACCTGCAACGATAGAGTGGGAGTGAGAATATTTTTATGAAAAGCACCAATATAGATTCTTTAATTCAAATATTTGACTCAAAAAATAAAGATCTATGTAGGTCGCTTTTTAAATTAGTAGACGGTAGTTTTTCATTTAAACAAAATAAAGGTATGTCTGATAGTGAAGTAGAGAGCATATGTTCGTTTTTCATGGAAATAAGTTCACATTTATCTCATATGCAAAAGGAAGGTTATTTTATATCTACTTTAATCGAAACTGGTATAAGGGAAGAATTTGATATTCTCAGATTTAGCGATAAATCTGTTTTGAATATAGAAGTTAAGCGTGAGCCACCAAAAAATGGTATATCTGCGATTAAAGATCAATTAATTAGGCATAATTGTTTACTTAGATTATTAAACAAAGATATTGTTATATGTGCGTATATAGCAAAAACAAAACAGATTTATTTGTTAGAAGATAATGAATTAAAAGATATTGATTTTTTAGATTTATCCAAAATGATTCCAGAGGATTATGTAATTAAAAATGAATTACTGTCTATAGATCAGTCATCTCTTATAATCTCTCCATACTCACAGCCTCAAGAATTTAAGAACCATAAATATTTTTTAACAAGCGAACAAAATCAAAGAAAAAACGACATACTCAAAACTGATTATAAAAAAATTTGTCTTGCTGGAGGACCTGGAACTGGAAAATCTCTATTATTGATGGATTTGGCAAGAGAGTATATTTTAAAGGGAAATAAAGTTTTAATCGTATTTTGTGCATTAATTCCAGAGTATGAATCATTGTCCAATGAATTAGGTATAACAATTGTACCGATAAAAGGAATTATTATAGACAATCTAAAACCTTATGACGTTATACTAATAGATGAGGCACAAAGACTATATGAAAATCAGTTTAAGCAGCTAATAAACCTTAGTAATAAGATGATTGTATTTTCAACAGATCATCAACAAACACTCCATAGATCAGAAAAAACATTGAATGTAGAAGAAAAACTAAAAGATAGAAGTGATGTTTTGCATATAAGACTAAAGAACAAAATAAGAACAAATATTTTTATGGCCTCTTTTATATCTAAATTTCTAAATACTAAAACTAGTAAAGCTGAACCATACGATTACGATAAAGTTCAAGTTGTATATTTTTCTAATAAAAACGATGCAATGTTATATATTAAAGAAAAATACTCAATGGAACATTATGTTTCAATTGAATTAACAGAATATACTACAAAGTCATTTGGGTCCTTAAAGAGAGAAAAAGTCTATACAAATTCAAGATCTACGCATAGTGTTATTGGAAGAGAATATGAAAATGTACTTGTAGTTTTAGATAAGCATTTTAAATATTCGGAAGAAGGAAAGCTGGTATCTACATATAATGAATATTACCCTTACGACGAACATAGTTGTATTTTTGAGGCACTAACTAGAGTGAAAAGTAATTTATTGTTAGTCGTAATCGATAATCCTGAGTTATTTATTCAAATACAGAAAATATTGTCTTGGAAAAATGATAAACTTTATTCTGATTAGAGATAATCCTTATCAATAAATCGTCTAAAAATTTTTACTACAATGACGTGTAAAATTTACGAAAGGAAGAAAAATGAGTAAAATTTACAATCTAAACGCCGACACGAAAGTTGTCGCGAAAAGCGTCGTTAGCAAGAGAATTTTTGATTGCGAGAACGCTCATGTCGATGTATTTGCATTTGATACGGGCGAGGAGCTAGATCATGAGATGCTGTTTTGCGACAGCCTTTCATGGGTTGTGGAGGGCGGTGCTAGCCTATACTACGGTGAAAAGCAGATGCATATAGGCAATGAGCAAGCTTGCCTGATAGAGAAAAAAGTGTGGCGCAAGCTGGTTTTTAACGAACCAACGAAATATATTTCAATTGATTTTAAGGAGGATTTAATGATAGATCATTTACCTAAGGCAGCTATTTTTAGCTTAGTTGATGCAGTCGAATACGAAAAAGGCAAAATCGTGAGCAAAACGCTTGTAAAGAATGAAAACGGCTCAATGTCATTACTTAGTTTTGACACAGACCAAGAGCTCTCAACTCACGCAGCACCAGGTGATGCACTACTTATCGCACTTGATGGCGAGATGAAGCTAACTATTGGTGATGAACATTTTGATATCAAAAAAGGCGATACCATCGTGCTTCCAGGCAAAATACCACACGGATTAAAGATTAAAGATAAATTTAAAATGCTCTTAATCGTCACTAAAGACAAAATGTAATACTAAGCCCTATTTTTAGGGCTTCTTTTTATAATAACAATAGTAAATTTATACTTAATAAAGCAAAAAGTAAAACCATAATATAATCGCTCCAAAAAAAGAAAAACTATGAAAAAAGAAAATTCCAAACTATTTTTGTTGATATTTTTAGGCGCTCTCTCTGCCTTTGGACCATTTGTCACAGATCTTTATTTGCCAGCACTTCCGGCTATTACTGAGTGGTTTAAAACAAGCGTCACAGCTACACAATTAACGATCACGACATCGATGGCAGGCTTAGCCATAGGTCAGCTCATAGTTGGCCCAATAAGTGATAAATTTGGACGAAAAACGCCACTTACCATCTCGCTTATCGTCTATACGATAAGCACTATTTTTATATTTTTTGCGCAAAATATCCAGTTTTTTATCTTTATGCGCATCATCCAAGGGCTAGCAAGTGCCGGCAGCTTAGTCATCTCAAGAGCCGTTGTGAGTGATCTTTATAAGGGTCATGAAATGACTAAATTTTTTAGTCTTATGATGGTTATAAATGGTCTTGCCCCGATACTTTCACCAATAGGTGGCAGTTTGCTGCTTAAATTTACCGACTGGCGTGGCATCTTTATGGCACTTACTATCATTGGTATTTTGCTTTTTATCGCAAATTTTTATTTCAAAGAGAGCTTAAGTCAGTCAAATCGCTTAAAAATGCCTTTGTTGGTGACTTATAGTGTTTTTGGCAAAATTTTAAGAAAGAAAAAATTTATGCTTTTCGTAAGCATTCAGACATTTGCGATGGGTGCGATGTTTGCCTATATAGCGTCATCTTCGTTTATCTTTCAAGAATTTTATTCTTTAAGTCCAGTAAGTTATAGCTTTTGCTTTGCTTCAAATGGTTTAGGACTTGTTATAGGAGCAAGGCTTGCCAGTCTTTTAAATGAGAGAAAAGCGCTCAAAACTGGGCTTTTTGGCACCTTGTTTGCTAGCATTTTTATTGCTTTCATGCTTTGTTTTAAATTTGAAGTAATCGGCGTTATTATCGCATTTTTCTTATTACTTCTTTTTACAGGATTTGTCTTGCCAACTGCTTCATCGCTAGCTATGAACGAAGGCAGAGAATACGCAGGTTCAGCCTCAGCAATACTTGGATTTTGCCCATTTTTCTTAGGCGGCGTCGTCTCTCCGTTAGTTGGGCTTGGTGATATATTTTATTCGACTTCTATTGTTATTTTAGCCTGCACATTACTTGCTTTGATGTCTTTTTTAAGGTTAAAAAGAGTTGCGTAAAATTTATCTTATTTCAAATACAAAAACGACTGATGAGAGCGTTGTAAATTTAAACGTTAGCAAGATCGAGTTTTTAAAATTTGAATTAAATTTAAGTGACTATGGCGTGCTTGTAGCCACTTCTAAAAATGCTTTTAATGCATTAAAATTTAACAATATAAAAGCTATAAATTTGCCAGTCTTTGCCATCGCAAATAGTTGTGCGGCAGCTGCAAGAGAGTTTGGATTTAGTGAAATTTATACCGGAAAGAACGCTCACGGAGATGACTTTGCAAGAGAAATTTTGCCACTTTTAAAAGGTAAAAAAGTTCTTTATCTAAAAGGTAAAGATAGTGCTTCAAATTTCTTAGAAATTTTACAAAATGGCGGAGTAAATATAAAAGCAATTATCGCTTATCAAAACGTTTTAAATCCTTGTAAAATGGAGCTAAAACCACCAAAAGATAGCATTTTGATCTTTGCTTCTCCACTAAATGTCAGAAATTTTCTTAGTAATTTTGGCTGGAATGAGAGCTATCAAGCAATAAGCATTGGAAAGGTCACTGCAAAAGAGCTAAAATTTACCGAGCCAATAGTAAGCCAAAGTCAAGATATAAACGCCTGTATCGCGCTTGCCAAAACATTACTTTAAGCAAAGAATTTATATAATTTTATTGCCTGAGTGAAGCGAGTCAGCATTTTACGGGGTCCAACACTTTTTTGTTAGCGAAAAGGTATGGATGCCTTGTGATGTGGCTTCGTTTGAGTCTGAAAAGGTGAGAAGTTGCAACCGTTTGGTATCCATCTATTTGCAAGATTGGCTTTGTTTATGGGCCACTCTTCTATGCGACGCCCACTCGGGTTTTTAAATTTACGGAGATGAAATGAATATTCTCATAATAGGAAGTGGCGGCCGCGAATACGCCATTGCTCTAAAGCTAAAAAACGAAAAAAATATAAATTTATACTTTGCGCCAGGAAATGGTGCGACCTCACGCCTTGGCGAGAATTTAAATATAAAAGACTTTTATGAGCTTGCAAAATTTGCTAAAAAAAATAGTATCGAGCTAACTATCGTAGGCCCTGAAGCACCGCTTAGTGAAGGTGTAGTAGATATCTTTAAAAAAGAGGGCTTGCTTATATTTGGACCAAGCAAGGCAGCTGCTAGACTTGAAGCCAGTAAGGCCTATATGAAGGACTTTTTAGCTAGAAATAATATAAAAACTGCAAGATATTTAAACACAGATGATAAAGAAAAAGCATTTAAATTTATTGATACCTTAAGCGCTCCGATGGTCGTAAAGGCCGATGGCCTTTGTGCTGGCAAGGGCGTTATAATCGCAAATTCTAAAGAAGAAGCCAAAGAGGCAGTTAGCGACATGCTAAGTGGGACTAGCTTTGGCGAGGCTGGTAAATTTGTAGTGGTTGAAGAGTTTTTAGATGGTTTTGAGCTTAGCTTTTTTGCTATTTGCGACGGCGAAAATTTTGTAAGCTTGCCAGTGGCACAAGACCACAAACGCCTGCTTGATAACGATGAGGGTCCAAATACTGGCGGTATGGGCGCTTATGCTCCAAGTCCGCTTGCTTCAAAAGAGCTGATAAAAAGGGTTGAAGAAGAGGTTGTAAAGCCAACTTTAAAAGGGATGAAAAACGAGGGCAGTTCGTTTTGTGGAGTGCTTTTTGTGGGACTGATGATCGTGAAAAATGAGCCTTATGTACTTGAGTTTAACGTAAGATTTGGCGATCCTGAATGCGAGGTCTTGATGCCGTTAATTGATGGAAATCTAAGCGAAATTTTGCTAAATGCTGCAAAGGGCGAGCTAAAGCCTATTAGTTTAAAAGATGAATTTGCGGTTGGTGTCGTAATGGCTAGTAAGGACTATCCGTATAAAAGTAGCCCAAAAGCTAAAATTTCAGTTTTAAATGATGTAAAAGATGCTCACATCGCTTATGCTGGTGTTAGTGAGCAAGATGGAGAAATTTATGCAGATGGTGGCAGAGTACTAGTCTGCGTGGCTACTGCGAAGAGTATAAAAGAGGCACGTGATAGAGCTTATGAGCTTTGCGAAAATGTAAAATTTGACGGAGCACATTATAGAAAAGATATTGCCTGGCAGGCATTAAAATGAGTATGCAGATAGTTGAAAAACTTGAAAAAGAAGAAATTTCGCTAGCGCCATTTTCAAAAAGAGTGCTAGCTTACTCAATTGATGAATGTATTGTTTCTTTTTTGTTTTTGATCATTTACTGGGATGCCTTTTTGTCGGTTATGAGCTATGATGAAGCCAGAAATTTGACTTTAAATTTCTTTTGGCAAATAGTTTCACTAAAGATTATTTATCATACATTTTTTGTTTGGTATTATGGCGCGAGTCTTGGACAAATGCTAACAAAGACGATGTGCATTAATGTAGAAATTTTAGATAGACCAAATTTTATTTCAAGCTTGGTAAGAGCGATTTTTAGGTTAGTTAGTGAAGCTTGTTTTTATCTTGGTTTTGCATGGGCATTTGCAAATCCAGCTAGGCAGACTTGGCAAGACAAAATAGCAAAAACAGTGGTGATAAATGCGTAAAATTTTATTTTTAGTTCTGGTTTGTATTTTAAATCTAAGTGCAGCTGTGCAAGATGTGCAGCTTTTGGCTGATGATGTAAAGCAAGATAAAGGCATCGTCACGGCCAATAAAAATGTTGTTGTATATTCACAAGATTACCTTGTGACAGCTGATTGTGCAGTTTATGATCAAAATAATTCGGTTATTGAGCTATTTGGTAACGTCAACATGATGAAGGGCAAGAGTGAAGTCTCTCGCTCAAATTATGCAAAGCTAAATTTAAAAAATAATGACACTGCTTTTGAATCGCTTTTTATGATGAATAAAGACATGGAAGTATGGATGAGAAGCGATGAGAGCAGCTCTGACAGTGAGTACTATAGAGTAAAAAAGGCGATGGTTTCAAGCTGTAATGTCCAAGATCCTGACTGGAGTATCACCTCAAGCTCAGCTATGCTAAATAAACAAAGCAAATTTTTACATCTTTTTAACCCAGTCTTTCGTATAGCTAATGTGCCAGTTTTTTATTTGCCATATTTTGGTTTTTCAACAGATACCACAAGAAGAACAGGTCTTTTGCCGCCTGAGCTTGGATACGGAAAATCTGAAGGCTTTTATTACAAGCAGCCGATTTATTTTGCACCTTATAATGAGTGGGACTTCGAGCTTGATCCACAGATAAGAACAAACAGAGGTGCTGGAATTTATGGTGCGTTTAGATTTACTGAGTCGCCTGATTCAAGGGGCGAAATCAGCTTTGGGTCATTTACTGATAAAAACAGCTACCAAGCCAAGCAAAAAGGAGAGACCTCAAATAAGGCTGAACTAAAAAATAAAACACATAAAGGCATTGGACTAAAATACGAAAGAGATAAGCTTATAAGATACCTTAGCGAAGCGGATTTGCAAGAGGGAATTTGGATAGACGCAACGAAGCTAAATGATATAGATTATTTAAATTTAAAAGGCATGGATGATGATTATGATTCGCTTGTAACTTCTAAATTTAACTATTTCATCGCAAATGACGATCATTATTTTGGTGCTTATGCAAAATACTACATAGACACTGAAAAAATTGGCTCAAAAAATGAGAACAAAGACACTCTTCAAGAGCTTCCATCGCTTCAGTATCATAAATTTACAGATGATATTGTCTTGCCAAATATCTTATATTCACTCGATCTTCAGTCACATAGATACGATAGAAAGATAGGCGTTAGAGCGACTCAGTATGAATTTACGCTTCCAGCTTCAGTGCATGTGCCACTGCTTGATGATAGTTTAACTTTTTCATTTTACGAGTATCTATACGCATCAAGAATAAATTACGAGAATAAGATAAATTCATTTGATGATAAAAGAGAAGATAAGCATACAAATTTTGTAAATAATTACCACAAATTTACCCTTCACACTGACCTTGCAAAAGCGTATGAAAGCTTTTATCACACTCTAAATTTTGGGGCCGAATACCTACTGCCAGGCTATAGAAAAGGAAATTTGGATGATGAGTTTATCTATGATAAAAATCTAAATGAATATGAAAATTTCTTGACTCAAGAGCAGAGTAAGGAAGAAATTTCTGGTTATCTGACTCAGTATTTCTTTAACTCTAATGGTAGAAAGATTATAAAACATAGTATTTCTCAAGGATATTACACAAAAGAAGATGAATATTCGAATTTAAAAAATGCTATCTATCTATATCCATTTGAAAATTTAAGCCTTTATAATAAGCTTGAATATTCACACAAGAGCAAAGAGCTTAAAAAGGTACAAAGCGGATTTTCATACACAAATGATCTATTTTGGCTAAATATGCTTCACACCATGAAGAAAAATGATAGCAAAATAAAAAATAGTGCGACAAAAGATAGCTATTTTACAAGTGGTCTTGGAGTAAAATTACCTCATCAGTATAGTCTTATTGGCGGCTGGCAATATGATATCGAGCGAAGCTACACAAAAAGCTGGAGAGTTGGTGTGCTTCATCAAAGAAAATGCTGGAATTACGGGATAATTTATCAACAAGATGTAGAGCCAACAACAACAATAAACGGCTCAGCGTCAACTAGAAAAAATGGTATCTATTTCACGATAAATTTCTATCCAATGGGCGGTTTGCACTATGACTTTTCGCAAAGCAGTACAAAATCGAGTGCCAACTAAATGATAACGGCTAAATTTAAGGATCAATTAGAGGCAGCTAGCAAGCTAATTGAAATTTTGCCAAAAAAAGAACTCGTAGATAAAAAGACGATAGTTGTTTGTATGTCGCTTGAGTCAGTTATACTCACAGATGCAGTTTGTAGAAGTTTAAATTTAAGCTACGAGATGCTCTTTAGCGAGCCAATACCTGCACCAAATAATAGCGAATGCGACGTTGCAATAGTTAGTGAGACAGAAGATATAGTATTAAACGATAAGCTTATAAAAGCTTTTAATATAAGCTATGACTATATTTATGGCGAAGCGCATAGAAAATACGAAGAAAAAATTTTAAAAAACGTTTATAAATACCGAAAAGGAAATTTGATAGGAGAGCTAAAAGATAAAAATATTTTACTAATCGATGAGGGGTGCGAGACTGGTATGACGGCACTTATTTGCATAAAGACGTTGCTTGATGTGAAGGTAAAATCCATCTCATACGCAACGCCAGTGATTGCTACTGATGTCTTTACAAATTTAAATGATATGGTTGATGAAATTTACACGATAAACAAGATCGTTGATTTTATCGATGTGGATTCGTATTACGAGAAAAAGATCGAAGCTACGAGTGAGCGTATCATGTCAATATTAGAAGAGAGCCCTTATTATTTGCCGTTACAAAAACAACAAGGAGATAAAAATAATGCAATATAGTATAGAAGTCAATAATCAGGTTGAAATTTTTGACCTGAATAAAGTAGCAAAACAAGCTAGCGGAGCGGTACTCTTAAGGGTGAAAAATACCGTAGTTTTAGCAACTGTTGCCAGAGAGGACACGCAAGTTGAGGAGGATTTTTTACCTCTAACGGTGCAGTACATTGAAAAAGCTTACGCCGCTGGAAAAATTCCTGGCGGTTACGTTAAGCGTGAGACAAAGCCAGGCGACTTTGAAACGCTAACAGCTCGCATCATCGATAGATCTCTTAGACCACTCTTTCCAAAAGGTTATGCTTACCCAACTCAAATCGTTGTAATGGTGCTTTCAGCTGATCCTGAGGTTGATTTACAAGTTGTAAGTCTAAATGCAGCCTCAGTTGCACTATATCTTAGCGACATCCCTGTAAATCGCCCAGTTTGTGGCGTGAGAGTTGGTTATATAGATGAAAAATTTGTGATCAACCCAAGCAACTCTGAACTAAAACAAAGCGCGATCGATCTTTATGTAGCTGGTACAAAAGATGAGCTTTTGATGATCGAGATGAGAAGCTTGCCTCAACAAATTACACAGCTTATCCCAATGGTTGCGATTGAGCCAATGATAGATCCTAGCCTAAGTGATAGCATGGCTCAAAAACAGCTAATGAATGAATTTAGCGAAGATATGATGGTTGAAGCGATTGATTTTGCTGGTAAGGCGATACTAAGAGCTAGCAGTGCTTACGAAGAAGCTTTCAAAGAGCATAAGAAAGAGGACGCTGCGCTTGAGCTAAAACCTGAGATAGAAAATGAAAATATCGCTATTTATATCGATAAATTTTATAAAGCCGAAGTCAAAAACGCGATCAATCAAATGGCAAAAAGCGAGCGCGCTAGCGAACTTAGCAAGATCGCAAAACAAATTTCAAGTGATGAGGTCGCTCAAAAAGAGGGCTGGGACGAGTCTGTCATCACAAATGTCCTTGGCAAATATAAAAAGAAAATCGTTAGAGAGCAGATCATAAACGAGGGTGTTAGAGCTGATGGACGTGGTCTTGAAGAGGTTAGGCCTATTAGTATCGAAACAAATGTGCTTCCAAATGCACATGGCTCATGCCTCTTTACAAGAGGACAGACACAAGCCCTAGTTGTCACTACTCTTGGCACTGACAGTGACGCTCAAATGTATGACATCCTCACTGAAAAAGTACCTTTTGTAGAAAAATTTATGTTTAACTACAATTTCCCAGGCTTTAGCGTAGGTGAGGCAAGCCCATTAAAAGCTCCTGGTAGACGCGAGCTTGGACATGGAAATTTGGCCAAACGTGCCCTTGCACCAAGTATCGATCTAGCATCACCATACACAATAAGAGTCGTTTCAGAAATTTTAGAGAGTAACGGCTCAAGCTCAATGGCTAGCGTTTGCGGTGGTTCGCTCGCACTTAGAGCAGCTGGCGTAAATACTTTAAAACTTGTCGCAGGTGTCGCTATGGGATTAATATTTGAAGGTGATAAACACGCAGTACTAACAGATATCATGGGGCTTGAAGATCATGACGGTGATATGGACTTTAAAGTAGCAGGTACAAGCGATGGTATCACAGCGCTTCAGATGGATATTAAGCTTGGTGGCATTAGTTTAGAAGTGCTAAAAGAGGCACTTTATCAAGCAAAACGTGGTAGAGAGCATATCTTATCTTTGATGGTAGAAGCGGATAAAAATATAGAAATAAATGAAGATGTGCTTCCAAAGCTTGAACTATTTAGTGTCGATCCAAGCAAGATCGTAGACATCATCGGACAAGCTGGAAAAACCATAAAAGAGATCATTGAGAAATTTGAAGTTTCAATCGATCTTGATAGAGAAAAAGGCGAGGTAAAAATCGCAGGTGGAGCAAAGAAAAATGTCGATGCTGCAAAAGATTACATCATCTCTATCACTTCAAAAGACAATGGACGTTCATTTGGCAAAAAGCCATTCAAACACGACAAAGAGCGTTCAAAACCAAATTTTAATATCGGTGATGAGTTTTTGGGAACTGTAAAGAGTGTTGTTGATTTTGGTGTATTTATCGAGCTAAAAGATGGCATTGATGGCTTGCTTCACATCTCAAAGATAAAAACTCCATTAAACGTAGGTGATCAGGTCAAAGTATGTGTGAGCGAGCAAAAAGGAAATAAAATTTCGCTCTCTTTAGTCGAATAAATTTTAAAGGACAGATGATGAAATACAAAAAGTTGCTTTTTCCAATAGGAGCTGGAGACGATATCGAGCCAAGAATTTATGGTGCCCTAAAGGTTGCTCAGTGGTTTAACACACATATGGAAATTATGACTTGCCAGCTCGACCCAAGCGTAGTTTATAATATGAAAATGACGCTTCGTGGAGGAGTGCTTTTTGAGGAATTTC
The DNA here is from genome assembly GCF_015679985.1 of Campylobacter concisus. Classification (NCBI taxonomy): domain Bacteria; kingdom Pseudomonadati; phylum Campylobacterota; class Epsilonproteobacteria; order Campylobacterales; family Campylobacteraceae; genus Campylobacter; species Campylobacter concisus. The sequence continues at coordinate 1,325,124 of NZ_CP049239.1, read as the reverse complement.
TAAAATCAGCTAAATCTGAACTAGCTGTCGAGCATGAAGAGAATGAGAAAATTTTCAATAAAATTTGTGCTGAGCTTGGCATAAAAGTAACTAGTGAAATCATTGAAGATGTTTGCACTGCAAATTTTACGATTCACAGTGGCAAAAGAAGCGCGATAGTGGAGCAAGAGAGTAAATTTTGCGATCTAGTGGTGGCTGCTGTGCCACTTGATGGAAAGATCACTGGAACATTTGAGTCAGCTGTTTTAAAAAGCGGTAAAAATGCGATTGTAATACCTAGAAAAATGCGTGAGTTTAAAGCCGATAATATCCTTGTTAGCTGGACTGGTACGACGCAAAGCTCAAGGGCATTAACAGGCTCGATCGATCTTTTAAAAAAGGCAAAAAAGGTTCAGTGCATTACCTCAAAAGCAAGTCTTGGCGACAATGCTGAACTAAATCTTAAAAAGCTTGAAGAGTACTTCAAAATTCATGGCATATCAGCCACTTTTGAAGTGATCGCTACTACGATGATACCTGGTGAAGCACTTTTGAAAGCAGCTATTGATAGAAATGCTGATCTAATCGTTGCTAGCAGATATGGTGAAAATGGTCTTATGGAAATGGTGCTTGGTGGCACTTCAAGATTTTTCTTAGAACATACAAATATCCCAGTTTATCTATAATGGATTGCGGCTTAGTCCGCGATCTAATTCTTTTTCACTTTATAGATTTTAAAATTCCATTCACTCATAAGAATTGACTACTAAATTTTGTCTTCATTGATCGCTTAGCTCAAATTTTAGAGCCGAAATTACTCGTTCACAAAAATTTAAAATTTACAAGACCTTAATAGCATAGTGCGTCAGATGACAGCGTGCTTCGTTCTTAGCCACAAACTACAAATTCTATAAATTTTAAAGCTCACATTAAGTTTTCATCAAGCACCTTATTAGCCAAAATTTTGTAAAATCCACTCATTAAAAAAGGATAAAAAATGAGTGAAAATTCTAGCTTTACGCACCTACATTTACACACCGAATACTCCCTGCTTGACGGAGCAAACAAGATAAAAGAGCTAGCTCATGTGCTTCATGATAGAGGTGACACAGCAGCGGCGATTACTGATCACGGCAATATGTTTGGAGCGATAGATTTTTACAAGGCGATGAAAAAAGAGGGGATAAAACCACTAATTGGCATCGAAGCTTACGTGCATAATGGCGAGCAGCTCGATGATAAGAGTACTAAACAGCGCTTTCACCTTATACTAATCGCCAAAAACGAGACTGGCTATAAAAATTTAATGTATCTTAGCTCTATGAGCTACATCGAGGGCTTTTACTACTATCCTCGTATCAATAAAAAAATTTTAAAAGAGCACAGCGAGGGCTTGGTTTGTAGCTCAGCGTGCTTGCAGGGCGAGGTGAGTTGGCATCTAAATTTAAGCGATCGTAACGTCAAATTTGGCGCAAAGGGCTACGAGAGAGCAAAAGAGGTCGCACTTGAATATAAAGAAATTTTTGGAGATGACTTTTATCTTGAGATCATGCGTCACGGCATCGGCGATCAAAAACGCATTGATGATGATATTTTGTGCATTGCCAAAGAGACTGGCATAAAGGTCATCGCCACAAACGATACTCACTACACTTTTAAAGAGCGAGCCGACGCACATGAGGTTTTTATGTGTATCGCGATGAACAAAACTTTAGATGATCCAAACCGACTTCGTCACAGCGTTCATGAGTTTTTTGTAAAAAGCAAAGAGCAGATGAGTGAGCTATTTTTAGATATCCCCGAAGTGATAGAAAACACCCAAGAGATCGTGAATAAGTGCAATCTTGAGATCAAACTTGGCAATCCAACTCCGCCAAATTTTAAATTTACACTTGAGTATGCTAAAGAGAGAAATTTAATACTTCCAGAGCCAGAAAATAGATATAGCTTTAAAAATGATGCTGTGTTTTTTGAATATGAATGTAGAAAGGGGCTTGAAGAGAGGCTAAAATTTGTCCCTGAAAATTTACATGACGAATACAAAAAGCGCCTTGAGATAGAGATTGGCATAATTAATAAAATGAATTTCCCAGGCTATATGATGATCGTTTGGGACTTCATAAATGAGGCTAAAAGTAGAGGTGTGCCAGTTGGTCCAGGACGTGGTTCCGCGGCTGGTAGCTTGGTCGCTTACTCGCTAAAGATCACTGACCTTGATCCAATCCCATACAACCTACTTTTTGAGAGGTTTCTAAACCCAGAGCGTGTTAGTATGCCAGATATAGACGTGGATTTTTGCCAGAGCAGGCGTGGTGAGATAATTGACTATGTTACGCAAAAATACGGAAAATTTAACGTTGCTGGCGTTATTACATTTGGTAAATTGCTTGCAAAAGGTGTCATTAGAGATGTTGCTAGGGTTTGTGATATGCCTTACGCCGAAGCCGATGCGATGGCAAAGCTAATACCTGATGAACTTGGTATTACGCTAAAAGATGCTTATGAAAAAGAGCCAAAGATAGCTGAGCTAATAAGTCAAAATCCAAAGGCAGCTAAAATTTGGAAATTTGCCCTTGATCTTGAGGGGCTAAACAGAAACGCCGGTCAGCACGCAGCAGGTGTCGTTATCTCAAATGAGGAGCTTTGGAATAAAACTCCATTATTTCGTCAGCCAAACAGCCCAGAAGACCGCTATGTTACGCAGTATAGCCTTAAATATCTTGAGGACGTGGATTTAATTAAATTCGACTTTCTTGGACTAAAAACACTAACAGTTATCGATAATGCCATAAAGCTCGTTAAACAACGAACTGGAAAGGATATCATTTGGGAGCAGATCGATAAAAACGATTCTAATGTTTATAAAATGATACAAAGCGGCCAAGCGATAGGAATTTTCCAAATCGAGGGCGAAGGCATGAGAAAGCTAGGAACTAGCTTGCGTCCAGACTGCTTTGAGGACATCGTCGCGATGCTAGCACTCTACCGACCAGGACCGATGGAAAGTGGTATGCTTGATGACTTTGTCAAAAGAAAACATGGCGAGGCCGAGATAACCTACTCATTTAAAGAGCTTGAGCCGATCCTTGCACCAACATACGGCGTCATCGTCTATCAAGAGCAAGTTATGCAAATCGTTCAAGCCATAGGCGGCTTTAGCCTTGGCGGGGCGGACCTTGTACGCCGTGCGATGGGTAAAAAGATCAAAGAAGAGATGGATAGGCTAAAGGGCGAGTTTGTAAAAGGTGCTGAGGCAAAAGGGCTAAATGGACAAAAAGCAGACGATCTTTTCGAGCTAATTGTAAAATTTGCGGGATATGGCTTTAATAAATCTCACTCCGCAGCTTACGCTTATGTTACCTTTCAAACTGCTTATCTTAAGGCTTACTATCCGGCTGAATTTATGGCCGCACTTCTTACAAGCGAAGAGAGCAACGTCGATAAGATCGTTCGCTATATCGATGAGATAAAACGCATAAATATAGACACTTTGCCACCATCTATCAATAAATCAACTAAAGAATTTAGCGTCGTTAAAAATGGCGATCATGACGGCATTATCTTTGGGCTTGGTGCGATTAAAGGCGTTGGCGGAGCGGCTATTGAAAACATTATCACTGAGCGTGAAGCAAATGGCGAATTTAAGAGTATGGATGACTTTGTCTCAAGGATCGATCCATTTAAGGTCAATAAAAAGGTCTTTGAAAGCCTCATAAAAGCTGGATGTTTTGATGAGTTTGGCTTTAGTCGTAAGATGCTTATGCAAAATGTAGAAAATATCATAGAAGCTTGCAAAAGTGCTGCTCAGATCCGTAAAAATGCTGTTGAGAGCTTATTTGGCGAAGATGAGAGCATGAACGATGTAAAGATAAATTTTGTCACTATAAATTACGAATTTGACATCAAGCAAATTTTAAAATTTGAGCAAGAGAGCGTTGGTATCTACCTCTCAGGCCACCCGCTTGATGATTATAAAGACGAGATCAACAAGATAAAATATACTCTAAGCTCAGAATTTGAGAGTTTGCCACAAAGTGCTGAAATTTTAGTAGTTGGTAAGATCGAGGACTTTAGCACAAGGATAACCAAAAGTGGCAAGAAAATGGGCACTATAAACGTCCTTGATTTTCACGGAAATATCGAGATCGCAGTCTTTGAAAGAGAGCTTGGCAACATCGAAGATATAGTAAAAGATGAAGCAAAACGCGACCTGCCTTATGCTTTTAGGATAAATATCACAAAAGATGATCAATTTGTAAGGACAAATTTAAACGAGGTTTATAGCCTAGAAGATGCACAAAATTTAGACTTTAAGACAAGAAAGCTAAAACAAAACTCTAAATTTTCTAAAAATGAAGAATCTAGCATGCCTCAAAGAGCAAGAGAATATGCTGAGCTAGAGGTGCTTTTATGCCTTAGTGAGCTTAGCAAAGATAAGATAACTAGCCTTTATAATCTTGGCTATAACGAACATATAAAAAGTGGCACAAACAATGATAAGCGTCTTGTTATTAAGATAAAAAATGAAAATACGGCTCAAATTTTTGTCTATAAGACAAAATTTGTTGTAAATGACAGCTTTAAAGAAAAAGCACTTCAAGCAATAGCTTGCTAATGCCTGGAGAAGCGATGTTTTTAGATAAGCTTGGCATAGATAAAAGTAACTGGAGCGAGCTTTTTAGCGCATGTGTCGGCAAATCGACATTACTTCAAAAACGTGCATTTTAAGCTACTTGTTGAAGGTAGCAACTGGCAGGTTGATTTTGATAGTGGCAAAATTTACTTTGATGGGCGTGAGTTTGACATGCAGTTTATTGGCTCTGAAAGCTTCTCGTCAAATACGTGGCTTTGGGGTTATGAAAATATAAATGGCTTTGATGAGCGTTTGCTCGAGCTTGCAAATAAAGCACGGGAGTTTGGCGAGAAATTTGGACTTAGTGCATTTAGCACGCCACGATTTGAGCTGGATGAAAATTTTAATGGTCACACGATTAGTATGGTTCTTTGCACCGCTTTTGATGAGCAAAATTATTATAGGATAGAGTACGAGGGAGGAGCGGCGTATGTGGCATTTAGAGCGGATATAGTCTTTGAAGAGCCAGTGCTAGCAAATGAGATTTTGAGCGTAGTAAATGAGTGTTTAAGCAGTTACGAGTTGGATCATAAAATCTTTATAAAAGGACTTTTGCTAAGCTGTGATATGAAATTTAGCGAAAGTCCTAATGAAATCGTATCGGATAAATACGAGCTTAGCTTTAAATTTGACGAGCTAAACAGGCTCATAAATATTTCAAGTAAGCTTTAAAATTTAATACTCTTTACCACATCAGCGCCAAGTGCTAGCTTCATATGAAGAGAAAACATCTCGTGGTAAAAATCGCCATTGTGTCCTGGTATATCGTACGTTTGTGTAAGATCAAACGGCACGATAACTCTTGCTTTTTTATTGTATTCATTGGCTCGTAGTTTAAGATAACTAACACACTGATAAACGCACATATCAGTGCAATCTCCAGTAATAACAAAAGTGTCAATTTGTGGGTTTTGCTCTAAAAATTTCTCAAATTCTTTATTAAACGCAATGCTTAAAGAGTTTTTATAAAATGTCTTGAATTCTTTAAAAAAGCTTAGATTTTCTATCTCTTTTACGGTTTTTATCTCATTTGTATCAAGTATGGCATGTGGTAGAAAATTCTCAAATTCTTTTGAATCACTGGTGTGCCTATCTTCTATAAGGATAAAATTTCTAAAACCAAAATCTCTCCACGCTCTATCAAAAAGTGTCGCGATCCCTTTTGATAAGGCGGCTACTCTTTGACTGGCGAGCGCACCACTGCCAGCAAATGCTTCTATCATATCGATACAGATAAATGCAACATTTTTTGCTCCATCGTTTGAAATTTCTCTTAAATCAAGCGTTTGAAGAGATTTTTTAAAAGCCTCAAGTTCTTTTTGTATGTTCATTCTTTCTCCTTTATTGGTAAATTTATGCAAAATGTTTTTGGATTTAGTGTGATCTCGATACTGCCTTTGTGAGCCTCTATGATCTGTAAGCAAAGATGTAGTCCAAGGCCGTTTCCTTTTAGCTTGCTACTTTTAAATGGCTCAAAGACTATGGCTTTGTCTTTGATAGGCTCGCCACTATCGTAAACGATAAATTTATGCTCACTTGGTGTTTTTTCGTAGCTTAAAATGATCTCTCCTTCATCATCATCGCTCTCTTCGATGGCATCAATAGCGTTAAATAAAATATTTTGAAAGACGATGGCTAGTAGATTAAGATCGCCCGTATATTTGCCATCTGGAAATTCTAGGCTAAATTTAATATCCTTTGAATAGTCATAAAAATTTATAGCCTCTTCGCACTCTTTTTTAAGTTGTGAAAAGTCAAAAATTTGTGCATTTATGTTAAGACCTTTTGTAAAAAGTAGAGTGGCTTTGATTATGCGTTCGACTCGCCATGTAGCTTTTTGTATTTGATTTACGATAGGCTTTGTGCGTTCATCAGCTCTTTTAAGTAGAGTTGAAGCTAAAAGCGAGATAGAGCCTACTGGATTTCTGATCTCGTGGGCTAGGTGAGCTGCCACTTGGCCCATAGAGGCAAGACGCTCGGTACGTTTTTCTACTGTTATGTTTGTTGCAGAGATTATTAGTTTATTGTCTTTAGAGCTTGTTTTAAAAAGATAAATTTGTCCATCTACATTTATCTCGCCCTCTTTTTTTGGTATCTCTTTAAAAATTTTACCAAGTCTTACTGCTTCTGAGTTTTGTAAAAAGATCTCATCATTTTCATCTAACACCCAGATAGCATTTGGCAAAATTTCTACAATATCTTTAATGAAATTTTGCAAGTTTGTGTAAGATGATGTTAAATTTTTATATTCGTTTTCTATCAGATAAGTCTGCTCTATCAGGCTTTTTAAGCCAGCTTGGATATCGTGTTCGTTCATTTTAAAAGTTCCTCAAAATCGCTAATTTCATAAAGCCTTAGCCTTTCATCCTTTAAATTTCTTAGCTCGCTACTAAATCCACTCTTTGAAAAAAGAGCAATAATATCTGGCCTGATATTTAGTTTTTCGCATTTTTTTAATAGTAAATTTAGCACGTTTTTACAAACCTTTCTCTCTTTGTATTTTGCCTCGCCGACTATGATCTTGCCACCTATATTTAATAGCATATCAAGCTCTATATTCCTGCTCCAAAAGCTACTTAAAAATATGCCATTAATCATAAATTTTTTTGCCATGAGCTCACCGCACAGAATTTCAAATCCAAGGCTTGCATATTCGTCAAATTCTTTTTTTATAGTGGCTAAAATTTCATCATTTTTACCAGCTTTTAGCAAGCTTAAATTTGGCTCTATAAATCTGAACCAAAACCTTGAAAAATGGCTATTAAAATGTATTTTATCTTCAACTTTATAGCCCCTTTCTTCTTTTTTTAGCATTTGGTTTTTTGATCTTTTTGGAAGTACTTCTCTACTTTTCTCAAGCAGTAAAAAATTCTTTTCAAAAAGCTTTGCATAGACTTTGCTAGCTAGGCTTTGAGGTAAAATTTTATGTACGTTAAATTTTTTTCTATCGCTTCGTGCAAGTTTTATGAGGGCAGATTTTATAGCATCGTTTGTATCGGACTCGAAGTAAAATTTTGGCATCAAGGCTAAGAAGTTGTTTAAAATTTCAGCCTCAATCGCTTCAAAAACATCATAATATGAGTGCTTTAAATCAAACTCATCAAAGACGAGATGAAATTTAATAAGTTCATTTATATCAAGGTGTTTCATTCGCTCAAATGTTGATTTTAAAGCTTTTATATCGGCTCCTTTATTTGGGCATTGTAGTATATTTTAGCTAAAGTAATCTATAATGCTACGCAAAAAACAAGGGTTGTGATTTGGTAAATTTAGAGCACATTAAAGAAAATATAATTTTAAAAAATGGTATTTATTATTTTGACTTTACAGCTTCAGGGCTAGCTTATAAACCTATCGAAGATGAGATGGCAAAAATACTTCAAACTTACGCAAATACGCACTCTATCAGCTCATCAAATGCCTATAAAACCGCTCAAATTTATGAAGATTCAAGACGTGAATTAAAAAGCTTGCTAGGACTTGATGAGAGCTTTTATCTTTTTACTTGTGGCAATGGAGCTACCGGTGCGATAAAGAAATTTCAAGAAATTTTAGGAATTTATGCGCCGCCAGCATTAAAAAAAAGATATTCATTAAAGCCAGATGAAAATTCTCCGCTTGTGGTGCTTGGCCCTTATGAGCACCATTCAAATGAGATAAGCTTTAGGCAAGCACTTTGCGAGGTTGAGCGTATCAGGCTTGATAAAAATGGAGGGATAGACTTTAATCATTTGGAGCAAATTTTAAGGATAAATGTCGGTCGTGAGATCATCGCAACTTTTAGTGTGGCTTCAAATGTGACTGGGGTTTTGAGTGATTATAGAAAAATTTATACTCTTGTAAAATCTTATGGTGGCATTGTGGCATTTGATGCTGCAAGTTTTAGCGCTTATGGAAATATTGATTGTGACTATTTTGATGCTCTTTTTTTATCGCCACATAAACTGCTTGGTGGAGTAGGAAGTTGTGGGCTTCTTGCTATAAAAAAGATACTTGCAAACTCAGATGAGCCGACATTTGCTGGTGGTGGAACGGTAAGTTATGTTAGCAAAAACTATGCTATATTTGTAAAAGATAGTGAACAGCTAGAAGAGGCTGGCACTCCGCCTATTTTAGGACTTATAAGGGCAAATTTGGCCTATAGGCTAAGAAATGAGATAGGATTTGGGACAATATATGAAAATGAGAGCGAGCTTGGAGAGTATTTTGAGAAAAGACTAACAGAAATTCCTGAGCTTACGTGCTATCATCCAAATAACATAAAGCGTTTGCCGATATTTTCTTTTAACATAACTGGTGTTTCGCCTTATGAACTAGCTAAAGTTTTAAGCAAAGAATATGGCATTCAAACGCGTGCAGGATGTTCTTGTGCTGGGCCATATGGACATGATTTGCTTCATTTAAAAGAAGATGCACTATTTACCCATAAGCCAGGCTGGGTAAGGGCTGGACTCCACTATACGCATACGCTACAAGACGTGGATTATTTAGTAGATGCATTAAAAAATAGCATTAAGAAGTATTCAAGTATTTGGAAGGTTGATGATCCTTTTAGTGTTGATAAAATTTCAGGTTGTATGGGAGATAGATGAAAAATATATTAATCATTGCAGGAAGTGATAGTGTTGGTGGTGCTGGCGTACAGGCTGATATTAAGACATGCGAGGCATTTTCTTGCTACGCAGCGACAGCTATTACGGCTCTTACGGCACAAAATACAAATGGCGTTAGCAATATCTTTGCTACAAATGCTACAAATCTAAATGAACAGATCAAAATGGTAGACGAAGAGCTAAACATAGATGCCATAAAGGTTGGTATGCTTTTTAATAAAGAGCTTATATCTTGCGTTGGTTCTTGGCTTGAAAAATTTCATAAGCAAGGCATTAAAATAGTAATAGACCCAGTTTGCGTAGCAAAATCAGGCTCAAAGCTTCTTGAGGATGACGCGATAGCAAGCTTAAAAGAGCTTTTTAAATTTGCAGACATTATCACGCCAAATATCGATGAAGCCAAAGTTTTGGAGCTTGATAGTAAAAATTTATCTTGCGATATGATCTTAAAGCGAAGCATGGTTGCAGAAATTTGTGAAGATACTCTTTATAAAAAAAATGGTGACGTAATTAAATTTAAAGAGCCACTAATAAAACCAGAGATCATGCATGGGGCTGGATGTAGCTTTGCAAGTGCGCTGGCCTGCTTGCTGGCAAATGGACACACAAAAGAAGAGGCTATAAAACTAGCAAAAAAATATATTTTAAATGCTATTAAAAATGCAATTAGGACAAAATTTGGTAAACGTCTACTAAATCATAAAGTTGGCATAAGTGATTGAAATTTACGCGATTAGCGACGATGTGTTGATGCCTGAAAATTTAGCCTTGCAATATACTAAAGAAATTTTAGAGTGTGGGGTGAAATTTTTTCAATTTCGCTCTAAAAAAATACCCAAAGATGAGAGGCTAGCTGGTGAAATTTTCAACTTATGCGAAAAATTTGGAGCCAGATTTATCGTAAATGATGATATTTTATTTGCTGCTCATATAGGGGCAAAGTCCGTGCATTTGGGAAAAGATGATGCGAGCATAAAAGAAGCGTTTGAAATTTTAGGAAATGATGCTTACGTGGGAGTTAGCTGCTATGATAGCTTGGAGCTTGCCATTAGGGCAAAACAAAATGGTGCTAGCTATGTGGCTTTTGGAGCGATGTTTAAAAGCCCAACAAAACCAAATGCACCGCTTTGCAAGGCTCAAACTATATCACAAGCAAAAGAAATGGGAATGAATGTGTGTGTCATAGGAGGCATAAATGCTAGCAACATTGCAAGTGTCGCTAGAGTAAAGCCAGACATGGTCGCCTTAATATCTGCTATATATAAAGATGTCACGATAAAGAAAAATATAGAAAATTTACAAAGAAATTTATTGCTTTAAAAGATGCTTGTTTTGCAAGCTTTTTTATCAAAATTTCACTATAATCCCTGCTTTAAAAAAAGGAAAACGTTGCTAAATATCGATGAAGTAAGAAAAAATATCATTTTAAAAGAGGGCCTTTACTATTTTGACTACACGGCTTCAGGTCTTGCTTATAAGCCCATTGAAGATGAAATTTTAAAATTTTTAAAAACCTATGCAAACACTCACTCAGATAGTAGTTCAAGTGCGATACTAACACAAAAATACTATGAAAATGCAAGAGCTGAGCTAAAAAGCTTATTGGGCCTTGATGATAGTTTTTATCTTATTGCGACTGGTCAAGGAGCGACGGCTGCGATAAAGAAATTTCAAGAGCTAATGGGAATTTATCTCTCACCAGCTACAAGAGCCTTGATCGGTAAAGCAAATTTAAGAAATTTAAACTTGCCACTAGCGATTATTGGCCCTTATGAGCATCACTCCGTTGAAGTTAGCTTAAGAGAAGGGCTTTGCGATATAAAACGTATAGAGCTTGATGAAAATAATGAGATAGACTATGCGATGCTTGAGAATACATTAAAGCAAAATGCAAAAAGAAAGATAATAGCTAGCTTTAGTGCCGCCTCAAACGTCACTGGCGTTAAAACTAATTATAAAAAAATTTACTCGCTGATTAAAAAATATAATGGCATTTTGGCACTTGATGTGGCTACTCTTAGTGCTTATGAAAATGTCGATTGTAAATATTTTGACGCACTGTTTCTCTCGCCTCACAAGCTGCTTGGTGGAGTTGGGAGTTGTGGGCTTTTGGCTATCAAAAAAGAGCTTTGTAAAAATTTGCCTACATTTGCAGCAGGAGGCACAGTCAAGTACGTAAGCAGGACATCGCATATTTTTACTAATGAAGTTGAAAATTTAGAAGAGGGCGGCACGCCACCGATAATGCAGCTAATGCGTGCAAATTTAGCCTACAAGCTAAGAAATGAAATCGGACTTAATAATATAAAAGTGGCTGAATGTGAGCTAGGCGAGATGTTTTGTAAAGAGCTAGAAAAGATAGATGAGGTGATAAATTATTGCCCTGAAAATTTAGACAGATTGCCTATTTTTGCATTTAATGTAAAAGACATTTCGCCTTATGATTTTGCTGCTAGTTTAAGTAGTAATTTTGGTATACAAACGCGTGCGGGCTGTGATTGTGCTGGGCCGTATGGACATGATCTGCTTAATTTAAAAGATAATACCATTTTTGAAGCAAAACCTGGCTGGGTGCGTGTCAGCATTCACTATACGCATACAAAAGAGGATATAAAATATCTTATAAATGCCATAAAGTCTTGCATCAAAAAACACAAAGCTTGATACTTGCAGAGAAAATTTTAGAAGTGAATTTTTATAAAGCTATAAGTTCTATCAAATCTAAAAGTTAGCAAATTTTGCAAAATTCCAAAAAGTACCATAAATGTAACAAAGCTGCTTCCACCGTAACTAAAAAATGGTAGTGGTACGCCCACAACTGGTGCAAAACCGATAGTCATCGAGACATTTACGCCGACGTAAACGAAAATAAGTGCAGCAATCCCCGTGGTAGTAACTTGCGTAAAATAGTCGTTTTTTAGACCGTAATTTAAACTTAAAAGATGTGTTATAAGTGCTCCATAAAGTCCAAGCAGAAACAATCCACCATAAAAGCCAAAACGCTCGATGTTGTATGCAAAGATGAAGTCACTAGTGGCGATTGGTAAAAATTTAAAGTGCGTCTGTGTTGCTTCGTCCTTTGGCTTGCCCTTTAATCCGCCGCTACCTATGGCGATGATGCTTTGTTTGACGTGATAGCTTGGCTCTTCAGCGATGAAATCGTGAATCCTCTTTTTTTGATAGTCATGTAAATTTTCATACAAAACCGGCGCCAAAAAGCCTATCGCAAGGATGATAGTTATCCAAATTTTCTTATTTACGCCGATGACAAAAAGAATAGTGTAGCCAACTATCAAAAGTATGAGCGCAGTACCAAGATCAGGCTCTTTCATGATGAGCACAAATGGTAAAAGTATATAAAAACTAAGTCTTAAAAAATCTTTTACTCCGTATCCATTAGCCTTTGGAGGACGCTGTTTAATGAGATAGGCTAACATCAGCAAAAATGCTGGCTTCATAAGCTCTGATGGCTGAAGTGTGAAGTGAACGAAGGGAATTTCTAGCCAGCGCCTAGCACCTAGTTTGCTAACGCCAAAGAGATCAACGCTTAAAAGCAGCACGATGCAGACCCAGTAAAACATCGGAATGATCCAGTCGATACGCCTAATGGGCAGTAAAAATGCTACGCAAAATGATGCAAAACCTATGCCAAAATATATAAGTTGTTTGTTTGCTAAAATGTCGTTTGCCTCGGAAACCAGGATATATGAAATTATGATGATTGGGATTATTAAAAACGGCTGAATAAAATCAAAATGTGTTAAAATACGCCGATCTAGTTTTATCAAGAAGCAAACCTTAATTTTTGGGCTAGATTATATCACAAACAAGGCTTTGATTTTGGTTAAATTTAATGTTTTAAATAGCTCAAGACTCGACGTAGCAGTAGCCAAAGAGCTTCAAATTTCACGCAATCAAGCTTTAAATTTGATAAAAGACTCCCTTGTAAGCGTAAATTTAAAACCAGTCTCAAAACCAAGCTTTTTACTGAGCGAAAACGATGAAATTTGCGTAAATTTTGCCCTAAGAAAAGAGGTGCAAAACGAATACGAAGTAAATTTTGACATCCCGATCATCTATGAAGACGACGATCTCATAGTGCTAAACAAGCCCCCGCAAATCGTCGTTCATCAAGCTCCAAGTGTAAAAGAGGCGACACTTGTTGAATGGCTAAATAAAAAGGGCTTTATGCTCTCAAATTTAAATGGCGATGTAAGAGCTGGCATCGTTCACCGCCTAGATAAGGGTACAAGTGGCGCTATTGTCGTTGCTAAAAATAACTTCGCTCACGCAAAACTAAGCGAGCAGCTAAGCGATAAGAGTATGGGGCGAATTTATTTAGCACTCACCGATCTACCGCTAAAAGAGGATGTTATCATCAACAAGCCAATCGGCAGAAATCCAAACAATCGCCTAAAAAAAGCGATCGTTGCGGACGCTAAATTTGCAAAAAGCGCCTTTGTAAATTTACTAAGTGAAAATGGCATAAATTTAATAGCAGCAAAACTTTTTACAGGCAGGACTCATCAGATAAGAGTGCACCTATCTAGCATAAACCGCCATATTTTAGGCGATGATTTATACGGATTTAAGAGCCAAGGCGATAAAATAAGCAGGGTTATGCTTCACGCTTATATGCTTTATTTTATCCATCCAAGAACTGGCAAAAGGGTAGAATTTACCGCAAAAACGTATGATGACTTTAACCAGATAATTTACAAAAAAATTCCCAAGGAGATTTTTGATGAAAAAATTTGCCCTACGCATATTGACACCATTTTTAGCAGCTTTCTTAGCGGGATGCGGCTCTAGCGTACCGACTCAGCAAAGTATGTCACTGCCTACGATTACAAGTTTAAAAACTATTTCAGATATGACAGAAGTTGGCTTCGAGTGGAATCCAGTAACCGATGAGAGCGTCGTTGGCTACTATCTTTACCGCTCAAATCCAAATGATGCGAACTCAAAAATGCAACTAGTTGCAAACATAAAAGACCGCTTTGCAACGCACTATGTGGACCGCAATCTAGCTCCAGAGACAACTTACTCCTACCAAATGAGAACTTACTCAAGTAATGCCATCTCTCAACCGGGCACGATCGCAACAGCAACTACAAAGCCACTGCTTGACTCAGTACCGTTTTCGCAAGCTATTACAGGGCTTCCAGGACGTGTAAAAGTGATCTGGAGACCACATCCTGATAGCACCGTGGCAAGCTATATCATTCAAAGAAGTGATGCCGGAGTTAATAAATTTAGCCAAATCGCAGAGGTAAATGGTAGACTAAACGCCGAGTATATCGATACTGAGGTAAAACCTGGTAAGTCTTATGAGTATAGAATTTTAGTTAAAACTTCTTCAGGCGTTGTTTCAAAACCAAGCCAAAACATAAGTGCAACGACAAAGGAGTTACCCTAAATCGGTAACAAATCTTCAAGCAACCAAAAATGCACCAAAAAAGATAATTTTAACTTGGGATTACGCACCAGCTGAGGATTTTGCTTATTTTAAGGTTTATAGAACGACAAGTAAAATTTTACCTTACACATACCTAGCAAAAACGACTAGCAACACCTATGAAGATCTCATAAACACAAATGTGGCAACAAGGTATTACAGAGTCACAGCAGTCGATAAAGACGGCCTTGAGAGCTTAAAACAAGAAGAGCCAATCGTGGGGATAACACTTGGTGCGCCAAAGACTCCAAATATTAGTGCTAGCTACGATGGTAGCGGAGTAAATGTAAATTGGAGTGTAGTTGATAGAGCCAGTTCGTACACGGTTTATAGAAGTGGTGCAAGTGAGAAAATTTTTAGTGGCATAGATGGTACTGGACTTAGAGATGATAGCGTGCAAAAAGGAGCTAGCTATTCTTACAGCGTCGTAGCTATCGATGAGTACGGCATCGCCTCTGATAAGTCATCAAAAGCAGAAGTTAGCATAAAATAATGCCAAATTTTATCGCTTCGTCTTTAAAAGAGCTCTCATTTCCATTTGGTAATGACAAAGTCAAATTTCTTTGGCAGGCAAATGGGCGAAACGAGAGGCTCATCTACACAAAAAATGAAGAAGAGAGCTTTTTTCTAGTTATAAAGCCCGGTAAAAATGGCGTTGTTGTAAAGGGGGAGAAGCTTACAAAGCCAGCTAAAGTCGGCCTTTTGCAAGAGGCGCTGGAACTTTTTAAGGAGCAAAATTGCAATGATGTAATCAGCCAAGCATTTGCTGTAAAAAAGACAAATTTGACTAAAAAAGTGAGTGAAATTTTAAGCCTTGAAGAATTTGTGCCAGCATTTTGCGAGCTAAAAGATAAATTTGATCAAATTTTTATAGAGATCGGCTTTGGTTCTGGTAGACACTTACTTTATCAAGCCAAAAACAATCCAAATGCCTTAGTTATCGGCATAGAGGTCTATAAGCCAAGTATCGAGCAAGTAGCAAAGCTAGCTAAGGCAAATGACCTAGAAAACGTGCGTCTAATAAACACCGACGCCAGACTTTTACTCTCGCTTATTGGCTCAAATTTAGTCGATAGGGTATTTTTACATTTTCCAGTGCCATGGGATAAAGCAGAGCATAGACGTGTGGTCTCGTCGGCATTTGCACTTGAATGCGAGAGGATACTAAAGCTTGGCGGTAAATTTGAGTTAAGGACTGACAGCAAGGAGTATTGCGACTTTAGCTTGAGTAAATTTTTAGAGCCTACAAACTCAAAAATAGAAGCTTTTAAAAATAGAAATTTAGAAGTAACTAGTAAGTACGAAGACCGCTGGAGACGCCAAGATAAGGATATTTATGATGTTATTTATACTTGTGAGATTGAAAGTAGCGAGAGTGTTTTAGCTGGAGATTTTAGCTTTAAAGAAAAGACAAGCGTAAAAAATATCATTAAAAATTTTAAAAATTTTATCATCAAAAAAGAAGATTATTTTTTACATTTCGAAGAAATTTATATCATAAATGAAGATGAAATTTTGCTAAAAGTTGCTTTTGGAGCATTTAATAAACCCGAGCAATGTTTTATCAAAATAAGCGATGAGAAAAACGAATATTTTATAAAAAAACCGATATTAATTCGTGAGAATTTAGCTGCACATGAGCTTTTGAAGGAGTATTTGGCTGATGCAAGAGATAATTAGTGCAAGAAATTTGAGCCTAGCTTATGAACGCGATGAAATCGTAATTAACAGTGTTAATTTAGATATTTATGCAAATGATTTTGTTTTTATAACAGGCAAGAGTGGGAGTGGAAAAAGTACGCTTTTAAAATCATTTTACGGAGAAATTTCACCCCTTGCTGGAGAGCTAAATATCTGCATGACACAAATGGACGACATAGATGATAAAAGACTTTGTGAGCTTAGGCAGCGAGTTGGCATTATATTTCAAAATTATCGTTTGATAAATGAATGGAATGTGGAAAGAAACGTCATGTTGCCACTCATCATCAAAGGCATCAATCAAAATGTGAGTAAAAAGCAAGTAGCGAAGCTTTTAAAACATGTAAATATGCTTCATAAAGCTGATAAATATCCAATGGAGCTAAGCGGTGGTGAGCAGCAAAGAGTAGCGATGGCAAGGGCACTGGCACACAATCCAAATTTGCTCTTATGCGACGAGCCAACTGGAAATTTAGACGAATACTCAAGCGATGTTATCTGGTCGCTTTTAAAATCAGCTAGGGAATTTTTAGGCACGAGCGTAGTAGTTGTCACGCACCATATCCCATCGACACTTCGTATCCCATACCGTCACTTCGTCATAGAAAATGGAGGCGTGCATGAGATCGCTTAAAAATCATCTTGGATTCATCCTACCGCTGATCGCGCTTTTGTTTTCCGTGCAGTTTAGCCTAACTGCTGATAAGGTTGTGAGAGATTATGAAAGACTTATGGGAAATGACTACAACATCGTCATAGTTTCAAGTAAAGAGCTAAGTGAGCCCGTGCTAAAGCCGATTGTGAGTAATCTAGCTAGCCTCGAGCCACTAAGTCCGCAAAAGATCATCGACCGCCTTTCAAATGACATCTCTGCTAAAAATTTATCCATACTACAAAATGCACTACCTAAATTTTACTCGCTAAAACTTAGCGAATTTCCGACACCACAGTACATGGGTGAGCTAAAGCAAAAACTTTTAAAATTTGATGGGATCACAAAGGTTGAAACATTTTCAAAGACTCACGATAAGGTCTTTAAAATACTAAATTTAGCCAAAAGTATATCGTATGCTTTTATGGCGATACTTTGCGTAATAGGGCTTATGCTTATGCTAAAGCAGGCTAAAATTTGGTTATTTGAGCATAGAGAGCGCATCGAGATTATGACGCTTTTTGGAGCACCATTTTGGCTAAAATCAGCCATGCTTTACAAATCAGCCATGGTTGATAGCCTAGTTGCTACCGTTGCAGTCGGTGCATTTTTCTTTTTCTTGCCTGGTATTGAAATTTTTAGAGAAAATGCCGCAAGTATTGATGTGGTATTGCCTAGTCTTGATCCTTCAAGAGATATTTTTATTTTATTTGGCGTGGCTATGTTTTTAAGTATTTTTGCTGTTAGTTTGGTAATGAGTAAGGCTAGAAAAAGCACGATATGAGAAAAGGAATTTTTATATTTTTGCTAGCTTTTAGTCTAGCTTTTGCGTCAAATACCAAAGAGAAGATCAAAGACTCCAAAAACTCATTAAGGTCGAGTCAGGCGATGAGTGAGCAGCTTAGTAAAAAGCTAGATGATTTGGCCGGTGACATCGTAAGTGGCGAGAAAAAACTTCGAGGTATAAGTGGTGATATCACAAATTTAAAAGGTCAAATTTCAGTTCTTGAGACAAATGCTTCAAAAGCACTTATTGAGCTTGATGATCTAACTAAGCAAAACAAAGAGCTAGAACGCACTCAAAAGGAGCTTGAGCAAAACATGATAAGGATCATCGCAGAAGATTTGTCGTTTGATCTTTTGATGTCTGCAATTGAGGGCAAGCAAAGCGAGGAGAGCATCATCTCGTCTCAAATTTTAACCAAGCTAAATGCCATTGCAAAAGAGGATTTTAAAAGACTTAGTCAAAACTATGAAGATACGATCGAAAAGATAAAAAATAAATCAAACAAAATAAGTGAGATAAACTCAAGCATCAAAAACTATAGACGCAAGCAAAGTGACTTGCAAAATTTAGAAAGTACGCAAAAAAATACTATAAATGGACTCAAGCGAGATAAGGAAATTTATAGTAAAAAGCTAGCCAAGCTTCAAGCCCAGCAAGATGAGCTAAGAAAGACGCTAGAGCAGCTTGCTATCATGCAAAAACAAGAAGATGAAGCCGCACGTGCAGCTAGAGAAAAACAAGAAAAAGCAGCTGCAAGCAAAGGTGGTAAAAAAGGCGAAAAAAGCCAGCCAATGGGTGGAGGCTATCAAACAAGCTCGGTCAAAAAATATTCAGGTGCAAAGACAATCGCTCCTCTTGATAGCTACACTGTAAAGCAAAAATTTGGAAACTATGTAGATCCGATATATAACATCAAAATTTTTAATGAGTCAGTCACACTTCGCTCAACCACGCCAGATGCCAAAGTTAAAAGCGTGCTAAATGGCAAAGTGGTCTTTGCAAAAGCAACTCCGATGCTTGAAAATGTAGTCATTATAGAAAACGAAAATGGCATCCACACGATCTATGCTCACCTAAGTCAGATCGCACCGACGGTTAAGGTAGGCTCAGTCGTACAAAAAGGCTACGTCATAGGTAGAGTAAGAAATGATTTAACGTTTGAAGTAACGCAAAGAAACTACCACATCGATCCACTTGAAATGATCTCAAAATAGCCACTTTGTAAGCGTTATTAGCTAAATTTAAAGCCTTTTTGGCTAGAATGTGTGAATTTCAAGGAGCATGACAATGAGTAAAAGAAAACGCGTACTGGTTAAATTTTCAGGCGAGGCCTTGGCTGGAGAAAATGGTTTTGGTATAGATACGGCGGTACTTAAATTTATAGCAAATGAGATAAAAGAGCTCATCGAAAATGGGATCGAGGTCGGTATCGTTATCGGCGGTGGCAATATCATACGCGGTGTGAGTGCTGCAAAAGATGGCATCATAAAACGAACGAGTGGCGATCACATGGGCATGCTTGCAACTGTAATAAACTCAATCGCGATGCGTGAAGCTTTAGAGCGAAGCGGACTAGAGGTAAGAGTACAAAGCGCTATAAAAATGGAAGCGATCTGCGAAACATTTATCGTTGGACGTGCTCAGCGCCATTTGGAAAAAGGCAGAGTTGTTATCTTTGCTGCAGGCACTGGTAATCCATTCTTCACAACAGACACCGCAGCTACACTAAGAGCTATTGAGATTGGCTCAGATATGATCATAAAAGCGACAAAAGTTGATGGTGTTTATGATAAAGACCCTAAAAAATTCAAAGATGCAAAACTTTTAAAATCACTAAACTATGAAAAGGCAATGAGCGATGATATCAAGGTTATGGACGATACTGCCATAGCTTTAGCAAAAGATAACTCACTGCCGATTTTGGTTTGTAATATGTTTAAGGCTGGAAATTTATTAAAAATAATAAATGAAGAAGAAGCGGCCCTATATTCAGTAGTAAAATAAATTTTAAAAAGGATAAATATGAGAACAGAACAAATAACAGCAAGAGCGTTAAAACAAGTTGGTGATGATAGATATAAACTTTCACTTATCGTAGCAAAGCGTGCAGAAGCACTAGCAAATGGAGCAGTGGTACTTGTAGAAGCCGATACTTCAAAGATGAAATTTGCTGACATTGCACTACTTGAAGTAGCTGAGGGCAAAATAGGCTTAGAGGCAATAGTTGAAGGAAAATAGTCTTTTTTTAGAGCAGCTAATAGAACAAATTTTACCTTGTAAAAATGTTTCAGAAGCTATAACGTTGCTCTTTTCTCTTTGCGAACGAAGCGAGAAATTAGACAAAGCTATAGATAGCTGTGTCACATCTCATGCTGGTCAATATCGCAAAAGTGGCGAGCCATACGCAATCCATCCTATATTGGTAGCATCAATAGTAGCAAATATGGGTGGAGATGAGAGCATGGTCATAGCTGCACTACTTCACGATGTAGTTGAAGATACTGAAGTTACGCTTAGTGAAGTCCAGGCTGAATTTGGCGATGAAGTGGCAAAGCTGGTTGAAGGGCTTACGAAGATAGTTGCTATAAGAGAAAACAAGCTTGCAAGCTCAAGTAGTAACGAAAAACTAGCAAGCTCGGCACTAACCTTTAGAAAAATGCTTTTAATCTCCATTGAGGATGTTAGAGTTCTTGTGGTTAAGCTTTGTGACAGACTTCATAATATGCTAACCCTTGATGCATTAAAAGTAGAAAAACAAAAACGAATTGCTGAAGAGACGCTTATGGTCTATGCTCCGATCGCTCATAGGCTTGGAATTTCATCGATTAAAAATATACTTGAAGATCTAAGTTTTAAATATGCTATGCCAGAAGAATACGCCAAGATTGATAGTTTTTTAAATAAAAATAAGCAGCAGCTTAGCCTTAAGCTAAATGCTTTTTACGAGAAAGTAAATCAAATTTTGCTTGAAAATGGCTTTATTGAGGGCACTTTTGAGATACAAAAACGTATAAAGCATTACTATTCGATTTATTTAAAAATGCAAAGAAAAGGGATTTCGATTGAAGAGGTGCTTGATTTGCTTGCTATTAGAATTCTTGTGCAAAAGCCGCTTGATTGCTATCTTGCGCTTGGAAATTTGCATATAAATTTTAATCCTCTTATTTCGAGATTTAAGGATTATATTGCGCTTCCAAAGCAAAATGGCTATCAAACGATACATACAACTATTTTTGATAATAAGAGTATTTTTGAGGCACAAGTTCGTACTTATGATATGCACAAAACCGCCGAATACGGTGTCGCAGCTCATTGGAAATACAAAAATGGTGAGGGCAGTTTACTTAATCCAAAACTTGACTGGCTAAACGACATTGGTATGCAAAACAATGAAGCTGAAAGTAACGTCGAAGAGCTTTATGAATATGCAAAAGATAGTCTTTACATAGAAGATATTGCGGTTTATTCGCCAAAAGGTGAGGTTTTTACGCTTCCACGCGGGGCTACTGCACTTGATTATGCTTATGAGATTCACACAGAGATCGGACTTTACGCAAAAGAAGCTTATATAAATCGCGTCAGGATGCCACTTTTAACAGAGCTAAAAAACGGCGATATTGTAAGGATCGTAACTGGCGAAGAGGCAAAATTTCGCTGTTCATGGATAAATAGCGTTCGAACTGGTAAAGCAAGGGCTACGATAAGAACATACTGCAAGCAAAAGATAAAAGATATAAATTATAAAATTGCAGTTGATATTTTAAAGTCGGTTTTTGGCGTTTCTAAAGATAGAATTTTAGACTGGATAGAGCATGAAAATTTAGGCAAAAAAGTTTTTCGTGCTGCAACTGAAAGTGATTTTTTGCAAGAGGTCGTAAATATGCTTAAAAAGTATATAAAAAAAGAGCGTCCTTTTATGATCTCTTTGGGCGACAAATATCAGGTTAAAAAGCAAAAATTTGAAAATATCGTAATCTATTCAAATCATAAAATTTCAAATGTCGAGTTTGACTATTGTTGTAACCCAAAAAGAGGTGATAGTATAGTTGGCTTTAAAAATGGGCACAATGTGACAGTGCATCACAAACTTTGTGAGCGTGCTGGAAAGCTTATGGATAAGGGCAATGAAATCATCTTTGTCAAA
The DNA here is from genome assembly GCF_015679985.1 of Campylobacter concisus. NCBI lineage: Bacteria > Pseudomonadati > Campylobacterota > Epsilonproteobacteria > Campylobacterales > Campylobacteraceae > Campylobacter > Campylobacter concisus. Next base: position 1,303,157 of record NZ_CP049239.1, on the reverse strand, counting down.
TGGACTAGAAATGCCCCACATAGATATAAAATTTTATTAAATCTAGAGAACCGAAAAGGCGCGTTGGCTGAATTTTTAACATATCTTGCTAGACTAGATGTAAATTTGGCTACAATCTCGCTAAACGAAGCAAATGACCTTAGCGGTGATACATTTGAGATAAGTGTTGAGATGGCCGAAAATATCGATGCAAACGAGCTAAGAGAGAAGATAAAAGATAGATATAAGATTATAGATTTCGTTTCGCAAAGCGATCCATACCACAACTAGGAGAAAGATAATGCAAGATATAGCTGAAATTTTACAAGAGATAAAACGCGGTGTTGCCGAGATTATTGACTTTGAAAGAGTTGAGAATTTAATAAAGAACTATTATGAAAAAGGTGAAAATTTCTATGTAAAGGCTGGTTTTGATCCAACTGCTCCAGATCTTCACTTAGGACACACAGTCGTTTTAAACAAGATGGCACTTCTTCAAAAACATGGTGCGATCGTGCAGTTTTTAATAGGCGATTTCACTGCTCAAATAGGCGATCCAACCGGCAAATCAGCCACCAGAAAAAAGCTAGATCAAGAGACTGTTTTAAAAAATGCAAAGACTTATGAAGAGCAAGTTTTTAAAATTTTAGATCCAAAAAAGACCGTGATAATGTTTAACTCAAAATGGTCAAATGAGCTTGGAGCTGCTGGAATGATAGAGCTAACTAGTACATTTTCAGTCGCTAGAATGCTAGAGCGCGATGATTTTGAAAAAAGGATAAAATCTGGTAGTCCAATTTCAATTTGTGAATTTATGTATCCACTTCTTCAAGGTTATGATAGTGTTGCGATGAAGTGCGACATCGAGATGGGCGGTACGGATCAAAAATTTAACCTTCTAATGGGTAGAACCTTGCAGAGAACATATAATGTTGGCAAAGAGCAAGCTGTTATCATGATGCCACTTCTTGAGGGGCTTGATGGTGTAAATAAGATGAGCAAGAGCCTTGGAAACTACATCGGCGTAACTGAAAATGCAAATGATATGTTTGCAAAAACGCTTAGTATAAGCGATGAGCTAATGTGGCGCTGGTATGAGCTTTTAAGCACAAAAAGCCTTGGCGAGATAGAAAATTTAATGAACGATGTTAAAAACGGTAAGTATCATCCAAAAAAAGCAAAAGAAGACCTTGCGTACGAGATAACAGCAAGGTATCACGGCGAGGAGGCTGCAAAGGATGCGATGGCTGAGTTTAATAGCGTGCACTCTCAAAATCAGCTCCCAACTGATATCAAAGAATTTAGCTTAAAAGCACCAGTTTGGATCGTGGAAGCTTTATCGCAGTGTGAGCTAAGTGAGTCAAATTCTCAAGCAAGACGCGACATAAAGGCAAATGCGGTTAGCATTAATCAAGAAAAGATTAGTGATGAGCAGTTAAAATTAGAGGCAGGTGAATATATCTTGCAAGTCGGTAAGCGTAAATTTGCAAAAGTAAAGGTTGAATAGATGGAGTTAAAGCCATTAAAAATAGGAAAATATGAGATAAAGTATCCGATATTTCAAGGCGGCATGGGACTTGGTATCAGCTGGGACAAACTAGCTGGCAATGTCAGCCTTGAAGGCGGTCTTGGAATAATCAGCTCAGTTGGCACAGGATATTATGAAAATCGTAAATTTATAAACAAAGAGCTAAATGCAAAGCCTTTTGGAAGTGAGAATTTCTACTCAACAAGAGGTCTTAGAGCAATTATTGAGAATGCACGAAAAATTTGTGGAGATTTGCCGCTTGGCGTAAATATAATGTATGCCGCAAATGACTACGCAAGAGTGGTAAAAGACGCTTGTGAAGCCGGTATAAATATCATTGTGTCAGGTGCTGGACTACCTACGAATTTGCCAGAATTTACACAAAATTTTAAAGAAGTCGCGCTAGTTCCTATTATCTCAAGTGCAAAAGCACTAAAGATCATCTGCAAACGTTGGCTACAAAGATATGATCGCTTGCCAGACGCGGTTGTGCTTGAAGGACCACTAAGCGGTGGGCATCAGGGTTTTACTTACGAGCAGTGCCTTGATCCTGAGTTTTCGCTATTTAATCTAATCCCACAAGTAAAGGCCGAGATAAAAGAGTGGGGCGACTTTCCGCTCATCGCAGCCGGTGGAATTTGGGATAAAAATGATATAGAAAAAGCAATATCGCTTGGAGCAGACGGCGTTCAAATGGGCACACGCTTCATCGGCACTCATGAGTGTGACGCAGATATTGGCTTTAAAGAAGTGATACTAGCAGCCGAGGAAAAAGACATAGAGCTTATAAAAAGTCCAGTTGGCTATCCAGCTCGTGGGATTAGAACAAATTTGATAAATTTGGTAGAAAAAATGATGGGACCAAAGATCCAGTGTATAAGCAACTGTGTGAGCCCTTGTCAAAGGGGCAAAGGGGCTAAAGAGGTTGGATATTGCATCGCTGATAGGCTGTTTGACTCATTTAGTGGCAAAAAAGAGACCGGGTTATTTTTCACGGGAGCAAACGGATATAAACTAAAAGAGCTAATAAGCGTAAAAGAGCTAATGCACAAGCTGGTACATGGTGAATGAAACGAGCGATAATCCTCTTTTTTATTGTTTGTAATTTTCTTTTTGCTGTGACAAATTCTGAGATATTTGCAAAATTTGATAAAAATTTTGCCAGCTCAAGCAGAAGTGCAAAGATAAAATTTCACAACGATATAAAAGATATCTATGTCGACGCGATCATAAAGAATGATAAAAATATAAAAAAACAAGCACTCACAAGACTAATAACCAGCTCGAAATCGCTTGGTTTTGACTCAAGTGGGTATATAAAAGATCTAAATGCACTAAATGGCGTAAAGAGCGCTAGTACGCCTAGTGCTAGTGCTACTACTTTGACGCTGCTTAGTGCAACCAAGGTAAATGACACTTTAGTACTTAAGTTTAATACAAAAATCGATACTGCAAAACTAAAAACATCCTTTTTGAAGCAGCAAAATACATATAAAAACATTATGGATATTGATGGTAGATTAAATGGCAATTCGCTAACTTATCAAAATTTCATATCTGATTATATTCACATCTCGCAGTATGATAAAAACACTGTTAGAGTTATTTTTTCTGATAAGATCCAAAAGACTATAAAAGCAAATGCGACAGGCGATCTGCTTGTAATCAGCGCTCAAAATTTTATCTCAAACGAAAATGTAAAAGCACCACTTCATAAAACTAAAAACAAAAACGAAGAAGTGCCACACAAAGAGCCTGAGCCAAATTTAAAGTCACAGCCTGCACAAAGTGAGCCAGTGGCAGCGCCTTTGCCACCAGTTGCGGCTGGTAAATTTTCACGCAACAAAACGATCGTCATCGATCCAGGACATGGCGGCACTGATCCAGGTGCAGTAAATGGCAAACTTCAGGAAAAAACCGCAGTTCTAGGCGTAGCCAAAAAGCTTGGCGACATATTAAAAGCACGTGGTTACAAGGTTTATTTTACTAGATCAACTGATGTCTTTATAAATTTAAGAACAAGAACAAAATTTGCAAATGATAAGATGGCTGATCTATTTGTTTCTATTCACGCAAATGCCGCTCCAAATGCTACAAAGGCAAAAAGTATGCACGGCATCGAGACATTTTTCTTATCGCCTGCAAGAAGCGAACGTAGTAAAAACGCAGCCGCGCTTGAGAACAAATCAGATATCGAAGAGATGAACTACTTTTCGCAGCAGACATTTCTAAACGTGCTAAATCGCGAGAAGATCATTGCCTCAAATAAGCTTGGGATCGATATCCAAAAAGAAATTTTAGCAAGCGCTAGAAAGGTCTATGCTGCAAGTGATGGCAGTGTGAGAGAGGCGCCGTTTTGGGTACTTGTTGGTGCTCTTATGCCAGCAGTTCTTGTTGAGATCGGCTATATCACGCATCCAGTTGAGGGTGAAAAGCTCTTTAATGATGCATATCAAAACGCCCTTGCAAACGGCATAGCAAACGGCATAGATGGATATTTCGCAAAAAATAGATGAAAAATGCAAATTTAAGCTTTAAAGGGCAAATTCCATTTAACGAGGAGTTTGGTGACATCTACTTTAATACCGATAAACCTTGGCTTGAGAGTGAATTTGTCTTTGCAAGTGCACTTGATGAAATTTGGCAGAGCAAAGATAGCTTCATCATCGCTGAAACTGGCTTTGGTGCTGGGTTAAATTTTTTCACGCTTTGTAAGAAATTTAAAGGTAGTAATAAAAAACTTCACTTCGTTAGTATTGAAAAAAGTCCCATAAAAAAAGAAGATATTTTAAAAATTTATGAAAATTTAGGCATTTTTAAAGCTTATGCTAAAAAGCTAGTTTCGCTCTATCCACCGCTAATTTCTGGCATACACCGTATAAATTTTGCTCCAAATATCACACTTGATCTTTGCTACGGCGAGGCTAAAGAAATTTTACCTGAGCTTGATTTTATTGCCGACATCTGGTTTCTAGACGGCTTTGCTCCAAGTAAAAATGGCTTGATCTGGAGCGAAGAAATTTTTAAACAGATCGCAAGACTAAGCAAGGTTGGCACGATTACTAGAACCTACTCTTGTGCAAAAATAGTAAAAGATGGACTAAAGGGTGCTGGCTTTTTGCTAAGCCTAAAAGAGGGTTACTCTAGAAAACGCCAGATGAGTAGCGCTGTGCTAGAGAAAAAAGATGAAAATTTAAAGGATGCTTGGTTTGCTAGGTGCGAGCCAGTCGCCAGCGTAAAAGGCAAAATAGCGCTTATTATAGGAGCAGGAGTGGCTGGGCTTGCCACAGCTGGCGAGCTAGCTAAAAATGGCTTTAAAGTGGTGATCGCTGAGGCAAAGAGTGAGGTCGCGACAAATGGCTCAGGCAACCACTGCGGCGCCTTGATGCCACTAGTTACGAAGCCCGGGGTAAATTTAGGCCGCATGCACATAAATGCGTTTTTGCAAGCAGTGAGATTTTACAAGGCAAATTTACCAAAAAGTCTCATTAAATTTAATGGCTGCATCGACTATGCGTTTGATGATGAGCTAGTTAAGCGATATGCCTCATGGCAGGATCAAAGCGCGGAGGATGTTTTTAAATTTAATGAGAGTTTAAAGCCATATCCTGGGATATTTATAAAAGAGGCGGCTTATGCTAGACCAAGAGAAATTTGTAAATTTCTCTCAAGCAACTTTGAAATTTTGTTTAACCATGAGTACGAGAGTAGGACGCACCTGCAAAATGGCAAGATAAGTGTTAAATTTAAAAATAAAAAAAGCTTGGAGGCTGATATCTTAGTCTTTTGCACAGGTAGTAAAAGTAGTGAAATTTTTAAAGACTATGACATGCAAATAAGTAGCGTCCGTGGTCAAGTCACGCACCTAAAACCAGTGTTAAAAAATGAGCTGCCACTAAGCGCAAAAGGCTACATCTGCCCAGCCGTAAAAGGGGTGCAAGTCATCGGTGCAACCTACGCTAGAAATGAAATTTGCGATATGCCTAAAGTTGAGGATAATGCTAAAAATTTAAGCGATGTAAGCGAGTTTTTTGACACCACAAAAGCCGCCATTATCGGTTCACGTGTGGGATATAGAAGCTATAGTGGAGATAGGTTTCCGATAATTGGTGCCTTACATGACGAAGAATTTTATAAGCAAAACTACAAAGGGCTATTTTGGAGCAAAAATAAAGATAACAATCCAAAAGCAAGCTACGAAAAAAATGTCTTTGTAAATTTTGCTCATGGCTCACGAGGTCTTGGCACAGCGATACTTGGAGCAAATTTGATAGCCGATCTTGTGCTTGATCGCCCACTTTGCATAGAAAGATCGCTATTTCACGAGCTTCATCCAGCTAGATTTTTGATAAGAAAACTAAAAAAGGGATTAAAACTTTAAGAGAGAATTAGCAGAAATTCCTAGTACAAGATACTAGGAATTTCTTGTAAGTTTAGGCTTAAAGCCTTGTTTTCATCTTTTCAAATTCATCTTTTATGACTTGCTCGTGAGGTTCGCTCGTCATTTTATTTATCGCATCTCCCCAGATACTTACGCTAATGATCGCTATGCAAGAAGCTATGATGCCAGGTAAAATTTCATAAACATAAACATTTAGTCCTGAAGTGATCCAAAATATTACTGTCGCACCTCCAGCTATCATACCAGCTAATGCTCCAAGTGCACTCATACGCTTCCAGTAAAGACTAAAAAGTAGCACCGGTCCAAAGCTCGCACCAAATCCAGCCCAAGCGTTGCCAACGACATTTAGAACATTATCTGTCGAGATAAAGGCAAGTATAGTAGCAACTATAGCCACTACTACGACAGCATAGCGACTGATCGCTGTTTGTGTATTTTGACTAATCTCTTTTTTATAGAATGCAAAGATAAAGTCCTTTGTTACCGAGCTAGACGTAACTAAAAGCTGACTTGAGATAGTACTCATGATCGCTGAAAGCACAGCTGAGATAATAATGCCTATAAAAAATGGTGGGAAAAGTAGCTCACCAAGCTTTAAAAACACCGTCTCAGGATCACTAAGCCCGCCTCTTTGACTAAAGTAGACAAAGCCAATAAGTCCGCTCATAATCGCACCAAGCAACCCAATGCTCATCCAGCCAATGCCTATTCTTCTTGCTTTAGCAAGCTCTTTTGAATCGCGTATCGCCATAAATCTAACAATGATGTGTGGTTGACCAAAATAGCCAAATCCCCAAGCCATAAGTCCTAAAATTCCCCAAAAAGTTTGATCTCTAAATGGATTTAGGTGATTTGCATCAAGCTTGCTTATCTCTTTTAGTAAATTTGTATCGCTTGTCAAGTCTAAATTTAGATATGCCACGACTGGGATCGAGACTAGGACACAAAACATCAAAAGCCCCTGAAATGCATCAGTTATACTAACTGCTTTAAATCCACCAAAAAATGTGTAAAAGACCACGATAACAAGTGTAAAGACCGCTCCGTAGGCAAATTTTAAACCAAAAAAGCTCTCAAATGTCTTTCCACCAGCGATGATGCCGCTACTTACATAAAGTGTGAAAAAGATCAAAATGATAAGACCAGAGATGATTCTTAAAATTTTAGTCCTATCTTTAAAGCGATTTTCTAAAAAGTCTGGTATTGTGATGCTATCACTCGCAACCTCAGTATAAATTCTAAGCCTCTTTGCTAAAAATAGATAGTTGCAGTAAGCTCCAATGATAAGACCGATTATCATCCACACATTTGCTATGCCAGTTGCGTATAATGCTCCGGGCACGCCAAGTAGCATCCAACCACTCATATCAGAAGCACCAGCACTAAGTGCAGTAACTACTGGACCCATTCGACGGTTATCTAGCAGATACTCGTTCATACTTGCATTTTTATCGTAGAAATATCGTCCGATAAAGAGCAAAAAGCCAAAATAGATGGCGATGGCTAAATAAGACCCAAAGCTCATAAATTTCCTTTCAAATTAAGATAAATGGCTTATGTTAATATAAATTTTTTTAAATTACAACATTCGGCGCCGATCCTTAAACGCTTTTAAGCAAAATGATATAAATTTTTTCGTATTATTTAAAGCCATATTTTAAAGAGAAGGACAAAGTTGAAGGCTCAAAATTTAGCTAAATTTCTATTTTTTATAATAATCGTCTCACTTGGAGCATATTTTTTCTATCCAAGAGATCTTAGTGAGGCTCAAGAGATCGCTTATATCAAAAGTTACGGAGTGACTTTAGGACTCACGATAGGTGGTATTGCCATAGGCATAACGCTTGGATTTACCTTGGCGTTTATTAAATTTTTAAATATCAAAGTCTTAAATTTTATAATCGATGAATATATTGATATCTTACGTGGAACGCCTGTAATACTTCAACTTTTAATATTTTCAGTTGTCATTTTTGCAACATGGAGTGATAATTTTTATGTAGCTCTCATCGCACTTGGGCTAAATAGCTCTGCTTATGTGGCGGAGATCGTACGAAGTGGCATAAATAGCGTGGATAAAGGACAAATGGAAGCGGCTCGTGCGATGGGCCTAAACTACTATGTTTCGATGCGCGAGATAGTTTTTCCACAAGCTACAAAAAATATCTTACCAGCTCTTGCGAATGAGTTTATATCGCTATTTAAAGAGACATCAGTCGTGGGCTATATAAGTGTAGTTGATATCACGATGCAAAGTAAGAGCTTGCAAGCGGTCTTTTATAGTCCAGAGCCAGTCATTTTTACAGGCATTGTCTATTATGTGAGTGTTAAATTTTTTACACTTTTGACAAAACTACTTGAGAGGAGATTAAACCGCCATGATTGAGATTAAAAATTTAAATAAAAGTTATGGCGATTTGCGAGTTTTAAATGATATTAGCGTAGATATAAAAAAGGGTGAAGTTATAGCGATAATTGGTCCAAGTGGTGGCGGTAAAAGTACGTTTTTACGTTGTATAAACCGCCTTGAGGAGCCAGATAGCGGGCACATAAAGATAAATGGCGAAGATATTTTAGATAAAAAATCAGACATAAATAAAATTCGCCAAAAAGTGAGCATGGTTTTTCAGCACTTTAATCTTTTTGCAAATAAAAACGTCTTGCAAAATTTAACCCTAGCTCCGATAAAAGCGGGAATTTTAGATAAAGCAAGCGCAGAAAAAAGAGCCGATGAGTTGCTAAAAAGTGTTGGGCTAAGTGATAAGAAATTTGCCTATCCGCACAAGCTTTCAGGTGGACAGAAGCAACGTATCGCGATCGCTAGAAGCCTAGCGATGGAGCCAGAAGTGATACTTTTTGACGAGCCGACAAGTGCGCTTGATCCTGAGATGATCGGAGAGGTTCTTGATATCATGAAAGATGTTGCTGCAAGGGGCATAACGATGCTTGTGGTGACCCATGAAATGGGCTTTGCGAGAAACGTAGCAAATAGAATTTTCTTTATGGATAAAGGCAAAATCGCAGTTGATGACACACCAAAAAATGTCTTTACAAATCCACAACATGAGCGTTTAAAAGAGTTTTTAGGCAAAATTTTAAATCATTAAAGGAGTAGAAAATGAGTAAAATTTTAAAATTTTTGATGGCAAGTTTGGTTTTGTTTTTACTAGGTTGTGGCGATGATGCTAATAAAAAAAATGCAGTAAATAATGCCGAAGGAGCTAGTAAAAATGTAGTTTATAAAGTTGGCTCGAGTGCTGATTATCCACCTTTTGAATATCTTGATGAAAACAATAAAATTGTTGGCTTTGAGATAGATTTATTAAATGAGATCACCAAAAAAACTGGAATAAAATTTGATGTTGCAAATATGAGCTTCGATGGACTGATATCAGCATTAAAAACCGGTAAAATTGATATCGCTATAAGCGGAATGAGTGCAACTGATGAGAGAAGAAAATCAGTTGATTTCACCAAGCCATATTATTTTTCAGAAAATTTATTTATCCGCAAAAAAGGCTCAGATGTAAATAAAGACAACCTTAAGGATAAGAAAATTTCAGCTCAAGTTGGTACACTTCAAGAGGAAGCAGCCAAAAGCATAACTACTAAGTCAATACCTGCTGAAAATGTAGCAGCTGCCATCATGTCACTAAACGCTGGCAAAATCGATGTTGTGCTAACTGATAGTCCGATAGGAGTTGAATATTTAAAACAAAATCCAGATTTGGAAGAATTTTTAAGAGTTCCTGATGGTACGGAAGGATTTGCAATGGCGTTTGATAAAGGCAAACACACTGACCTTATCAAAAAGATAGATGCAGCAATCGATGAGCTACAAAAATCTGGCGAATTTGACAAAATGCTAGATAAATATGGATTAAAGAAATAAATCTAAATACAAAATTTGCAGAGAAGCATGAATTCTCTGCAAAAACTCACTTTTTTCTAATTTTTAAAATTTAACATCTTTTAAAAGTAAAATTAATAAAATGACTTAATTATTTTCAAGGAGAAAAAATGAAGCTTCTCAGGATGAGAACGGCATTTATTTTAAATGTGCTATTTTCTATTTGCATGTATCACAATTTTGTTAAAAAATTCCTACTATTTAATAAAACTAAATATAAATTAAAATTTTTACATAAATATGTTAATCAATATTTTTTATAAAAATAACCAAAAGTATTTTTTGGTTGATAAATTTTAAGTATTAAAGTCGTATGGCTTTATTTTTTGAAGCAGATATTTAAGAAAAACTAAAAGGAGAGAAAATGAATAATCTAGGTATTAAATCTAAGATTATGGCGATAGTTATCGTCAGTCTTATTGGCCTTGGTATCATGAGTGCATACATGCTAAATGGTATCTTAAAGACTCGCTCAAAAGCAGAGTTTAGCGAGAAAATCGTGGATACAATAATAAATCAAAATAATTTTATCCATGAGATGCAAAAAGAACGTGGATTTAGCTCAGGCGTGCTAGCAGGAGGGGATAATAAAAATTTATTAGAGCAGCGTAAAAAAGTAGATGCTGCACTTGATAAGCTTGAAGAGAAAAATGAAATAGTTTCAGAGATAAATAGTATCCGCTCAAATGTAGATCAAAAAAGTGGCAATGATCTAATTAGTCGTATAACAAAAATTTTAAGAAAAGAGGTCATTGCTATAAATGGATATAGCGATAAACTTGAGCCTAGCTTGGTAGATGATCTAAAGCGTATCATTATTGTTGGTGAGATAAAAGAGTCTTTTGGTATTTTGCGTGCTACTTTAAATAGTATTTTTACTAAAAAGAGCATAAACAAAGAGGACTATAACAAAGTAGTTGCACTAAATAGTGTTATAAATAAATTTATGCAGGACTTTGACGAATACAACCCAAAAGAATTTAGTGATGAATTTGATGCCATCGCTAGAAAAAAGGCTGATTTTATAGATGCGATGAATATTATTAAAAATGTAGTTACTACTGAAGATGTATCTTATGACGCAGCGAGTTGGTTTTCAAAGATAAGCATTTCAATAGATGCGATGAGAGAGCTTGAGCTAAAATTATTAGATAGTATGCAAAAGGACGCACAACACATAAAAAGTGAAGCCAATACCCAACTTATTTTTAGCTCCATAGTGATTGCTATTTGTATTTTGCTTATGTTACTAGTATCTACATTGATAGGTAAAAATTTGATCTCTGGCATAGATCAGACTAAAAATGGCTTAGTTAAATTTTTTGACTTTTTAAATAACAAAACTAATAAAGCTGAATTTTTAGATCGTAGTGGTAGCGACGAGATCGGACAGATGAGTGCACTGATAAATGAGAATATCAAGCAAATCGAGGCAAATTTATCTGAGCAAAATAATTTCATTAAAGAGGCAAATACTTTTGTAAATCAAATCGGTAAAGGTAACTACGTAGCTCAGCTTAATGCAGATACTTCAAATCCTGCACTTAACCAGCTAAAACAAACTTTCAAAGACTTACAAATCGCACTTAAACATGCTATTGCGGAAAATGGCGATGACGTGTTAAACCTATTAGAAAGCTTTAAAAAACAAGACTTTACTAAAAGGCTTGAAGATGATGGCAAAATGGCGGTTGGTATAAATGCTCTTGGTGAAGAGACAACCAAGATGTTAAGGGCAAATTTAGATCAAGCCCATGTGCTAGAAGAAAAGGCCGAGGCTTTAAGTCAGTCAATGAAAGAACTAACTCAAGGCGCAAATGTACAAGCAAGCTCACTTCAAGAGTCTGCTGCCGCAGTAGAGCAAATGTCAAGCTCAATGAATGCAATATCTCAAAAAACATCTGATGTTATTAGACAAAGTGATGAGATCAAAAATATCATAACTATTATTAGAGATATAGCTGATCAAACAAATTTACTAGCTCTTAATGCCGCAATCGAGGCAGCACGTGCAGGAGAGCATGGTAGAGGCTTTGCGGTTGTTGCAGATGAGGTTAGAAAACTAGCAGAGAGAACTCAAAAATCTCTAACAGAGATCGAAGCAAATACAAATGTACTAGCTCAATCAATCAATGAAATGAGTGAATCTATAAAAGAGCAAAGTGAAGGAATTAACATGATAAACCAATCAGTTGCTCAAATAGACACACTTACAAAAGAAAATGTAGTAATTGTCAATAAAGCAAATGAAGTAACATCTGATGTTGATGACATGGCTAAGGCGATAGTAAACGAAGTTAGAAAAAATAAATTTTAATCTTTGACTTACTCTTAGAGCTCCTATTATTCTATCCCTTAAAATAATTAAGGGATAGAACTTATCTATAAAAATTTATATGCTACTTTGCTATACGATTATTTATAGCATTTTTCTTTTATTGTAAATTTAAACAATTTTTAATAGAGAAATACTGATAATTAAGCCACTAAATCACCTTAAAGGACACTATTATGAAAAAGATCTTTGCTCTTTTACTCACAGTTTTTGTTGCTCTTTGTGCAAACGAGCTAAAATTTGGCACAGCGGCGAACTATCCTCCATTTGAATATATCGATGAAAATAACAAAATAACAGGCTTTGATATCGAGTTAATTGGTGAAATTTCAAAGCGCGCAGGCTTTTCATATAAGATTATAAATATGAGTTTTGACGGCCTTATCCCAGCACTTAAAGCTGGCAAAATAAATGGCATTATAAGTGCGATGAGTGCGACTTCAGATAGATTAAAGTCGATTGATTTTACAAAGCCATACTATTTAACTGAAAACCTCTATCTAAAGAAAAAAGATAATGACGCATTAAAAGCTAAAGAAGAGCTAGCTGGCAAAAGAGTTGGCGTGCAACAAGGCACTGTCCAAGAGCTAGCAGCAAATGCTATAAATGGCGTAAAAGTAGTGCCTTCAGAGGATACTGTGCCACTCATCATGGGATTAAAAGTTGGTAAATTTGACGCAGTCATCCTTGATAGCTCTATCGGATATGGCTTTATCAAGAAAAATCCAGAACTTGAAGCATTTTTCAAGGAAGTTGATGGTAGCGAGGGCTTTTCAATAGCTTTTGATAAAGGAAAAGAGAGTGTGTTAATAGAGAAAATAAATCAAATTTTAGATGATATGAAAAAAGACGGAAGCTACGAAGCTTTACTTAAAAAATACGATCTAAAATAATCTTCTAGCCTGCAAATTTGCAGGCTTATGCTAAATTCTGCTTTGTCTATCGATTAAAATTTAAAAAGGAAAATAATGAGAAAAATTTTGTTGCTTTTTTGTCTAGTAATGGGTCTTTTTGCGCTTCAAAACGATAAAGATATGTTAAGTGGAGAGCTAAAAAATGGGCTAAAATACTATATCAAAGAGAATAAATTTCCACAAAAAACAGCTATTTTTTATCTTGTTATAAATTCTGGTTCAACTGATGAAAAAGATGGCGAGCAAGGTCTTGCTCACTTTTTGGAGCACATGGCGTTTAATGGCAGCCGTGACTTTAGTAAAAATGAGCTCATTAAGCAGCTTGAGAGCCTTGGTGTGAAATTTGGAGCTGATCTAAACGCGCAGACGAGCTACAATCAGACGAGTTATGTCTTAACGATTAATGTAAATGAGAAAAATTTACAAGATACATTTAAGGTCTTTTTGAATTGGATAGATGGCGTTAAAATCGATCCTAAGGAGCTTGATAAAGAGCGTGGCGTCATAATGGAAGAGGAGCGTCAGAGAAATACGCCAGGATATAGGCTTTATTTGGCTCAAACAAAGGATATTTTTGAGGGTAGCATCTATCTAAAAAGAGTGCCAATAGGCGACATGAACGTCATCAAAAGCATAGATGCTAAGCACATGCAAGAATTTTACGAGAGGCTTTATCAGCCAAGATTTATGAGCTTTGTTGCTGTTGGCGACTTTGATAAAGATGAGATAAAAAGCTTAATCAAAAAAAGCTTTAGCCAAGCAAAAAATACAAATTCTTACATTCATCCAGAAAAAAATATTAGCTTTAAGAGTGGTTTAAATATTTTTAACTATGACTCGAATGAAACTGGAATGGAGCTAGTTAGACTTAGCTATTTTGATAAATTTAGCCCAGTTTTAAATGAGGCTGACGCAAAGAGAAATTTAGAATACGCACTTATCGCAAGCCTGATAAATATGCTTTATGAGCAAAAAAATGCAAATAATTCATCAAATTTAAGCACTGATTTTATAGCTCAAACACTTCAAGCAAAGCAGAAAATTTATAGTTTTGAAACAAATGTACTTAGAGGCGATTTTAACGCAAGCCTTAAAGATATGCTTGGCGTTATAAAAGGTATTAAAGAGTTTGGCTTTAATAAAGATGATTTTGGAGATGTGAAAAAGGCGTTTGTGGCAAATGTGGATGCAAAATTTAAACGCTCAAAGACTAAAAAATCAAGTGCTTACGCAGGACAAATTTTAAATATGATAGAAAATGGTGGCTTTGTGTTAAGCGATGAAGACGACAAAGAGCTTGGTTTAAAGCTATTAAATGAGATCACGTTAGAAGACGTTAATGCTAGATTTAGGCAAATTTTGGCTATTTCTGATGAACGTGTAAGAATTTTTAGCAAAGATGGTTTTAAGCTTAGCAAAGATGAGCTTTTAAAGCTTTTTGCCAAGGCACCTGCTTATAACACAAACCTATCTGCTAGCAACAACGATAAGAGTCTAGGCAATGAAAATTTAGAGTCAAAAGAGATAAGCTCAAGAAGCTTTGATGAAAAAAATGGAATTTATACCTACAAAATGCAAAATGGCTCGCAAGTTATCTTTAAGCCACTAGCTACTAAAAAAGATAGTATTTTGTTTGCAGCCGTCAGCAAAGGAGGCACATCAAATTTGGCTGATCCAAAGCTTGGTAGCTTCGCAGTGGCGCTCACAAATGAAAGCGGCGTTGGTAAATTTAATAACTATGAGCTCTCAAAGGCACTAAATGGAAAGATCGTAAGCTATGAAAAGGGTATAGAAGCACTCACGCAAGGCATTTATGGCTCATCAAGCACAAGCGATCTTAGCTCGCTGCTAGCTGTTATAAATTTAGAATTTAACGCTCCAAGAGCCGATGCAAACGTGCTTGAGAGGATAAAGCAAAGAGCAAAAGATGAGCTAAGCAAAGAGCAAAATTTGCCTGAATATAAATTTAGCACCGAATTTAGCAAGTTTTTTTATGAAAACAATAAACGTGTCACGCCGCTTGAGATGGCTCAGATTGATGCGCTAAAACTAAATGAGCTAAAAGAGATCATCAAGGGTAAATTTACAAACGCAGCCTCATATACTTTTGTAATCATCGGTGACACCGACGAAGAGAGGCTTTTGCCGCTTGTTAAAAAGTATATCGCCACTTTGCCAAAGCTTGGCGAAGCTGAAAATTTTAAAGACGATGGCGTGCGAAGTATCAAGGGTCAGCACACCTTTAAAAGGGAGTATCAAAGCACAAAAAGAAGCGATGTTGGCATAAATATCATAAATTCTGATGCGAAATATAGCTTTGAAGGAGCGATTAGGCTAAGGGCATTAAGTGAAATTTTAAAAACCGCACTTCGTGAGCAGATCAGAGAAGATAAGGGTCAAACATATGGTTTTAGCCTAAATGCCAAGCTTTCGCGCTATCCTTTTGAGCATTCGGATATGCTAATTAGCTTTACTTGTGATCCTGCAAATACAGACAAGATCATCGCTGAGATAAAGCAGATAATAGCTAGCATCAAGCGTAGTGGCGCGCTCTTGCCAAAACATTTGGAGGATTTTAAGGCACAGAGTGAAATTTCTATAAAAAAAGATTATGAAAAGCCTGAGTTTTGGCAAAAGCTCATCATCTCAAATAAAATTTTTAAGACGCCACTTTATACGGCTGATGAGTACATAAGTGCGGTAAAAGTCATCACAAATGACGATATCAAAGAGGCTGCTAAACTCTATCTTGATGATAAAAATATGGTAATAAGTATAAATAATCCGAAATAGAAATTTGGTGAGTCAAACTGGCTGACTCTTAAAATTTAAACGCGAGTAAAAATTTATTAAGATAAGCTAGCTTTTTAAATTAGTTGGCTAAATTGGATCTTTAAATTCAAATCTAAGTAGAAATTTAAAGAGCTAAGCCAGCCCCTAGAAATTTAAACATAAAGCCAAAGCTAAGCGAGAATATCCTTTGGCTTTAGCTTGTTTAGCTTTTGCACCAGATCATCAAAGCTCGCTCCATTTTCGACCTCACGCCTGATAAATTCCTCAAAAAACTCACGTTTTATATCCTTGTCCGTGTAAGTCACGCTCTTTTTGGTAACTTGCATAGGTTTAAATTTTTCTTCTTCTATCTCTTCATCGCCATTTTCTCTAACTGGCGTAAGGGCGATATTTTGAAGCACATCAGCGATGCTCTCGCCCTTTTCATAACTTGTTTTTAGAAATTTTAAAAACTCATCTTTGCTGTTTTTATCAGCGTAGCTTACACGGTGCAACATAGGCTGACCCAAGAATTCTATACGTTTTTTATCAGAGCTTTGCTCGTAATGTAAAGCCCCGTCTTTAAAAGAAATTTTTACATTTGCATGCTCACCAAGTATCCTTTCGGCGGTAAATTCCAGCCATTTATCTTTAAACTCATCGATACTTAGATCAGAGTCTAGCAAATTTGTAGCCTCGCGGCTTAGATAAAGAGCACCAAAAGCATTATTGATTATTTTGTTGTTTGAACTCATTTTGTGATTTTTGATGAACTCATCTACACTAAAGCCGTTTTTCTCGCTAGTGATGATGGAGTTTAGTCGCCAAAGCTTCGTGCTATCGATGAAATTTTTAAGGCTAGAGGCTTCATCTTTGTTCACCCCGCTATCAAGGCCATTTATCTTGCCCCAGATAGAAATTTTATCATTTGATGAGTAGCCAGAGAGCGGTAGATGCTTGATGTCCGCATTTTTGGTGGGAATTTCTACTTTGTCTAATTTTGCGTTTGTGGCTTGGCGCTTACTAAAAGCGTCTTGGTAGTTAAAGCTTTGATTAAATCCATTTAGTGTGTTTATCATGTCAAAATCCTTTAACACAATATCGGCAAGCAGATTTAAATTTTAAGTGGATTATTTTTTATTGCGATATTTTTCAAAAATGGCGATCATTTGGTATGAGTTTTGGGCGATTTTAAATTTATTTGGATTTTTGCCAAGTAGCTCTTCTCTTAAAGAGTCGATAAATTCCCTATCTTTTTTACAAGCCTCAAAGCTTACTCGTCCCCTAAGTACGGCCATAAATATAATATCAGCAGTCGCATTTATCATCTCAAGCATTTTTTCTTCGCTCATTTTTTGTGGATTTTGCCCTTTTTAAAGCAAATATTATTCCTTTACGCTTACAAAATTTACTATTTTTACCTCTTGGCTCTCTTTGCAAGCCTCCAGCGCAGCTGCGTTTTTCACCATATGAACGCTTTTCATATGCTCTTTTTGGCTTGCAAGATCTTCCCAAATTTCCATAAAGCAGTATTCATTTTTACCGCCCACAACCATGCCGCACTCGTAGCTTATGCAGCCTTTATCTTTCCTTGAAGCTGGCACGATCTCTTTTAAAATTTCTTCAAATTTCGCATCACACCCAGCTTTTAACTTTACATTTACATAAAATCCAATCATCTGCCCATCCTTTAAAAATTTTTGGCTAAAATAGCACAATTTAGATGCAAGTTTGCGTATTACATTACAAGGCCTTTAAACGATGAAATGATACAAAACCCTAAATTTATAATTTCTAAAACCAACCAAAAACAATAAATTTAACCAAAATCGGAGAGAAAATGAAAAGACGAGACTTTTTAAGATTAAGCGCATTAGGCGCGGCTAGCCTTCAAGCAAAAGAGCTTGGAAGCGCAGAGCAAGCGCTATTTGACAAACAAAGCGGACTAAGCGCAAATAAATTTGGCCCATTTTATGTAAGAACTATAGCAGGTCGCGTGGTTGAGACGGTGCCATTTGAGGGCGATGCTTATCCAAACGAGCTAAATAACGCAGTTATTGACTACATCCAAAACGAGAGCAGAGTAAAATATCCATTTGTTAGAAAGAGCTTTTTAGCCAATCCAAACAACCCAAAACCAGAGCTTCGTGGTAAAGAAGAATTTGTGCGTGTGAGCTGGGACGAGGCTATAAAGCTAAGTGCAAAAATTTTAAAAGAAAATTTTGATAAATACGGTGCTGAAGCGATCTACGGACAGGTTTATCAGTGGGGTAGCCTTGGCAAAGTTGGCCACAGCCAAAAGACCGCAAAAAGGCTACTTAACGTGCTTGGTGGCTACGTAAATGAGCTAGGTGGCTACTCATACGGCGCAGCGACTGTCATCATGCCTCACGTCACTGGCTTTGTCGATCCTGCGCTAGCGCCAACAAAGTGGGAGGCGATCTTAAAAAATGCCAAAACGATCGTATTTTGGGGCACAAACCCAGTAGTTTCAAACAAGATCGCCATTGGCGTGCCGCTTCACAACTCATATAAATACTATGATGAGATCAGAAAAAAAGGCGCGAGTGGCGAGATGAAAATTTATAGCGTCGATGTTTATCACAACGATAGCGCAAAGTACTTTGACTCAAAATACCTTGAAGTCGTGCCTTGCACCGATACAGCTATGATGATAGGTATGTGTAACTACCTTTATGAAAAAGGGCTTTACAGCAAAGAATTTATAGAAAAATACACAGTTGGCTTTGATAAATTTAAAGAGTATATGCTTGGCAAGACTGACGGGATCAATAAAAACCTAGCTTGGGCAAGCAAAATTTGTGGCGTGAGCGAGCAAGAGCTTGCTAAATTTAGCGAGGATCTAGCTAAAAATGACTCAGTGATAATTAGTGGCTACGCCATTCAAAGACAAGATCACGGTGAGATGGCCTATTGGGCGCTCGTGACGCTAAATGCGATGCTTGGACACATCGGTAAAGAGGGTTGCGGCTTTGTCACAAATGATGGCATGCACAAAAATGCTGATGAGAGCTTCATAGCGCCTAAACTAGCGGCGTTTGAGACGAAGGTACCTCAAAAATTTATTGATAGCGGGCTGGTACCAAAGACAAAGGGCTACGAAATGCCAAACTCAAGGCTCATAGACGCGCTTCTAAGCCCAGGCAAGGAGATAACAAGAAATGGCAAGAGCTATAAACTGCCAAAGATTAGAGTGATGTTTAATGCAAATGGCTCGACTTTCACAAGGCATCCTGACGCAAATAGAGCGATAAAAGCTATGCGAAACGTTAATGCTATCATCACTTGCGAGCCGTTTTGGACAAGTACAGCTAAATTTAGTGACATCGTCTTGCCAGCTGCGCTTGAGTACGAGCGAACAGACATTGAAATGGCAAATTCAACTAGCGAGTATCTATTTGCGATGAAGCCACTTGTTAAACCATTTGGCGAGAGCAAAAGTGACTTCGAGATCGCAAGGCTGATCGCCAAAGAGTGGGGCAGGGAAGAGGCATTTAGCGAGGGTAAAAGCGAGCTAGAGTGGGTCAAGACAATATATGAAGATGCCGTTAAAAAGTCTGCCGAGCTTGGGTATGAGAGTGTGCCAAGCTTTGAGGAATTTTGGGAGAAGGGATATTTTAGATTTGACAAGATCGATGAGAAAAAACGCTATTTTACAAACTATAAGAAATTCCGCGACGATCCAGTGGCAAATCCGCTAAAAACACCATCTGGTAAGATAGAAATTTACTCTGAAACGGTTGCTGGCTTTGGCTATGATGACTGCCCACCGCATGCAGCTTGGCTTGAGCCATTTGAGTGGCTTGGCGCAAAAAATAAAAAATACCCTATCGCAATTAGCGGCGCGCACTCTAAATTTAGGCTTCACTCACAGCTAAATAACTCCGTACTTCGCAACTTTAACGAGATCGCAGAGCGTGAGCCAGTGCTTATAAATCCAAAAACAGCCGAGGCTAGAGGGATAAAGATGGGCGACGTGGTGCGTGTGTTTAACGACAGGGGCGAAATTTTGTGCGGTGCCTTTGTGACTGAGGATGTGCCACAAAATGTCGTAATAGTAAGCGAAGGTGCTTGGTACGACCCTGAAAAACCGGGTGAAAAGAGCCTTTGCTTGCACGGAAATTTAAATGTGCTCACAAAAGATGTGCCATCAAGCAAGATGAGCCAGAGCAACACCGCTCACACAAGCCTTGTGAATGTCGAGAAATTTAAAGGAGTACCAAAGCGCGTGACAGCATTTGACGCACCAAAGATCGGCATAATGCACGCATAAAATAAAAGCTATCCTTAAATGGATAGCTTCTAAGCTTTAAAAATTTTTATTTATCTTAGTAATAATGAATTTTCACAAAGCTCTTCGATCTTTGAAATTTGCTCTTTAACTCTTGCTTTTAAGTCATCAAGCATTGCTATTTTTAAAGTATAAATTTCATTAAAATCGCTTTTTATATCAAGCAAAATTTTATTTAAAAACGAGCTATTTGAGCACATTAAAGCTTCAAACTCATAAAGACTAAATGCATCAAGCATACGCTCATAGACGTCTTTTGCACTTGGAATATAAAGTGGTGTATTTATCTGCAGATGCGATTCTAGCGTCTTTTCTATCTTTTGTTTTATAAAATAAACCGCAAGTTTGAGCGCGTTTTCATAGTTTGAGGCTAGTTTTATATCAAGCTTTTCAAAGAACAAAGAGACCTTTTGTATAGCCTTAAATTTAGCCGTTTCATACTCTCTTAAAAAATTTTCATATGTCCGTCCGGCATAGGTATTTATGGATTTTGTTTCGTAAGCTAAGACTTGATCATCAAAACTAGCATAATTTTCATAGCGAGATTTGTATATTAAAAATTTATCCTCTAAATTTTTATAAAGCTCATTAAACGCTGAGGTTATTGCATTTTCTAGCTCTTTTAAATCTTTTTTATAGCGTTTAAAAAATTTATTAAAAACCACATCTTCGTAGATAAGTTTTGAAAAGACTTCGTCGCTATCAAGACTTATTACCTCAAAATTTTCACGCTTATAAATTTCTTTATTTAAAAGCGTCTTTGAAGCGTTAAATTTCGTCTTTGAAAAAGGTTTAAGTAGCTTAAATACCTCATCAGCAGCAAGTTTTATAACTTCACTCATTTGACTATAACTTAAAGCGATCTTTGGTTTAAACTCCTCTTTTATCGCCTCCAGCTTCTCATCTAGCGAGCCACTAAATTCATCTAAAATCAATTGCGCATTGTCATAAATTTCTAGATGTTTTTCTTGCTCGCTAGTTAGGAGTTTTACGATCTTTTTTGCCCTTGCTTTTATGAAATTTTCTTTAAAGCTCTTGTCTAAAAAGCACTCTTTAATAGCCTTTAGAGCTTCGTTAAAATTTGAAGCTTCAAGTAGGCTTTTGTCATTATTTGTGATGCCAAGGAGTGCTTGCTTTGATGAGATAGCGATGATATCCTCAAAAAGCTCGCCATAAGTTTGCCCAGCGTGTTTTAGCAAACTTTCAAGCTCGTCCTCACTTAGCTTGTCTTTTTGGTTGATTAGGCAGATCGCTTTTAGATCATTGGCTTTTAAAATTTCTTTGATACTTTCAAGCTCGCTTGCCTTTGCGGCGTTGTTTGCAAGGCTTAGCCATATCGCACCACTAACCTTTTTTAGCGTATTTTTTGTCTCTTTTGTGTCAGCATCTCTTAGCGAGTTTAGGCCAGGAGTGTCGATGAAATTTATCTCTTTTAAAATTTCACTTGGCGCATAAAGCGTCATACTAGAAACTTGCTCGCCTAGCTTATTTAGCTCGGCTAGATCGCTACTTGCTAGTAGGCTTTCGCTACCGTTTGTAAATTTCACGCTTAGAAGTGGCATCTTTGCAAATTTTAGTCTCACAGCCTTTGCGGTGACTGGAGTTAGTCCTGATGGCAAGATATCTTGACCAAGCAGTGCGTTTAAAAACGTTGATTTTCCACTTGAAAATTGACCGATAACAGCTATTAGTGGTGGCTCATTTAGAGTATCTATTAGTAAATTTAAGCTCTCTTTTATCTGCTCGCTTATATGCAAACTAGGATCGTTTAGATCATTTACAAGCCTAGCTAGCTCGCCCTTAAAATCATTTGTAAAAACCTTAAAGTATCTCGCTTTGTAGGCATTTATAAACTCATTAAACATTTTTAATATCCTCTAAAAGTGAGTAAATTTCATCTTGCAAGGAGGTCTTTTGTTTAAGCTTTGAAATTGAGCTTTGATTTTGTAAATTTAGCTCATTAAGTTTTTCATTAAGGACTAAAAGTCTTTGGTTTAGAGTCTCTTTTTGGCTCATCTCATAAGCCTTTACTCGCTCTTTTAGTAGCTTTTTTTCGTGTTCTGCCAACGTCTCACAAAACTGCGATATGCTTTTATTGTTAAGTAAATTTTGTCTTAAACTTAAAAGTGCCTCATCTGGCTCATTTTTGCTTAAAATTTTAGCTTCAAGCTCATCTAAAAGCTTGCTAAAATCAAGCTCTACGCCCATTTGCTTTAAAAAGTCATTTATACTAAAAATTTTATTTTCACTCACCTTAAAGCCATCAAAACTTAAAGCAATATTTTGCTCGCATGACTTTATCTGCACTAAAGTTTCATTTCTAGCCTCTCTCATGAGTGCCGCAACTCCGTCACAAAGTGTAGTTTTTGCTATTTGTGTAAGACGTTTTAGATTTAAATTTTCTCTTTTACTTTTGCAGTAAGCGATCTCGCTCTTAAGCTTTTCATTTAGATTTTGCAGTAACGCTTCAAGCCCCATTTTATAAATATCTTTTGCATTTTTACCATCGAGTTTTTTTAGCTCGCTTTCTAAAAGCCTTTCAAGTTTTGTGAAATTTTCATTAAGAGAATTTTTGATATTTGCTTGCTCGTTTTGCAAAGCTTCTAGCTCTAAACCAAATGCCTTAAGCTCTAAAATTTCAGCCTTTGTGGCTTCAAGTTTTGTTTTTAAAATATTTTGCAATTCTTTTTGATATGAGTTTAAAATTAGAGCTGATTTTTTAGAGTCTTTACCAAAAAGCACATCGTAAAGATACTCTTTAAACTCCGGCACGCCACTATTTAAAGCGCCATCAAGATAAGCTTTTGCACTAAGGGCAAAATAATCTATCTTGATGTCATTTATCTGCTCGCCGATCGCCTTTTTTACGTAGTTAAGCGTTTCATTAATATCCTTTGCGTTTAACTCGTCAGCGTGAGTTAGTACGATAGCAACTCTTACGATGTGCGAGTTTTCAAAACATTTTTTCAAAAATAGTGCGTCTTTTTGCGTTGCGCTTTGCGAAGCATTCATGAGATGAGCCAAAAGGTCGCACTCTTTCATAAAATTTGTAGTAATTTGCTCTCTTAAAACGATCGCATCATCTATGCCCGGAGTGTCTATAATGCAGACATTATCTCTTAAAAGCTCCAAGTCATCATAAAGCTCAACACTTTTTACGAGATTTGCCGTTTTTGAGCTTGAAGATGTATAGTTTTTGATCTCATCTAGGCTGATCTCTACGCTACTAGCTGGTAAATTTTCGCTTGAAAGTCCAAGCTTTTCTAGCTCGTCTGGGCTATAAAAATTTACCTTTGCATGGCTATTTGATGCGTGCTTTAAGATAGTTAAATTTATGGTTTCAGGCACATTTGAAGTGCCAAGGACGGATTTATTTAAAAGCGCATTTAAAAGGGTTGATTTGCCAGAGTTTATGATGCCACTTACTGCGATGTTAAAAAGCGTTTCGTTTGATCTTTTTTTAGCGTTTTTTAAAGCTAGTAAAAATTCTTTATCTTCATCAAGCATACTTGCTTTTTCATTTATCTCGTTTAGAAAATCCAAGCTCTTGTGAAAGTGATCTTTTGGCTTCGCACTAGAAATTTCTGCTTTATTTTGATTTGAGTTTTTACTTATAAATTTTATTAAAAAATCAAATTTTTCATGGCCAATTATCTTTTCATCACGTAGCTTTTGTAAGCGAGTTACAAGTTCATTACTTGAAATTTTTGCCTCATTTAGTGCTTTTAGCGTGGCTAGCTGAGCACTTTGTATGCTAAAGATATCAAGTCCAACGCCTAGCTTTTTTAAGATAGTTCTAAACTCGGCAAGAGCCATAAACTCATCTAAATTTTTCTCATCACAAGATAAAAGAAGTGCCAGTAGATCTGGGTAAAAAGGTACGCTCGCATCAGTGTTGGCGTAAATTTTATTTAAATGCCAAGCGTGATTTAAAAACTCGTCCATTAAAGATTCTTTTTTAAAATTTTTTAGATTTTATTACGTTTTTACTTACGAAGCTATCAAGATTTAGGCGCAAAATTTTATGTTTTTTAAAAAGTTTAATTTAACTCAAGCTTTTTAAAGCTAACTCTTGGATTTATATTTAGCTCGCTATGGTTTACAAATTCGCCTTTTAGGTACTTCTCCCGTCCTGCTCTTGCTATCATTAATGCATTATCAGAGCAAAACTCAAGCGGAGCTAGCAAAAGCTCGCACTCGTTTTTTTGACAAAGCGTTTCAAGCCTTTTTCGTAAATTTAGATTTGCACTTGCACCGCCAACTACACCAAAACGCTTAAAATTTCTTAACCAAAAGACCTTTTCAAGCTTGTTTAAAATGTGTTCACAGGCAGTATTTTCAAATGCGTAGCAGATGTCAGAAATATCTTTTGGAGTGATACTATCTAGCTTAGAAATTTCAACTCTGACTTGGTTTTTAAGCCCTGAAAAACTATATTCAAGGCGTTTATCATGAAGAAGTGGAATGGTAAAATGAAACCTCTCTTTGTCTTTGCAAAGTAGGGCATTTTGCTGAACTACGGCACCGCCTGGATAGCCAAGATCAAGCATTTTAGCAACCTTGTCAAAGCTCTCGCCAAAGCTATCATCGCTAGTGCTTGTAAGCTCCAAAATTTCATCATTTTCGCTTACTTCTAAGATCATCGTATGCCCACCACTTACTAACAGTACGCCAAGTGGAAATGTGGCTTCGCGATCTAAAAATAGTGAGTAGATGTGCCCAACTAAATGATTTACAGCAATTAGCGGGATATTTAGAGCCACGCTTAGCGCT
Organism: Campylobacter concisus; assembly: GCF_015679985.1. Taxonomy (NCBI): domain Bacteria; kingdom Pseudomonadati; phylum Campylobacterota; class Epsilonproteobacteria; order Campylobacterales; family Campylobacteraceae; genus Campylobacter; species Campylobacter concisus. Next base: position 1,278,232 of record NZ_CP049239.1, on the reverse strand, counting down.
TTTGCCATGCTGACACCGCCTATTAGGCTCACACTAAGACCTGGCTCATTTGTCACAGCGATCGCTTTTATATCTTTAAAATTTGGCAAGATATCCTCTAAAAGTGCTGGCAGTGCCTTTGTATGAAGCCTGGCTGCAAGCTCAGGAACAACGCCGCCAAAGATAGCGTGCTCCTCTTCTTGAGAAATTTTTTTATAATAAATCTTCTCTAAAGTGCGTTCATCTATGAGTGCAACCGAGCTATCATCGCAGCTACTTTCGATGCCAAGTATCATCTAAACTCCGCTAAGATCATGCCGGCAAATTTCTCTTTGCCATCTTCGTTTTTATAAAACTCGACTCTATAAATTTTGCCATCTTTATCGATGCTATAGCTTTTATTTAGGCTATTTTTAGCCACCTCTTGCTCGCTCTCATCTATACTTTTTGTGCCATATCCTATGACATTCACACGCACGTTTTTGAGTGATTTTATTTTAAAGCTCTTTTTCACGCTAAATTTATCGCCACTTTTTAATGTAAGCTCGCTACCGTCATTTATTAGTGAAATTTCCTCAAGAGGTTTTGCAAACTCAAAATATTGTGGTTTTAATCTAGTAACAAAGCGGTTGCCGTACTGCACTTTGAAGCTACCATTTTCTTTTATAATGGCTATTAGCGGATTTGGTGAGCTGTAGTTTAACTCGCCTTTTTTAAGCGGGACAAAATTTATTAAAGGCTTTAGATTTTTAAGGCTTATCGCGTATGAATTTTCAAGCTCGAGTCTGATTTCTTTCTCGATTGCTTTTTTTACGCTTTTAACATCAAGATTAAACGGCCTAGTAAAGCTGATGCCAGCCTTTTTCATATATTCTTCAATGGCGATTAGATGATAATAAGTCCTTTGCTCGGCGTTTAAATTTTTACTAGCTTCGTTTGCAAAGGCTGATTTATTTTGCGTGATAGCATAGTAAGTTAGGCTTTTTAGCATCTCTTTATCACCCATCGCAGTGTGCGTGTTTTTGATGTGATACTGGTGCTTTTGATCTATTAGATGCTTATTTAGCACATCTTTTACGCTTGAAGCGATACCTTCAAGCTCTGGATATTTTGAACCAGGAAGTGTGCTTTGGTCTATTATGCAAGTATTGCCCCATTTATCTGGATTTTCGTCCTTGCTTATAAATTTATCTCTGTAATAGCCACTTCCATCGTGTAAATTTAAGATGAGCGTGACGTTTTTATCAGTGATGACATCTTTTATCTTCATTACTGAGTTATAGTCTGGATCGTTTTTATCTACATGGGCAAATTTTCTATTCATATCACCTTTTGTGCCACGACTTCGCTCGATTATGCTTGGGAAATTTAAATTTGGCACAACCCAAAGCGAGCCTTTTGTGATGTTATAGTCAGTTGCCACGATAGAGGCTGCCAAAAAGCCACCCGGCTCATCGCCTTGAATACCGCCGATTAACAACATCGTGTTTTCGCTTGGTTCACCTTTTTTGATGAGCACATAGTCTAAAGTATTAGCTAAACTAGCAGTGGCAAAGGTTAGTAAAAAAAGTAAAAATTTACGCATTAATATCCTTCGTAATGCTTTGTCTTTGGTAAAAGCAAATTTAAAACTATGCCAGTAACTGCACCAAGACCTATGCCTGAAAATTTAACCGCTCCAAGGTCAAGCACCATGCCGCCGATGGCAAAGATGAAGATGAGGGCTACGATTATCATGTTTCTAGGGTCTGCAAGATCGACTTTATTTTTTATAAGCGTCTCCATACCAACGCTTGCGATGATGCCAAAAAGTAGCAGCATGATACCACCGATGACTGGGGCTGGGATAGTTGAGAGTACAGCTCCTAGCTTGCCAACAAAGGCTAGCACGATGGCAGTGATCGCTGCAAAGGTCATAATCGCTGGATTATAAGCCTTTGTAAGGCTAACTGCGCCGGTGACCTCTGAGTATGTAGTGTTTGGCGGGCCACCAAAAAAAGCAGCAAGCGAAGTGGCAAGTCCATCTCCAAGGAGCGTATTTTTAAGGCCTGGGTTTTTTAAAAAATCCTCTTTTGTGACATTTGAGATAGCAAGCATATCGCCTATGTGCTCGATCGCTGGAGCTATGGCGATAGGTATCATATAAATGATCGCTTCAAACTCAAATTTTGGTGTAGTGAAATTTGGCATTCTAAACCAAGGTGCATTAAAGATAGGGGTAAAATCAACCATGCCAAAGCAGTAAGCTACGATGTATCCGGTGATAATACCAAGCAAAATAGGTATAAGTCTAAACATGCCACGCCCAAGCATCATCACTAAAATAGTAGCCACTAACGAAATGCCAGCGACGATCATCGCCTCATTTTGTGTATAAATTTCAGTGGCTGATGTTGCCATTTTGACGGCATTTGGAGCAAGGATTAGGCCTATTGTCATGATGACCGGCCCAACGACAACTGGAGGCAAAATTTTATGCAAAATTTTCTCTCCGCCAAATCGGACCACGAGGCTTAAAACAACGTAGAAAAATCCAGCAAATATAACGCCCCCCATCGTCACGGCTATGCCCCATTTTTCGATACCGTACTGAAGTGGCGCGATAAAAGCAAAGGAGCTTGCTAAAAAAATAGGCGGAACATTTTTTCTAGTGATTAGCTGAAAAAGTAGCGTGCCAAGACCGGCTGTAAAGAGAGCTACATTTGCATCTAGTCCCGTAAGTATCGGCACTAATACCAGTGCACCAAAGGCGACAAATAAAAACTGAACGCCGATTAAGCTTTGCTTGGGATCAAATTTATAACCCTCATACCTTTGCATTTAACATCCTTTTTGCGTAATTTCTAACTTCTTTATCAGCTTCAAAAATTTCATCAATATTTGAAATTTTAATATTTCTAAAATTTTTAACAGAGCTTAAAACGAGCCTTGAGATATCCAAAAACGAGCATTTTTTCTCTAAAAAGCTAAACACTCCAACCTCATTTGCAGCATTTATCACTACACCTAGATCAGGGTTTGCTAGGACCTCATCTTTTAGCGAAAAAATGGGATATTTTTTAAGGCTGATTTTATGAAATTTTATATTTTTTAGATCAAGTAAATTTGCGTGTGAGACAATATTTTCATTGATATTTTCAAACATAGCATGAGCGATAGCTAGTTTCATGTTAGGTCGCGAGAGGTGCATCGTGCTTGAGCCGTCTATAAATTCAACTACGGCATGTATCGCAGAAGTTGGCTCTATCACAGCCTCGATCTCCTTAATGCCATAAAGCCAGTAAGCTTCCATCACCTCAAAAAGCTTATTTGTCATCGTCGCACTATCAATCGTAATCTTTGCGCCCATATCCCAGTTTGGATGCTTCAAAGCATCACTTGGTGTGGCGTCTTTTAGAAATTTGATCGGCTTTTTATAAAATGCGCCGCCACTTGCTGTGATGATGAGTCTTTTTGGTGCAGTTTTATTTTCAAGTAGAAATTTAAGTCCAAAATGCTCGCTATCAATCGGCAAAATTTCTCTAGTCTTTAGAAATTTGCCGCCAACAACAAGACTCTCTTTGTTTGCCAAAGCTAGTTTTTTGCCAAGAGCTTGCGTCTTTAGACTTGGAGCAAGGCCAGCAAAGCCAACAAGGGCGTTTATTACCTTTTTTGAGCTTGAAATTTCTAGCATTTGTAGCAGTCCAGTCTCACCAAAAAAGATATTTTTAGCTTCTATGTTTTTTACATTTTTAGCTAGCTTTTCATTGCCTACGCAGACAAATTTTGGCTTAAAATTTAAGATTTGCTCATTTAGTAAATCTACATTTTTAGCACAGCTTAACGCCTCAACCTCTACGCCAAATTTTTCGCAAAGGTTAAGGGCGTTTTTGCCAATTGAACCAGTTGAGCCAAGTATTACCACGAGAGCGACCAAAGTAGGGCGACTACGCCAAATAAATAACCATCTATCCTATCAAGCATGCCACCGTGTCCTGGGAATAGCGAACCACTATCTTTGACACCGCAAAGTCTTTTTAGGTAACTCTCAAACAAATCTCCCCAAACTGCAAACACGCAGACTAAAAAGCTTGAGAATAAAATTTGGAAAAATCCTTCGGTTACAAAATTTCCAACAATGCAGCCAATTACAGTGCCTATCGCCACACCGCCTGCTGCACCTTCGATTGTTTTGTTTGGTGAGCTTGGGCTAAATGGATGTTTGCCAAACATTTTACCAACAAAAAATGCACCACTATCGCTTGCAACTACGCTTAAAATAAGCCATACGAGATAGCCTACGCCATACTCTGAGTAAAGCATCCACATCATAAAGATCGGTGTGGTCGGATATACAAAAGGTGCGACTAGCTTTAAATTTTCACTTTTTATGTGAGCTAGGATCGAAGCAACTAGCATGATAGCAAGGATCGCTATGAAAATTGGATTTGTAAAATATGTAAGCACATAAAAAGCAAGTGCGGCAAAAACTAGCTGTTTGTGATCGATATTATAAAGCTTGAGCGACTCATTAAATGCAAAATAAAGCACAGCGCCGAGCAAGATAAAATTTAAAATATAATTATCAATAAAAAAAACTACTAAAATAGCAACAAACATCAAAACGCCAGTGATTATGCGAGATTGCATATCCTCTCCTTAAAATCGTTATTTCGCTGTAATTATAACACTTAAATTTTAGACGGCGTTTATAAGAGTAAAATTTGATCTAAAAAGCATTTTAAGCTGGTAAATTTGGACTATTTTGGCGTTAGTAAAGATTTAAATTTGTTTTTAAGCAAATAAATAAAGCAAGACCAAAATGATCCCAAGTAGTAACTTGCAATAAATATACGCAGTAGTACTTTATGGCTTAAAATTTTAAAAATTATTTTCTTCAAAAAAGTCGGTGTCGATTTTGCAAATTTCATATATTTGGCTTGTTTGAACGCCGACTTTGTATTTTATCATTAGCTCTGCAAGCTTGTCGCCATCTATCAAAACCACACTAAAATTTTGATTATCTTTGGCGAAATTTTCAGCTTCTTTAGTAAATTTTGCCGTAGTGATAAAGACACCTTTTTTAGTATTTTTATTTGATATGGCGCCGATAAACTGCTGAATTTCTGGCCTACGGATATTACTGCCGTCTTTGTATCTTTTTGCTTGGATATAAATTTTAGAAAGCCCAAGTTCATCTTCATCTATGATGCCATCTATCCCGCCGTCTGGGCCTTTGTTCGTAAGATTTCCAGCTCCATAATTCATCTTTTCAAGTAGCTTTGTTACAAGGTATTCAAAAAATCTTGGCTCTTTTTCTAAAATGCTAGATAAAATTTCACTTTTTAGCTCTTCTTTTATCTTGCAAAGCGCTTCATCTATATTGTCATCTGGAGTATTTTCTGTGGCTTCTTTTTTCTCTTGCCTTATCTCTTGTTTGTAAATTTCATCGTACCAAGAGAGAAATTTGCTCTTTTTGTCCTTGCTACTTACTAGCTATTTGCCAAAATTTGTTATGGCAAATAGGCTTCTACCAACTTTTTGAAGCGGTAATTTTTCTGGCCTTGATTTTATTTGAGTTGTTGTGGCTAGATAGGATAAAGCCCAATCGGTACGATTTATATAAGTTGGCGTTCCTCTTTTTATTTTTTGCAAAAGATCTTCGTCTTTTAACTTAAAATGCTTAATTATAAATTTAGAAATTTCAGCTCTATTTGCCTCTTTCTTTTGTGCGACAAATTCTAAAATAGGTAGCATCATATCTTTATAGCTTGGTAACATTTTATATCCTTAAATGAAGCAAATTTTTGAAATTATATAAATTTTTTGGCTTGAAAGTTATAATCAAGACATGAGAAGTCTTGGCCTAACAAATTTTCTTTTAGAAAATATTAGTTTATTTGTAAACACCTTTGCTACGATATTTGCGATAATTTTTTGTTTTGTTTCTGGTGTTGGAATCGTCTTTATATTTATCGCATTTCCACTTGGTTATATAATGGGCGCACTCTTATCAATCCCATTTTTGATATCTTTTTATGCCTTTTGGCATCTTTTTGCAGTCTTTTTTAACAAATTTAGAAGTAAATTTGGGGCTTTTACAGCCCCTTTGCTACTTTATAGCAGCCATTTTTCTACGCATATAAGCTATGCGACTTTGAAGTGGTAAGTGCTTAGGGCAGTTGTCTTCACAGCCTAGTAAAGTCATACAGCCAAATACGCCGTCATCATCGCCGATAAGCTCGTAAAAGTCCTCGTCGGTTCGTTTATCGAGCGCATCGATTTTAAATCTAGCTACGCGGTTAAGTCCAACCGCACCGATGAAATCAGGCCTCATGATAGCCGTACCGCACGCAGCTACGCAGATACCGCACTCGATGCAGCGGTCAAGCTCAAATACCTCTTGCGCCACTTCAGGCTCAACCTTTTCCTCAAGCTTAGAGATATCGGTCTCGTGGTCGGTGTGTATCCAGCTCTCCACGCGCTTGCTCATCGCATTCATCCAGTTGCCAGTGTCTACGCTTAGATCTTTTAGTAGCTTAAATACCGGCAAAGGCATAAGCTCAATTACTCCGCTTTCAAAATCTTTAGTAAGAGTTCTACACGCTAATCTTGGCTTGCCATTTACAAGCATACCGCAGCTTCCGCAGATACCAGCACGGCAAACGAAGTCAAAGCTAAGATCTGGGTCAAATTTCTCGCGAATCATATTTAACGCGATAAACAATGTCATACCATCAGTCTCTTCTAGCTCGTAGGTCGCAAAATGCGGCTTTGAAATTTTACTTAACGGATTATATTTAAATGCTTTTATGGTTATTTTTCTACTCATATCCTATTCCTGCTCTTTCGTTTGGTGCTTTATATTTTGGTTGAAGATCATAGTGCATTAAAGCCTCTTGAATTTCTTGTCTGCTCTTACCTTCAGCTTGCATTTTCTCACGAATTTCATCGACCTCTTTTTGGCGGATGGCACTATCTGGATGCTCAATAATATTACCTTTCGCACCATATCCTCTAAATGCTGGCGGCATCTCCATTTTCATAATATCAAGCGGCTCATACACGATAGTCGGTAGCGTATCGCCCTCTTTCCAGCTAGTTAGAGTTCTGTTTAGCCAGTTTAGGTCGTCGCGTTTCGGATAGTCCTCGCGGCAGTGAGCTCCGCGGCTCTCGGTGCGATCAAGCGCGCCTTTTGCGATACAAAGAGCTAGTTTTAGCATCTTTGGTACGCGGTAGGCCTCCTCAAGCTCAGGGTTGCCAAATAGCGCCTTGTTTGTGACTTTGACGTCTAAAGATTGCTTATAAAGCTCTTCTAGCTCTTTTACCGCTACGGCTAGACCTTCGCCTGTTCTAAAGATCGCCACGTGCTCCCACATGATGTCTTTCATCTTGTTTTTGATCTCAAATACGTTAAATTTACCCTCTTTTTCGACAAGGCTCTTTAGATAGTTTTCCTCTTTTTTAACGAATTTTTCTATATCTGCGGTATTTATATCTATCTCGTGGCTGCCGCAGTAGTCGGCAAAATAGTCTCCAACGATCATACCCGCGACGACCGTTTCCGAAACGGAGTTGCCGCCTAGGCGGTTAAATCCGTGCATATCCCAGCACGCAGCCTCGCCGGCGCTAAATAGACCCGCTAGCGTAGGACTCTCGCCTGTAGGCTTAGTTTTTATGCCGCCCATAGAGTAGTGCTGCATAGGCAGGATCGGCGCCCAGCCTTTACCGCGCTGTCGTCCGTTTTCGTCGGTATATACTTCGGTGTCGGCAGGGTCGATACCGTTAAATATCTCGCAAATTTCTTGAACGTCGCGTAAATTTTTCTCGATATGCTCGCGTCCTAGGATTGAAATATCAAGCCAAACGTGATATCCGTATGGGCTAGGTACGCCCTTGCCTGCGCGGATATGCTCCATGATGCGGCGGCTTACGACGTCGCGGCTAGCTAGTTCTTTCTTCTCAGGCTCGTAGTCTGGCATAAAGCGATATCCGTCCACGTCGCGTAAAATTCCACCGTCGCCGCGGCAACCTTCGGTTAGCAAGATACCGCTTGGAACGATCGGGGTCGGGTGAAACTGCACCGCTTCCATATTTCCTAGCTGAGCTACGCCGGTCTCAAGAGCGATGGCCGCACCTATACCCTCGCAAACTACGGCGTTTGTAGTGTGTTTATAAACCCTACCGTAGCCGCCCGTGGCGATTAGCGTACCTTTTGCGACGTATGCCGTGATCTCGCCATTTACTAGATCGCGAACGATCGCGCCGTAACAGCGGTTGTTTGCGTGGATTAGCGCGATAGCTTCTTTTCTGTCGTGGATTTCGACGTTATGTTTTAGAGCTTCGTTTGCTACGGCAAAAAGCATAGTGTGACCGGTGGCATCGGCCGTAAAACATGTTCTCCATTTTTTAGTTCCGCCAAAGTCGCGAGAGTGGATGAGTCCGTGGACCTCTTCTTTTTCTACGATAGTCGTTTTTTGAGCGTTGATGATAGCGCTTCTCTCACCTTTTGTTATACGAGTCCAAGGCACGCCCCAAGCCGCTAGCTCGCGAATCGCCTTAGGTGCGGTTTGACAAAACATACGTGCTACTTGCTGATCGCAGCCCCAGTCGCTACCTTTTACCGTATCGGCAAAGTGTACGTCCTCGTTGTCGCCTTCGCTCATTTTTGAATTTCCCAAAGAGGCTTGCATACCGCCTTGTGCAGCCGCAGAGTGCGAGCGTTTTACAGGTATGAGACTTAAAACAACGGTGCTTAAGCCCTTTTCTCCAGCAGCCACAGCAGCTCTAAGACCAGCTAGACCACCACCAATTACCAATGCATCATAATATTTTACATTCATCTTCTAGCTCCTTTTTAATGGCTGATCCACACGAAATCGGCGATTAGCGCAATTATAGCAAGTATGCCATAAACGGCAAATACAATTGTTTTTGCCTTATTTCTTTTGGCAAACATTTCGTGCTTATTTGCACCATCAATGCTTATCCATTTGACATACAAGCGGTACATACCGATACTAGCGTGAACGACCATAAAAACAAGTAGTGCGAAGTAGAAAATTTCTAGTTGATGAAATGCAGCCGCTGATTTGTCGGCAGTGATGTGTCCGCCAAAGACTATATCCACTAGATGTGCGCTGGCTGCGAAAAATAGAGCAAAACCGGTTAAAAACTGAAACCACCAAAGCGTAGTATCAAGGTGCTTCATGCGGTCTTTGTGGCCTCTAAACATTAGATATTGTCTGTAGTTTGCTGGAAATTTTCTCATAGCTAAAAATGCATGAGCGATAAAAATGGCAAATATTACCGCGGCAATAACGTTAGTAATCCACCAAGTAGCCTCGCCGAATAAAAATTTAGCTTCCGCAAACCCTACGACAGCGTTAAATGCGTCTTTACCAAGTAGTATAGTAGAAGTAAAAACCATATGGCACAATATAAAACAGGCCAAAATAAACCCTGTAATACTTTGCCATCTATCCCAAGCGGCTGGAGTGCGACTTTTTTTGTCGTCCGACCGTTTTCCCAAAAAACCTTCTATAAGCCCGGTCATGAGCCCTCCTAAGAAATTTGAAATAAATTATCATTTCTTAATACTAATTTAAATATTAGTATTAATTGATAAAGCTAATGCTAGCAGATTTTTACTTTAATATTTTTTAAACACTTATATTAGAGCTTTGAAAATTTTTTATAAAGCATGGCATAAATAAAAATTCCAAAACCACACATGATAAGTGATAAAATTTGACCCATTGAAAGATTAAAAATAATAAATCCAAGCCCTGAGTCTGGCTCTCTAAAAAATTCACAAATAAATCTTGCAAAAGTGTATAAAATAGCATAAAGCGCGATCAGCTCGCCATTAAATTTCTTAAATTTTCTATATAAAAATAAAATAATAAAAATAACTAAACCTTCTAAGAATGCCTCATAAAGTTGGCTAGGATGCCTTGGTTGGCCAAAAACATTTATCGCCCAAGGCACATCTGTAACTCGTCCAAAAAGCTCTTGATTTAAGAAATTTCCGACCCTGCCAAATGTGTAGCCAAAAGGTATACAAATGGCACAAAGATCAAGTAGCTGCCATAAATTTTGTTTATACCTTTTGCAAAATAGATATGTCGCAAGCAGAAAGCCAACTACTGCTCCGTGGTAGCTCATGCCACGAATTCCTATAAACTCGCCGTTATGAAATGGATTAAAAATTTGCCAAGGTTGCGCCAAGTAGTAGCTTACTTCGCCTGAATATACTAAAACCCAGCCAAGCCTAGCGCCTAAAATAACGCCTATTTCAACCCAGAAAAAGTAATTATCCAAGAGCTGATTTGAGATTGGGATTTTATCTTTTTTAACGAGATATTTTGCCATGGCAAGCGCCAAAACAAGGGCTAAAATATACATAAGCCCATACCAGTGCACGCTAAAACCAAAGATACTAAAGGCGACTGGGTTAAAGTGGTTATAAATGTCGTTCCAAATTTCCATTTTTACTTTCTTTTTAAAATTTTTGCGATTTTACAATGATTTAGCTTTGATGAGCGAATAAGCTCTTGCCACTAAGTGCAAGGGCTAAAAATTTAAACTCGCTTGCTTCAAATTCTTTGCAAAATTTAAATAGCTCGGCAAACTCAGCCTCGTTTAAATTTATACTCCAGATCGCTCCAAGGTCATTAAATTCTCTTTCAAACTCGCTTAAATTTTTAGTGGCAAAATAGTGCTCAAAGCGGCTCATCAGCGAAAATGGCGTAAAAAATTTAACCTCATCTTTTATCTCAAATTTCATCACGCCACCATCTTTTATGGCCTCATTTATTACTTCATTTACAGCCCCAGAGTAGGCTCTTACAAGTCCTCCAGTGCCAAGCTTTATCCCGCCAAAATACCTGACTATCAAGACACCAACATTTATAAGATCAGCGCCTCTTAGCGCGTTTAGGCTTGGCTGGCCGCTAGTGCCCTTTGGCTCGCCGTCATCGCTTTGGTTTTCAACTATTTGTCCGTATTTGTTTAGCTCCCTTGTCGCCCAAACTACATGAACGGCCTTAAAATGCTCCTCTTTTAGGCGTTCATGCAAGCTTTTAAATTCGCTTATCGGGCACAAAAATGCTAAAAAATTTGACTTTTTTATATCAAGCTGGGCTTTAAAAATCCTATCAATCGTCTGCAAATTTGCTCTTTTTTAAAAATTTTAAAAATCTTATCAATTTGCTAATTAAAGCCTTGTAAATTCAGAGAAATTTATATTATTAAGGAAAAGATAGTAGAATTTTGCAATTTTTCATGAAGGACTAAAATGATACAAACTTGCCTATTTCCAGCGGCTGGATACGGAACGAGGTTTTTACCAGCTACAAAATCGCTCCCAAAAGAGATGTTGCCAATACTTACAAAACCGCTCATTCACTACGGCGTTGATGAGGCGCTTGAGGCTGGCATGGATAATATGGCATTTGTCACAGGACGCGGAAAAAGGGCGCTTGAGGACTATTTTGACATTAGCTACGAGCTAGAAAAAGAGATCGCAGGTAGCTCAAAAGAGTCACTGCTAAGCGAAGTTAGAAATTTAATGAACTCATGCACATTTTCATTTACTAGGCAAAATGCTATGAAAGGGCTTGGACATGCTATTTATACAGGTAAAACGCTAGTTCGTGACGAGGCATTTGGGGTCATTTTGGCAGATGATCTATGCATAAATGAAAATGGTGAGGGTGTGCTTTCACAAATGGTTAAAATTTATGAGAAGTATCGCTGCAGCGTCGTTGCAGTGATGGAAGTGCCAAAAGAGCAGACCAAGTCTTATGGCGTCGTAAGCGGTAGGTTTATAGAAGATGATCTCATAATGGTTGATGATATGGTTGAAAAGCCCGATCCTGCCGAGGCTCCGACAAATTTAGCGATAATCGGGCGCTACATCCTAACGCCAGATATTTTTAACATTTTAGAGCGAACAAAACCAGGTAAAAACGGTGAAATTCAGATCACAGACGCGCTAAAAACGCAGGCAAAAGATGGCATGGTGCTAGCTTATAAATTTAGGGGTAAGAGGTTTGACTGTGGCAACATTGATGGGTTCGTTGAGGCTACAAATTTCTTTTACGAGCGCAGTAAATGATAGAGACTTCATTTAAATTTAACTTTGCAAGTAGCGAAGTCATTGACTCCTACGCCAAACGCATAAATGACGAGTACGAAAGCGGCGAGATAGGCTACTACCACCTGCCAGTGCTTGGGCAAAATTTATTAGGCGAGATCGAGGAGTATGAAAAGGGGCTAGCTCATATCAAAAATGTCGTGCTAGTTGGTATCGGTGGCAGCAGTCTTGGCGTAAAGGCGCTAAAATCGATGCTTGATGGCACAAAGGGGATAAAAAGAGAGCTTTTGTTTTTAGATAATGTCGATCCTTGCAGCTACAAAAGCACGCTTGATGGGCTAAATTTTGATGAGACACTTTTTGTAATAAGCTCAAAATCAGGCAACACGATCGAGACGATCACCATTTTTAAGTGCTTGCTTGATGACTTTAAGCCTCAAAATTTAGGCAAAAATTTCCTAATCATAACTGGTCCTGGGACAAATTTAGAAAATTTTGCCAAAGAAAATGGGATCAAGTTTTTTAACATCCCAAAAAATGTGGGCGGGAGATTTAGTGTGCTAAGTGCGATCGGCCTTGTGCCTCTTGGTATCTGTGGCTACGATATAAAGGCACTACTGGAGGGCGCGCTTGCTTGCAAGAAGCAATACATCGAGCAAAAAGATAGTTCAATAGTCGCTAAAGCCTACCACTACGCCACTAGCAGAAATGCCAGCATAAATGTTATTTTTAGCTACTGCGATAGATTTTTTGAATTTAACGACTGGTACGTGCAGCTTTGGGCGGAGAGCCTTGGTAAAAAAAGAGGCTATAAAAGGGTCGGTCTTACGCCAGTTGGACTTGTTGGTAGCCGCGATCAACACAGCTTTTTGCAGCTTATCATGGACGGCGTAAAAGATAAGAGCGTGACATTTATAAAGATAAAAGATCACGCAAGCGACAAGGCTATCCCAAATTTGAGTCTAAAAGGGCTTGAAGAGTGCGATTTTGTGGCGGGTCTAAGCCTAAATGAGCTTATAAATTTGCAATGCGACGCGACAGCTATGGCGCTAGTGCAAGAGGGCATAAGTGTCGATACTATCACGCTTGAGAGGCTTGATGAGTTTCATGCTGGCTGGCTCATTTTTTATTACGAGCTACTAACCTCGGCCACTGGTATCATGCTAGGCATCAACACCTACGATCAGCCAGGCGTTGAGATAGGAAAACGTATCCTAAAAACTATGCTTTTAAAGTAGAAAATGAAGAAATTTCTGCTTTTGGCTCTTTTTGCCACGCAAGTTTTTGCCTTTTCGGCGAGCAAATTTGTAAATGACGCTAGGTCGCAGATCGGCGTGACGCTAAGTTACGATCCAAGCTACGAAAGACTTGCCTATCCTATGGGTGATGTGGATATCAAAAAGGGCGTTTGCGCCGACGTTGTGGTAAGGGCACTACGTCATCAAGAGATGGATCTGCAAAGGCTCATTTTTGAAGATATGAGTAGAAATTTCGCGAGCTATCCTAAAAAATGGGGACTTAAAAAGGCTGATAAAAACATCGATCACAGGCGTGTTTTAAACATTGCCGCCTATCTAAAAAGGAAAGGTTTTGAGGTGAGCGATGATAAATTTCTGCCAGGCGATATCGTCACATGGATGCTACCAAAAAATTTACCTCACATTGGCGTGATCTCAGATAAATTTGAAGGCCAAACACCGCTTGTAATCCACAATATCGGCTCTGGCGTACAAGAAGAAAATATACTTTATAGCTACAAAATCACAGGTCATTTTAGGCTAAAGTAGCAAAAATGGCTTTTTAATCAAATTTTAGGCAAAATCGCAAAAAAATAAATTCAAGGAAAAATAATGTTAGAAGTTAGGGGACTTACTCAAAGATTTGCAAGCAGTTTGCTATTTGAGGATGTAAATTTAAAGCTAAATTGCCACAACAGATACGGACTAATCGGTGCAAATGGCGCTGGTAAATCGACATTTTTAAAAATTTTAAGCGGAGCTATCGAGCCAACTAGCGGCGAGATCATCATAGAAAATGGACTAAAGGTTGGCGTGCTTGGGCAAGATCAGTTTGCGTTTGAAAATTTCACGCTAAAAGATGCCGTGCTTTATGGCAACAAACGCCTATATGACGCTGTCAAAGAGAAAGAGAAGCTCTATATGAGCGAGGAATTTACAGATGAGATAAATGAGCGCTTAAGCGAGCTTGAGATGATAAGCGCCGAGGAGGATCCAAGCTACGAGTACGAGACTAGGATAGAAAAAATTTTAAGCTCGCTAGGGCTAAATGAATTTGATAAGCTCATGAGCGAGGTTGAAAACTCAGATAAAGTTAAGGTTTTGCTAGCGCAGGTGCTTTTTCCAAAGCCAGATATCTTGTTTTTAGACGAGCCAACAAACAACCTTGATATAGACGCGATCGCATGGCTAGAAAACGAGCTAAATCGCCACGAGGGCACACTTGTGGTTATCAGCCACGACAGGCACTTTTTAAATAGAGTTTGCACAAACATTTTGGATGTGGATTTTAAGAAAATTCGCGAGTTTTCAGGCAACTATGACGACTGGTATATGGCTGCAAATTTGATCGCAAAGCAGCATGAGATGGAGCGCGATAAGAAGTTAAAAGAGAAAGAGGAGCTGGAGAAATTTATCGCGAGATTTTCAGCAAATGCGAGCAAGGCAAAGCAGGCGACTTCACGTGCAAAACAGCTTGAAAAATTAGATATTGCTGAGATCGCAGTATCAAGTAGGCGCGATCCAAGCATTCTATTTCGTGCAAACCGCGAGATAGGCAATGAACTAATTGAGCTTAAAAACGTAAGTAAGAAATTTGATGATAAAGTGATATTTGAAAATTTTAACTTTAAGCTTGAAAAAGGCGACAAGCTAGCCATCATCGGCCATAATGGTGTTGGTAAAAGTACGCTTTGTAAGATCATAATGGGCGAGATAAAGCCTGATGCGGGCGAAGTGCATATAGGCGCGACCATTGAGCTAGGATATTTTGCCCAAGATACGGTAAATAAGATAGATGGCGAGCTAAAGCTTTATGAATACTTGCAAGATGCCAAAAACAAGGACATCGACGAGATCAGAAAGTGCCTTGGCAGGATGCTATTTAGCGGTGCTGAGCAAGAAAAGGCAGTAGGCGCGCTAAGCGGTGGCGAAAAACACCGCGTGAGACTAGCTCAGCTCATGCTTCACAGGCCAAATTTACTTGTCATGGATGAACCAAACAACCACCTTGATCTCGAGGCTATCATCGCGCTTGGCGAGGCATTTTATAACTTTAATGGCTCAGTTATCTGCGTGAGCCACGACAGGGAGCTAATAGACGCCTTTGCAAATAGAATTTTACATCTAAAAGGCAATGGCGAAGTGGCTGATTTTAAAGGTACTTACGAAGAATATAGAGTAAATTTGGGGTTTGAGAGCTAAAATTTGTTATTTCTTGCTCCTGATTGTAGTGGCAAGATTAAAATTTATATTTACTACAAAATCTTGCAAGTATTAATCTAGCTATATAAATTAAAAATAGCTTATAAAAATTATTAAAATCCAATAAAAAGACTTTATAAATAAGAAAGAAAATTAATAAGAATTTTCTAAAGTATTAGTAAGATTTGTAAAATAAAATTTATTAAATAATATTTTTATGATGCTTAGTTTAAGGGCTCTATTTAAAAATTTAATAAATTTACTTTGCAATATGGTGATATTTACTTAGTTTTTACTTTCTAAAGTAATATTAGAAATAAAATTTAACTTTATTTTTTATATTTTTAGATATAAAAAGTGTGATTTAATATTTATTTTATGTTATTTTTCTATATATTTACCTTTTAAGCTTAAAAATTTAAATAAATTTGAGCTAATTATGAGCTTTTTATATAATAAAAAAGTAATATTATTATTAAAACAACAATTTATCTAAGCTATATTGTTAAATATAGCTTAAAAGCTACTATAAATTTTTTTCCAAAAGTCGTTTTATCTAGGTTAAAAGTCAAAGCTTAAAAAAATAAAGTAGTAATTAATATTTAAAATATTAAATATCTATATAATTTCATTAATACATTTTTTATAAGGAGAATGGTTATGGCAACCAGAAAAGAACACGATTTTATAGGTGAGTTGGAAATTTCTGACGATTTTTATTATGGTATCCAAACATTTAGAGCTACCGAAAATTTTCACATGAGCGGTAGAACTTTAAAAGAGTATCCATATTTTGTAAAAGCATTTGCACAAATTAAAAAAGCAGCTGCACTTGCAAATAAAGAGGTTGGCGTTTTAGATCCTAAGATCGCTGATACACTAGCAAAGGCCGCTGATAGAGTAATAGCAGGTGAGTTTTTAGATCAATTTGTGGTTGATATGGTTCAAGGTGGTGCTGGAACAAGTACAAATATGAATGCAAATGAGGTTATTACAAATATCGCACTTGAGAGCATGGGGCATAAAAAAGGTGAGTATCAATACATCCATCCAAACGATCATACAAACCTTGGACAAAGCACAAACGACACTTACCCAAGCTCAATAAAAGTAGCAACTTATGCAAAACTTACTGATTTGCTTGCTGCGATGAATCTACTAAAAGACGAACTTGAGAAAAAAGCAAAAGATTTTAAAGATATCATTAAAATGGGTAGAACTGAGCTTGAGGACGCAGTTCCTACAACACTTGGAAATACATTTAACGCATTTGCAAGCTATATTAAGAACGATATAGAAAAGATAACAGCTGCACGCGAGTCAATGACATATCTAAATATGGGTGCAACTGCGATTGGTACAGGTATTAACTGCCACCCTGATTATAAAAATGTAGTTGTTAAAAAGTTAAAAGATATCACTGGTGTTGATTTCAAAAAAGCTGATGATTTCATCGCAGCTACTCAAGACACTGCAGATTTCGTTCACGTAAGTGGTGCGTTAAAAACTGCAGCAGTTAGACTTTCAAAAATCGCAAATGACCTTCGTTTGATGAACTCAGGTCCAAGATGTGGCCTTGGTGAGATAAATTTACCGCAAATGCAACCAGGTAGCTCAATCATGCCAGGCAAAGTAAACCCAGTTATTGCTGAGGTTGTAGGCGAAGCGTGCTATGAAGTAATCGGTAACGACGTAACTATCATGCTTTGCTCAGAAAGAGGCGAATTTGAGCTAAATGCATTTGAGCCAGGCATCGCTTATGCGCTATTTAACTCTATATTTATCCTTGAAAACGCGATGAAAACACTAGCTGAAAAAGCTGTAAGAAAACTAACAGCAAATCCTGAAGCTTGCTTAAAATCAGTTCTAGGCTCAGTTGGTATCGTAACTGCTTTTAACCCATACATCGGTTACGAAAAATCTGCAAGTATTGCTAAAGAAGCTTTGCAAACAGGTAAAGCAGTTGGCGATATCTGCCTAGAGAGAGGTTATCTAAGCAAAGAAGAGATCGATAAAATTTTAGAGCCAAAAAATATGCTAAATCCAAGCATGGTTAGGTAGAAATTTAAGCAAAGTATTATTAAAAGCGTGTCAAAATTCTGGCACGCTTAAGTAAAAATTTTAGTTATAAAATTTAATAGAGGAGTTTTCAATGGATATTTCATTGATATTACAGTTGATCGTGCTCTTTGGCGCGATATTTTTGGGTGTTAGACTAGGCGGTATGGCTATTGGTTATGCTGGTGGCATCGGCGTCGTAGTTTTAACTTTAGGACTTGGATTAAAAGCAGGCAGTATACCTTGGGATGTTATTTTAATCATTATGTCCGTTATAGCTGCTATTACAGCGATGCAAGTAGCTGGTGGCCTTGATTATTTGGTGCAAATAGCCGAAGGGATACTAAGAAAACATCCAAAATACATAAATTTCTTAGCCCCAGTTGTCACTTATCTGCTAACTGTATTTGCCGGTACTGGACACACAGCATTTTCTATGATTCCAGTTATTACTGAAGTTGCAAAGACACAAAATATTAAGCCTAGCGCGCCTCTTAGTATAGCTGTTGTTGCTAGTCAGATAGCTATTACAGCAAGCCCAGTTTCAGCAGCGGTTGTATTTATGGCTGGTGAGCATGCTTTGGGTGGACTTGGCATTAGCTATCCATTACTATTAGCTATCTGGATACCTACAACTTTTATTGGTTGTATGTTAACAGCTCTTGTTATAAATATATTTTATAATCTTGATCTAAGTAGCGATAAAGAGTATCAAAGAAGACTTAAAGAAGGGCTAATCAAAGATGTTAAAATCGAAGAGAAAAAAGAGCTTCCAAAAGGAGCTAAACTATCTGTTTTAATATTCTTAGTTGGTGTTATCTCTGTCGTTTTATATGCTACTGCTATTAGTAAAAACGTAGGCTGGATAAAACCAAGCTATGTAACAGGCTATGAAAAAATTTATGAGACCAAAAGTCCAGATAAATTTAATGAACTTGTCGCAAAAGATATAAAAGTTAAAACTGACTCAACTACTAATGTAAAATATGTAGAAGATCCAGATAAACCTACAAAGGTGTTGGTATTAACTAGAGATAACGCTATTATGAGCTTTATGCTAGTTATCGCTACTTTAATCACACTAACTTGTGGCGTTAAAGTTGATAAGTTATTTAATACAGCTACATTTAAAAGTGGTATGACTGCGTGCGTCTGCGTGCTAGGTGTAGCGTGGCTTGGAGATACTTTCGTGGTAAATCACACCGATGCGATCAAAAATTTTGCCGGCGATTTTGTTAAAGACTATCCGTTTATGCTAGCTGTTGCGCTATTTTTTGCTAGTATGCTTCTTTACTCTCAAGCTGCTACCGCAAAGGCACTTATTCCTACAGTTATAGCCGCACTTGGTTTAACTGCTGCAAATAACGGTGACGCATATATTTTAGTTGCATCATTTGCTGCAGTTTCAGCATTGTTTGTGTTGCCAACATATCCGACACTTCTTGGAGCCGTTCAAATGGATGATACTGGAACAACTAGGATAGGTAAATATATATTCAACCACTCCTTTTTTATTCCAGGCGTTTTAGCTATTGCTTTTTCTGTCGCACTTGGATTTTTGATAGCTCCGATACTTTTATAAGTATTTTAAATCAAACTTAAGCCGAGATCTCTCTCGGCTTTTTTAAATCCCTTTAAAATTTTTAATTTCTATTCAAAATCCTTAATCAAAATTTTATATTTAAAATTTTTATAAGATCGCGTTAAAAATTATATTAATTAAATTTATAATTTTTAGAATTTTACTTATTTTGATATTAGAATACTAATTTTTTAAAACTAAAAATCTAAATATAAATATTAAGTAAAATTTAATTTTATTTTCAACTTTAAATACTAGAATAACTAAAGGCAAATATCTTTAAAGGGAGAAAGATGAGCTTAAATAGACGAGAATTTTTAAAATTCGGTGCTGGAGTTAGTATGGTTGCATCATCCTTGCCGGGTGGTGCTTTGGAAAATGCTGCAAAGCAAGATGAGAAGTATGTCCGCAGCTTTTGCGAGATGTGCTCTTCAAGATGCCCTATCGAAGCAAAGGTCGTTGATAATAAAATTTGCTTCTTAAGCGGTAATCCAAAAGCTGGCGGTACGGCGACTTCGCTTTGCGCAAGAGGTGGCTCTGGTTTTAGCCAGCTTTATGACGAAAATAGAGTCAAAAAGCCTTTAATCAGGGTTGGAGAGAGAGGAGAAAATAAGTGGCGCGAGGCCAGCTGGGACGAGGCACTTGATCTAGTTGCTTCAAAAATGCTTGAGATAAAGCAAAAGTATGGCCCAGAAAGCTTTGTCTTTACCTGTAAAAGCTCGCAAACGCATAAGCTAATGGTAAATTTTGCCTCATCTTATGGTTCGCCAAACTGCTTTTCACACTTTTCATGCTGTCCGATCACATATCAGATGGTCTGCGAGCAGATGTACGGCATAGCTAAGCTAAAAAGAGACTTTGCAAATGCAAAATACGTTGTAAATTTTGGTCACAATCTCTTTGAAGGCATCGTCATAGCCGATGCTAAAAAACTTGCTAAATTTGCAGCCAAAAAAGATACAAAGCTACTTGTACTTGAGCCAAGATTTAGCGTGGTGGCTTCAAAGGCTGATGAGTGGCTACCAGTTAGACCTGGCACTGACCTAGCTTTTGTGCTAGCTATCATAAATACATGGATACAAAATGGCACTTACGATAAAGAATTTATAGAAAAATTTACAACTGGCTTTGATGAGATCATTAAAAGCGTAGAGGGCAAAACGCCTGAATGGCAAGAGGCAATCACTGGCATAAAAGCAAGTGATGTTAGACGCATCGCTGATGAAATTTATAAAGCTGCCCCAAGAGTTATTTTTGATTTTGGGCATAAGACAACCACCACGAAAGCCGAATATATGAGAACAAAAGCCATCATGGTGGCAAATGCGATGATGGGTAACTGGGAGGTCAAAGGCGGTCTTTTTGGTGGCAAAAATGCTAAAACCTTTAACAAGCTAGTTGGCGAGGATAAATTCCCAGTTCTTAAAAATCCAGATGATAAATTTAAAGTACCAAAAGTGACCAGACTAGACTTTGCTGGCGAGAATGGTAGGCATAAATTTGTAAGTAGAAAACATGGCGTTTTGATGGATATAAATGACGCTATCTTAAGCGAGAAACCATACGCCATAAAAGGCTGGTTTAACATTCGCTTTAATCACCTAATAAACGTTGCTGAGACGATGAAGAGCATAGAGGCGATGAAGAAGCTTGATTTTATCGTGGTAAGCGATGTCTATCTAAACGATATGGCGACATTTGCTGATGTCATCTTGCCTGAGAGTAGCTACCTTGAGCGCGACGAGGGCATAGAGGATAAGTCAGGTTTAAAGCCAGCTTATATGATAAGAAATAAGGTTATTGATCCAGTTGGCGACACAAAAGATGGGGCGTTTATCTTTAGAGAGCTAGCACGCCGCATGAAGATAGATGAGCTTTACACTTGGAACGACATACGTGAGTTTAGGATGCAGCAAGCTGGTGGAGATGTAAATTTACTTGCTGCGCTAGAAAAAGATGGCTTTATCACGTGGGATGAGCCGGGAATTTTGTTTAGAGAAAAAGGTATGATCGATAAATTTGTTGCTAAATATCCAGTCGCATCTAAATTTGTAGGCGAAAATGGCCTAATGGATGATATGGCTAAGCTTAAAACAAAAAGCGGCAAGATAGAGCTATTTTTGCCTGATGTCGAAGCGCAGTTTGTAGGATATGGCGCGCTAAATGACAAAGATATGGATACATTTGACGGGCATGATCTTTGTCTAACTTGTGGCAAAACACCTATTCATACCAATGGCCACACTCAGGCGGTGCCGTCGCTTCATGATCTTATGAGTGATAGCCCTATTTGGATAAATCCAAAAACAGCTAAACGTAAAAATTTACGTGATGGGGATATGGTTGTGGTGAAAAATAAATTTGGCGAGCAAAAAGGTAAGCTCATGGTAACTGAGGGTATTAGAGAAGATACGCTCTTTATCTATCACGGCTTTGGACACATCACTCCAGCTCTTAAGAGCATAGATCATGTGGGGCTAAATACAAGCGTGCTTCTTAATCCAGCCGAAGGACCAGTGGCTGCAACCATGGTTACAAATGTTGGCGTTAGCATAAGTAAAGCGTAAGGATAGAAAATGAAAAAATATATGATGATACATGATGAAAATTTATGCATCGGCTGTCAAGGCTGTTCGGTAGCTTGCAGAAGTGCAAACAACGTACCAAGAGGACTTTACCGCTTGCAGGTGCATGCGAAGATGAGTGGGACATTTCCAAATTTAAAGACTGATTTTTTACGTCAAAGCTGCGTTATGTGCGAAGATGCACCTTGTGTTGAGGTTTGTCCAACTGGCGCTAGCTTTAAAACGGCTGATGGCGTGACGCTGCTTGATCACAGAATTTGCGTTAGTTGCAAATACTGCATCCTAGCCTGTCCATACGACGCTCGCTACGTCATGCCAGATGGCGAGATAGGAAAATGCACATTTTGCTATGAGAGTAGGCTAGAAGAGGGCAAAGAGCCAGCTTGCGTTAGCGTCTGTCCTACAAATGCCCTAACTTTTGGCGATATAAATGATGAAAATTCTAAAATTTCAAAGAAATTAAAAGAGAGCAAATACTACTTGCCAAAAGCGGAGCTAAACACAAAACCTTCACTTGCGATGATCGCAAATACAAAAGGAGCACACCATGAATAACATGTCAGGAAGCCTAGCTCAATACTCTGAAATTTATTGGGGCTGGCCGATAGCCGTTTATCTATTTTTAGCAGGACTTAGTGCGGGTGCTAGCATCGTTGCTGTGCTCATTTCAAAAAAATATGGCAAAGAGAACTATTACTTTAAAGCAGCCGCTCTTATCGCTCCATTAGCGATCATTCTTGGACTTGCTCTTTTGGTGCTTGATCTTGGCAAGCCGCTTAGCTTTTACTGGATACTCTTGCTTTACAACTTCGACTCAGTCATGTCAATAGGCGTTGCACTGCTTCTAGTTTATACGCCTCTTAGCGTTATATACGCGCTTGGTGCATTTAAAAACGAGATCGCAATGCTTAAAATTTCTCTTTTTGACGTGGTTGCAAATTTTGCTAGCAAGCTTTCAAGCCTACTTGAAATTTTACTTTTTATCCTAGGCATTGGCGTTGGTGCATATACAGGCTTTTTGCTAAGTGCAGCTCACAAGATCGCACTTTGGAATACATCAGTCTTGCCGGTATTATTTTTAGTATCAGGCTTGAGCTGTGCTGGTGCATTTACGTTGCTTGTTGGCGTGCTAAAAGATAAGGCAAAAAGACAAAACGATATTGCACACTATTTATTAAAATTTGATTTTTTTGCGATTATTACCGAGTTTTTGCTCATAGTTGCTCTTTTTATGGTTGTAAAAGGTGCAAGCACAAGTGGTGCGCAGAGCGTAGCAAACGCACTTAGCGCAAATTCTCTTGGGCTGATGTTTTATATTGGCGTCATTGGTTTTGGTATGGCTTTGCCTATCATTTTAGACTTAAGCGTTTTAAAGGTGCATGATTTTAAACGCGAATTTGCCGTGATCAACGCATTATTCGTAATATGTGGTGTCTTTTTGCTAAGGTGTTACATTGTCTATGCGGGGCAAATTTTTATTTAATGCTTAAAAAATAATTTTAATTTTGAATTTACCTATTAAATATTACAATAGGGTTAAATCTTAATAAAACTTATTTTTTAGGAGAGAGATTTGAAAATTTTGCTTTTAGAAGATGATTTAGGGTTTCAAGAGAGCGTCTGTGAGTTTTTACAGACGCTTGGTTATGAAGTTACAGCAGTGAGCGATGGCCAAGAGGCGTGTGATCTGATAGAGAAAAATTTCTATCATCTTTTTATACTTGATATAAAAGTCCCTGGCGTAAATGGGCATGAGGTTATCAAGTACATAAGGAGTTTAAATCCAAACGCTCCTATCATGATAACAACATCTTTAGTTGATATAGGCGATATGGCTATTGGCTACGAGCTTGGCTGTAACGAATACCTAAAAAAGCCATTTGAGCTTGCTGAGCTTAAATTTAGAGTAGCTGAGCTTATGAGAAAATACTATGGAACTGACGATAAAAACATAGTAAAGATCAATGACGAGTTTAGCTTTAATCTAAACAAGCGTGCGCTATTTAAAAACGGCAAAATGGTCGATCTTAGTGCAAAAGAAGTCGCACTTGTTGAGTGTCTAGTTTCGCATCTAAATTCTTACGTCAGCATGGAAGAGCTAAGAGATCTTGTCTGGAATGACAAAGAAATAGAAGGCGCTGATATCAGAATGCATGTTTTAAAGATAAGAAACAAAACAACTAGTGACTTTATCACTTCAAAGAGGCGTATAGGCTACAAGATAGATGCACAAGAGCTTTAAGATCCAGATCATAGCGACATTTGTCATAATGTCGCTTTTTTGTTTTCAAAGCTTTGTGATCTTAAATTTAAGCCAAAAAAATAGCACTTCAAAAGCTCTTTTTGGTGCGATGAAGCATGAAACTATTATCAAAAATTCGTTTTTAAAAAATGAAAATATAACTCCTTCTTTAAAGTATAAATTTGCGATCTATGATGTAAATTTTAATCCAATTATTTCAAATCTCTCTAAGCAGCCAAGTAACTTTAAATTTGTAACACTTGAAGAAAATGGCTGCTTGTTTTATAAAAGTTTTTTTATAAAGGATAAGACGCCTTATTACATTGTCGTTGAAAAAGAGCTTGATAATGAAAAAAGTATATTTCTAGCGGCACTTATGCTCATTGTCATCCTTGTAGCGGTGCTTTTTATCGTATATTTTTTATATCTAAGTAGCGTTAAGCCCTATAAAGAGTTTCAAAAGTATATGAACAACTTCTTTAACGACGCCATGCACGAGCTAAAGACCCCACTTGGCGTGGCTGGTATGAACCTTGAGATGCTTGGACTTGAAAACAAGTATATAACTCGCATCAAAAACGCCCTAAAACAGATGCAAATAACCTACGAAGATGTCGAGTACTTCATAAAGCGAGGCTACATCAAATTTCCACTTGAGAGGCTAAATTTAGGCGAATACATAATAGAGCGAGTGAAATTTCTCTCAAGCGTGGCTGATGTCAAGCACATTGAGATAAAGACAAATTTAGAAGGCGATGCATTTACTATGCTAAGCAAGGTCGAAGCTCAGCGCATCATCGACAACACCATAACAAACGCCATAAAATACAGCCAAAAAGAGAGCGAGATAATAGTAAATTTAGAGCTTGAAGCAGACCGCATAAATCTTAGCGTGCAGGACTTTGGCAAGGGGATAAAGGACGTCAAAAAGATCTGGAAAAGATACGTCAGAGAGGATGAAATCCAAGGTGGCTTTGGACTTGGGCTAAATATCGTCAGTGAAATTTGCCAAAAACATGGCATTACATACGGCGTTGATAGCGTCTATGGCGAGGGCAGCACCTTTTATTATAAATTTAAACGAGCTTAAATTAAGCATAAAAGCGTAAAATGAAGCCTTAAATTTAGAAGGAAAAACTTTGGATAGAATCGTTGAAATCGAAAAAGTAAGCTTTGAAAATGACTTTGAAGTCTCGCTTAGACCGACAAAATTTGAAGACTATATCGGACAAGAAAAGATCAAGCAAAATTTAGATGTCTTTATAAAAGCAGCCAAAAAGCGAAATGAGTGCCTAGATCACGTGCTATTTTACGGCCCTCCAGGACTTGGTAAAACCACCCTTGCTCACATCATCGCAAACGAGATGGGTGTAAGTATCAAAATGACCGCAGCGCCTATGATAGAAAAGAGTGGTGATCTTGCGGCGATCCTTACAAATTTACAAGAGGGCGACGTGCTTTTTATCGATGAGATCCACCGCCTAAGCCCAGCTATCGAGGAGGTGCTTTACCCTGCGATGGAGGACTTTAGGCTAGACATTATCATAGGCTCAGGACCAGCTGCTCAGACTATCAAGATAGACCTGCCAAAATTTACGCTAATAGGTGCGACGACGCGTGCTGGCATGATCTCAGCGCCTTTAAGAGACCGCTTTGGAATGGACTTTAGGCTGCAGTTTTACACAAGCAGCGAGCTAAGCCGTATCGTACAGATCGCATCAGCCAAGCTTGGTAAAGAGTGCGACAAAAACGCCTCTTTAGAGATCGCCAAACGCTCACGTGGCACGCCTAGGATCGCTCTTAGGCTACTAAAGCGTATCCGCGACTTTGCCGAGGTAAATGACGAGCAAATCATCAGTCACGAGCGTGCAAAAGAGGGACTTAATGCACTTGGTGTAAATTCGCTTGGATTTGATGAGATGGATATTAGGTATTTAGAAATTTTGATGCAAGCAAGGCGCCGTCCTATGGGGCTTAGCACGATCGCAGCGGCACTTAGTGAGGATGAGGGCACGGTTGAGGATGTCATCGAGCCATATCTGCTTGCAAATGGCTTTATCGAGCGCACCGCAAAGGGTAGGATCGCAAGTGCGAAGTGCTTTGAGACCTTTAACATCAAGATCGATATCGAAAAAGGGCTTTTTGAGTAGCGAAATTTAAATTTGGAGCAAAAATGGGTGAGCCACATCTTTGTCCTAAGTGCGAGCAAAGGACGATTTACTTTGATGGGATCTGCTATGATTGCAGGCAAAAAGAGAAGCTGAAGTTTTATCAAGGTTTAAGCAAGGCTGAGATTAAGCAAAAGCTAAAAAATGTCCTAGCTCACACAGACGATATAGGCAAATATGATGAAATTTATAGCGATCTTGTCTATATTTTCTACCTGCATGGCATTTGCGACGAGCAGATAATAAAAGAAGTGACCAAGCAGGGCGAATACTACCCATTTGAAATTTACAAAAACGCCCCAAGCGACGTGAGAGATGAGCTCATAAATAGTCTAAATGGCGCTGAAAATATCGTAAAAATAAATCACATCCTTTGCGCACTTGCATGGCAGGGCGATGAGGTGGTGAGGGAGCTATTTTTTAAGCTCTATAATGCGCCAAAGCCTTGGAAGGCAAAGCTTCACGTCGATACTGATGCATACGCTCAGGTTGCTGGCTGGAGCTTTGACGAGAGTGGTAAGAGAAAAAGCCTAGTTTTTGATAGGTGTTTTACATGTGAGCCAAGCCAAAACGCAGAGGCAAGCATTAAATTTAAAGCACTAAACGATGAAAAATGTAAATTTTGTAGCGGTGAGATGCTGGAATTTACAATCAAAAAAGAGAGCTTAAAACGACTTAACTTAGAGCTTAAAAACGATGCTGTGCTTAAATTTTGCCCAACATGCGTTGGCCTTGTGCAGTACTTTTGCCAAAATGATGGCAATAGCGTGCAAACAGAGGTAGTAGGTGAGGGTGATAGCGAAGATTATTTAAGAGATGCTGTGGCAACGCTCGATGGGCAAAATTTCGAGCTAGCTAGCGAGGTTTGCGCTCACTACTCATATATGATAGATAGCGAAATTTTGCTTGGTGGATATCCGCAGTGGGAGCAAGATGCTGAGTATTTAAAATGTCCAAAATGTAGCAAAAGCATGAAATATCTAGCACAAATTCCTCTTGGAAGTCTAGTAGATGGCGAGGGAACTATATATGTTCAAGTCTGTGATGAATGCGAGATCATTGGGGCAAATTTTCAGTGTACGTAAAAGGCTAAATTTATAGGAGCTTTTGAGCTAGAAATTTTGCGTAAAACTATAAATTTATCTAAATTTACTAAGCGCCAGTAGCATGCTAAAAATATCAAAAGCCTAGCCACACTTGCTAGCTTTGCAAGCTTGATGGCAAAGAGATTGAGCAAATTTGGGAAGCAAATGAGCAACTTTGATAAATTTGCTATAATTACCCCATTTTAAGGGAGCAAGATGAACAATAGACTATTTTTTGGAATTTTTGTATTTTGCGCTTTGGCGTTGGTGGTCTATCTTTTTAAACCTTATCTGCTTGATATTTTTATCGCTGCACTGCTTGCTGTCGCGGTTTCAAATGTCCAAATCGCATTTTTATCGCTTACCAAAAACCGCAAGACGCTTTCATCGGCTCTTACCACATCTGTGCTTCTTTGCTTATTTATCGCCCCACTTCTTTATGCGGTGGTTGAGATCGCAAAATACGCGGCTGGCTTTGATATAAACAATGTTACAAAGACTATCGAATTTATCAAAAATTATGATTTTAGGATGCCTGAGTCGATAAATTTTTTAGAGCCAAAGATAAAAGAATTTATTGGCGGACTTGATATTAAGATGCTTTTTTCTCAACTTGCGACAAATCTTGCAAGCCTGGGCAAGTTAAGCCTTAAATTTGGCGTTGATATGATCATTATTTTGGTCTTTTTTTTCTTTTGCAATCTTTACGGCAATGAACTAATCAGCTATCTAAAATATGCACTTCCGCTAAAACAAGATGACACAGAGTCTATTTTAAGCGAGGTTGGCAACGTGATGAGCGTGGTTTTTTATTCAACCATTGCAAATATGATAATACAAGGCTTTTTGTTTGCTATTATCACAAGCTTTTACGGATATGATGGCGTGCTAACTGGTATCTTTTTTAGCTTTGCTTCGCTTATCCCAGTTGTTGGCGGTATTTTGGCATGGGGGCCTATTAGTATTTATGAGTTTGCAAATGGCAACATAGCAGCAGCGATAACTATCGCAATTTATACGATCGTAGTGATCTCATTTGCAGCTGATACGCTTTTAAAACCACTTGTTATTAAATTTATAAACTCGAAGCTGGTTAAAATACCAACAAAAATAAATGAACTTCTTATATTTTTTGCGATGCTTGCAGGCATCACGACATTTGGGTTTTGGGGTGTGATCCTTGGACCAGCGATCGTAACATTTTTTATCTCGACTATCAAACTTTATACGCTTTTAAGAGAGAGAAATTTCGTATAAAAATAGGAGCAAATATGATCTATGAAGATAAATTTATAAAAATCGAGCGTGAAGACAATGAACTTCCATGGATAAAAATTTTTACCATTAAGCCATTTCGTGAGCTAAGCGATTGCGATGAAGCGAGTAGGGCAAGGCTTTTTGAGGCGATGCTGGTGGCTGAAAAGGCGATGCTTGAGTTTTATAAACCAACTAAGATAAACATCGCAAGCTTTGGAAACTACGTACCACACGTGCATATTCATGTTATTGCTAGATTTAGTGATGACGCATTTTTTCCAGATAGTGTGTGGGCAGCTGCTAAGAGAAAAAGCGAGCTTGTGTTGCCAGAATTTGATAAATTTGCAAAATTTTTAGAAGAAAAGTTAAGGGCTAGTTTTGAATAAATATAAAAAATATTTTAATGTCTATATCATTTTTATCTTTATTATAGTGCTTGGAGGGCTTTTTTATTTTCTTTATAGCTCTTATATGGCTGAAAAGATGCAAAATAATATGCGAGTCTTTTTTGATTATCAGGTAAAACAGCTTAATAAAAGCATAGATGATGAGAAATTTTCATCAATGGCGATCTCTATCTTGCTTGCTCAAAATGAGTCTATACAAACGTGCTTGCTAGGGCAAAGTCGCGATGAATGTATAAAAAATATCGAAAATTTAACCAAAACCCTTGGCGCAGCTTCGATGTATAACAACATTAAGCTTCATATTTATGATAAAGATCTAAAAAGCTATGTAAGGAGTTGGGATCTAAACAGATATGGCGATATGATCGCTAGTAGTAGGTTTTTAGTGCAAGAGTCAAGGCATCAAAACAAGCCCATGGTTGGCATCGAGGCGTGGTATGCTGGAACACATATAAGGGCTGTCTCAAACGTAATACGTGATGGTAAAATTATTGGTAACATCGAGGTTTTGTTAAATTTTGACTCACTTGGAAATTATTTTAAAAAGCAAGGAATTGATCTATTTGTTCTTTTGGCAAAAGACAAGATGCCATCTCGTAAAAGCATTCCAAGTGATCAAATTTTAAATGATTATTACATCGAAAATTTAAGCAGTGCAAATTTAAACATAGTAGGTTTTTTGCGTGATATTAATTTTAAAGAATATGAATTTTACGTTTATAAAACGCACTACTTTTGCGTGGTACCACTAATAGATGCTAGCAACACACAGATAGGCTATTATGTGCTTCATGTAAATACTAATGAAAAAGAGCGAAATATTTCACAAAATTATTTTGAGTCAGAAGAGCTTTTTTAATTTAAGCTATTTAATAAAATTTTTATTTGTATTTTAGATAAAAATGGTGGAAGCGAGGGGGATCGAACCCCTGTCCAAAAACAAAATGCATACAGCCTCTACACGCTTAGCAAAAGTGAAAATTTCATCTAAAAAGGCTCACTTTCCAAAACCAAAATTTAGACTAAGACTAAAATTTCAGCTAGCAAGCAGTCACTTTGCGAGCCTACTCTAGCTAAATTACTTGCTTTTGTCCTAGCTAGAATTAGACTAAGCAAGGCTCAACTGAACTTACGCAGCTTTAGCGTAAGCAGGAGCGAAATTAACGTTGTTTGCGTTTAAATTTAATTTGAGCTTTTTACGCTTTGCTCAAAGCGACGTGCCACCGTACACACTCTGCTCCTGTCGAAGCCAAGTCGCTCCCAAAAAATAAAATGGTTAGTGAATTATTTAGTTAAGTTTTGCAGGCACATCAATGATTTTTGGCTCAAGAACGCTAAAATATTCAAAATCGTTCTCTACATCATCTTTATATTTATTAAACTGATCGCTAATAAGTAGTAACCAATCTATAAATTTATCATTTGCTGGCCCTTTTAGACTTCTTGCTTCTTGAGCTATCTCTTCAGCTAAAGTTGTAAGCTTTAATATCGGATCAAGATGCATGAATCCTGCTGCTGATTTAATATTATGAAAAATCCTAGTAAGCTCTAAGATACTATCTTTATATTTATCAGCTCTTCCTAAATTTATTATCAAAGGCTCGAGTAAATCGCACATTAAAGCATAGTGAGATAAAAATTCTTCAACTATGTCATAAGAGTAATCTATTTCAAGCCTTTTTAATATACCCATTTTTATGTCCTTAAGAAATTGGCGTAATTGTAGCAAAAATTTGATAAAATTGTTAGCCTTTTAGGTAAAATCCTTGGAGCTTGCAATGAAAAATGAAAAAACTCAGAAGAAAAAATTAAGCATAAATGATATAAAAAACAAAAAAGGCATTGACCCTATTGTAATGATAACAGCCTATGATGCGTTATTTGCTAAGCTTTTTAATGATTATGCTGATATTATTTTGGTTGGCGATAGCTTAAATATGAGTTTTAATATGCAAGAAAGCACGATAAGTGCGGACATGAATACCATGCTTTATCATACAAAGGCTGTTTGTAACGGAGCTAAAAATACTTTTATCATGGCTGATATGCCATTTGGTAGTTACACAAATGAAAAGCAAGCGATAAAAAATGCGATGAAATTTTTCAAACAGACAAATGCCGATGCGGTAAAGCTCGAAGTTGGCATGCACCAAGTAAATTTAGTGAAGCGCCTTTGTGAAGAGGGCATAAATGTTATGGCTCACATTGGTTTAAAGCCTCAGTTTTATAAATTTGAAGGCGGTTATAAGATAAAAGGCAGAAGCGAGATCGAGGCAAAAAAACTAATTGACGAGGCTTTGGCGTTCGAGCAAGCTGGAACATTTGGTATCTTGCTTGAAGGTACGATGAGTAGTGTGGCTAGCGAGATAACAAAGCAAGTTCATATACCAGTTATTGGCATTGGGTCTGGGGTAAATGTCGATGGACAAGTGCTTGTGTGGTCTGATATGCTTGGTTTTTTTGAAGACTTTAAACCAAAATTTGTAAAACACTATCTTGATGGAGCGGATATTGTAAGAAAGAGTGTGCAATCCTACGCAAATGATGTAAAAGGCAAAATTTTCCCAAGTGAAGAATTTTGCTACTAGGATGATTAATATCCGCATTAAATAGAACGTGACAAAATTAAATTTCTTTATAGCCTTTTATATCAAGACCAAAACCTGCAAGGCTTACAAATTCTTTATTTTTATTTGAGCTTAAAAGCTCAATTTCACTTATGCCAAAATACTTTAAAATTTGTGCCCCAATGCCATAATCTTTTTGCGAGCTTGTATCGCTTTTATTGCTGTCTAAAAATAGCAACACTCCGCCATTTTTACTTAAAAAATCCAATGCCTTTAATAAATTATCAAATTTATCTCCGCTTAAAAGCTCATGGTCTTTGCTTATTTTTTGAAATTTTACATTAGTTTGCGCTTTTATCTCTCCGAAAACATAGGCAGCGTGATTTTTATTTTCGTGATCTTTTATGTCATATCTTTTTGCTTCAAAACCACAGATTTTTACACTCTTTGCAGGCGAAACTTCTATTAAGCTTTCGTGACTAAGTCTGTATTCTACTAATTCAGAAACGCTTATCATATTTAGGTTAAATTTTTTACAGAATTCTTCCAAATAATCACGTCTTGCCATTGTGCCATCTTCTTTTACGATCTCACAAATCGCTGCCATTGGGCTAACGCCAGCGAGTTTGCAAAGATCAACTGATCCTTCAGTGTGACCTGTACGAACGAGGACGCCACCTTTTTTTGCAATAAGCGGAAATATATGCCCAGGCCTTACAAAATTTTCAGGCACTGAATCAATACTAGCAGCAAGTCTAATCGTCATATCTCGCTCATAAGCACTTACGCCTGTCGTTGCTTCCTTTGCGTCAATTGTGACAGTAAATGCGGTTTCGTGACTAGATGTATTTTTAGAAACCATTAGCGGCAAATCAAGTCTTTTTGCGTTTGCTTCATCCATTGCAAGGCAAAGCACACCTTTTGCATGAGTGATTGCAAAATTTACCTTTTGCATATCGCTGCTTGCCGCCGAAAAGACCAAGTCTCCTTCATTCTCACGGTCTTCGTCATCGACCATAATTACCATTTTGCCATTTTTTATATCTTCAATCGCTTTTAATACATTTTCAAATGCCATAAATTTCCCTTATTAAATTTTTACGATTATATTGATTTTTTGATAACTTAGAGATAAAAATATTAATTTTTGATTTATCTTGTATCAATTATCTAGAAATTTTAGTAAAAGATTTATTTTTAAATATATGCGATTTAGTGGTGATAACTTAGATTTTATTTCTCAATTTATTTTATATGTAAAATTTTAAAATATAAATTTTTAATAAAATTCACTATTTTTAAGAATAACAATAACTGGGAAAAATGGAAGTTAAAGAATAAATGATGGCGCAGCGGACGGGGCTCGAACCCGCGACCTCCGCCGTGACAGGGCGGCATTCTAACCAACTGAACTACCGCTGCACCTAAAATGGTGGTCGCTATAAGACTCGAACTTATGACATCCACCTTGTAAGGGTGGCGCTCTACCAACTGAGCTAAGCGACCTAAAATTTAAAAAATATCTGGCGACCCTTAGAGGATTTGAACCTCTGTTTCTACACAGAGAAAGTAGAGTCCTGAGCCACTAGACGAAAGGGTCATAAACCCAAAAATGGTGTCCTGCGTTGGATTCGAACCAACGGCCCCCTCATTAAAAGTGAGATGCTCTACCGACTGAGCTAGCAAGACATTTGTTTAAAAAAGAATTGAGATTATACAAAAAACATTATTACATGTCAAGAAAAGGATGTTTAAAATTTGTTTTTGGCTAATATTAATTGTACGGTTAAGCTGATTTGACATTGGTAAATTTTTAAAATAAAAAATACATAATAAAGGCCATTTGTAAGATATGCGGACACCAAATGGATGAATATTGGATTTACTAAGATATGTTTTTATTGTAAAGTTCTTCTATATTAAGCATCTTACTTTTTAGCCTCATGTGAATAGCTATTGCTATACGATAGATGATGTGTGATTCATAATAGTAAGAATTGTGGTAAATCGACGACATTGATTGCACATATGGCTAAATAAGTTATTTTTGAACTAAAGAGTTGTTTAAAGACAGTATATATTTGAGATGTCTACTTGAATAAATTCTATTTACCTCGTGCAAGTTAAATCAAAATTATAGATAGTACTTGAAAAATATTTTGAACTGTGTTCAATAAATAAAAATCTGTAAGAATATAAATCTAGGATATTTAGGATTAGGATTAAACCCCGTTAATAGGGGCTTAATAAGTTAATTAATTATAGTCCATCAAAAGGATTTGAAACTACATCTTTGCGATCTACTATGTAAGGTATAATAGCTGCATGACGAGCTCTTTTGATCGCTTTTTCTACCATCTCTTGATGTCTTTTTGATGTGCCAGTTAAACGTCTTGGCATGATTTTAAATCTCTCTGATAAACAATACTTTAAAAGAGAAGTATCTTTATAATCTATAAAATCAATTTTTGCTTCTGTAAATTTGCAATATTTACGTGAATATTTTCTTTTTTCTGCCATTTTCTATCCTTTAAATTAAAACGGTATTTCGTTGTCGCCATCAAAATTATCGGCGTCAATGTTTATATCAGGGATTTTTTCCTCATAGTACTCTTCTTGTACTTTTTTATTTTGTGGTTGCATTTGCTGTCTTTGTGATGCTGAATTTTGATATCCACCATTACCATAGCTATTATTTGAACCATTATTTCGTTGTTGTGAGTACGAACTATTTTGATTAAATCCACCTTGACTTTGTCCATTAGCTCCGCTATTTCCGCCAAGCATCTCCATATTTTCAACTACGATTGAGTGCTTTGAACGGTTTTGTCCGTTATTGTCGGTCCATTGATCAAATTTTAATCTTCCTTCAACCAGAAGCTTGGAGCCTTTGCTTAAATATTGATTTGCTATCTCAGCTGATTTGCCAAAGAACGATATGTCAATAAAGCATGTCTCTTCACGTTTTTCGCCGTTAGTATTAAATTTTCTAGTAACAGCAATACCGGAATTTCCTATAGCAGATCCACTAGTAGTGTATCTTAGCTCGATATCTCTTGTTAAATTCCCAACCAGTACTACTTTATTGAACATTTTTGATCCTTGATTATTCTTCTGTAAAAGTTTGCTCGTCTACTTTTTCAACTCTTGGCTCACGCGGTGCTCTTGGCTCACGAGGCTCTTTTTTTATAGTTTGTTTGATACCTTTGCAAAGTCTTTCCCAAGCTGCGATTTCGCGTTTATTTTCATATTTAACGCTTAAAAATCTTATGATATCTTCAGTGATCCTTACATTTCTTGTAAGCTCTGCAAGAAGTGCTGGTGGTGCTTTGTAATAGATAACAAAATATGTTCCACGCTCATATTTTTTGATGGTATAAGCTAGTTTTCTAGTGCCCATCTCAACGACAGTAGCGATTTCGCCGCCATTTTTTGTTATAACTTCTTTTACGAAGTCAACTTTAGCTTTAACTTCCTCTTCCGTTAGTGTCGGCTTAAGAATAAATAAAAGCTCGTAATGTTTCATTTCTTCTCCTTATGGATATTTAGCTCACTTTGTGAGCAAGGATTTTGCATTAAGCAAGGGTGGATTTTAGCTTAAAGTTACTTAATATTTGCTGTTGATATGAGGTGTTGTAAATTTAAAATAGTTGATAATACAAAAATTTCTTTATCCATTTTTGTATTTGTTTTTAGCTCTAACTCGGCTAAATTTAGCGTTTTAAATATCTCTAAATAGGCGTTTAAATTTAGTTTTAGACTATTTGCTTTTAATAAATTTGCGACATTTACAGGCGGTTGATAACCAATTGCCTCATCTAAATTTAATCGGCCATTTATCTTTATATAAGAGTAAATTTTAAATAGTCTAAAAAATGCTTTGTAAAGCGAATTTAGAAGTAAAATTTCATTAAAATTTGGATCTTCTAGATAGGTAAAAAAGTCGTTTTTTATGTCTTTTAGAGCCATAAATTTGTTAAAAAAATCATCAAAATTTATCCCGCCAAGTCCAAAAACTAGCCTTTTTACATCATCTTGTTCGATGTGTGTGTTTAGGCTCTTTAGCTTTGTTAGCTCGCTTGCTGCAAGGTATAAATTTTCATTATGCGTAAAGTAAAGCTCGTAAAGTGCGTTTTTGGTTATGTTTAGACCAATTTTAGCTGCGCTTTTAGCTAGCAAATTTATCGCTTCATCTGGAGTTGAGGGCTTGAAAAATCTAGCAAAATTTGTCCCAAAAGTCTTTTGTGTATCAAAAACTAGTTTCATATCGGACTCATAAAGCTCAAACAAAAAGTAGCTGTCCTGGCTTTTTGAACAAAGCGAGATGAGCTCTTTTAGCTCTTTTGCTGGGATCTTTTTGTCGCTTTTTACATATAGGATGTTTTTGCCACCAAAAAGCGACTGCTCGCTTAGATGAGAGCTTGCTTGCGCGTAGTTGTACTCGTCAAAATAAAGGCTTAATAGATTTGCATCTTCGCTTGAGTAAAAGCTCAAAATTTCCTTACCAAAAAGTTCGATCTGAAACTCATCCGCCCCAAAAAGCAAGAAGTAGTTGCTCAAATTTGCATTTGCTAAATTTAGCTCCAAATCTTTTCTATACATCGATCTTTCTTACCACTTTTGCAAAAATTTTAGCACTTGCGATGTCGGCCTCTGTGATCTTTACGACAAGCTTTTGAAGTAAATTTGCGCTGTATCCTGTTATAAAAATCCTAGCTCCGACAAAATAATCATCAAGCTTAGCAACCAAGACATTTTGGTTTTCGCTCACATAGCAGCGCACCTCTTTGCCGATGTTTGCGGCTGCCCAGCGTGCAAATTTCCTATCCATAAAGTCGTAGGCTACCTTGTCGGCCTCTCTTTCAAGCTCGCTTAAATTTGCGCAGGTGCTTTGGATGTTTAAAAGCAAAAAGTTGTAAAGCTTGTCATCTTTTGAAATTTTAGCCTTTAAAAGTCTGTGTAAAATGAGATCAGAATAGCGTCTAATAGGGCTTGTAAAGTGCGTGTATCTATCAAATCCAAGCCCAAAGTGACCTAAATTTTCACTTGAGTACTCAGCTTTTTTTTGAGACTTGATGATGAGCTTATCTATCTCTTCGCGGTTACCAAGTTCATCGGCTTTTAGCTGTACTTTTCTTATTAAATTTGCAAGATCGTTTTCATAAGTAAAGTCAAGCCCCAAAAGTTGCAAATCTTCAAGTAATGTATCTATCTTTTTAAAATCAGGCGAAGCATGGTTTCTAAAAACGCCTTTTGTGATGAGCTTTGCGGCAGCTTTGTTCGCTAAAAGCATGCAGTCCTCGACAAGTCTATGTGAGTCAGAGTCGCTTTCAAATCTAGTTTGTAAAATTTGACCCTCTTCATCAAGACTCATTCTCAGCTCTTTTGTCCTAAATTCAAATGCATGCAAAAGCCTTTTTTTGCGAAGCTTTGTGGTAAGTTTAAAAAGTAGCTTGACCCATGAAATTTCACACTCTCTTTTGCCTTCTAAAATTTCATCGATCTCGTCGTAGTTAAAGCGCCTTTTTGAAAGGATGATCGCTTCAAAAAGCTCCTCTTTTTTTACCTCATTATTCGCATCAAGTGAAATTTTAAAGCAAAATGCAAGGCGCGGCACATCTGGCTTTAGCGAGCAGATATTTTCACTTAGCGCGCGTGGCAACATCGGCACTGAAATGTGCGGAAAGTAGATAGAAAAGCCTCTTTTTTTAGCCTCGCTGTCAATAGCGCTATATGCGGTCACATACTCGCTTACATCAGCGATTGCGACATAAATTTCTCGCTTTTTCTCATCAAAATATATGGCATCGTCAAAGTCTTTGGCATCGACTGGATCGATCGTACAAAACTCTAAATTTCTTAGATCAACTCTATTTGGATACATGCTAGCATCGACTTCGTCGCCAAAAGCCTTTGCCTCAAGCTCGCAGGCCTCGCTAAATTTATCGTTTTTATTATAAATAGCAAGCGAAATTTTCTCATCGCTTAATGGGTCTTCTAAATTTCCTAAAACCTCAACTATCTCGTTGTTTAGGTTATTTATCTTTAGTAGCGTCCTAAGTGGGAGCATCTTTAGGCTTTTTTGCGTCGCTTTTAAGGTCGTGCTTAGTCCAGTTTTTAAATTTACTCCTAAAATGGCCGCTCCAAAGCGTTTTGTATAGACCACACTTGTCTCATTTGCAAGCTTTAGACTCATCACTATCTTAGCGCTTTGGCGTTTTTTCTTAAGCGGTAAAAGCTTTGCTAACACGATATCGCCAAGGTGAGAGTTGTTTAAATTTTTATTTTCTACAATGATATCTTGCTTGAAGCGTTTATCAAACGGCATGATAAAGCCAGTTGCGTTTTGACTGATGTCTAGCTTGCCGCAGACGTAGCCATTGTTTAGGTAAAATTTATCTTTATTAGAGCTTACAGCACCAAGATTTAAGAGATTTCGTAAAATCTCTTTATCTTCGTTTGAAACTTCTTTTTCCTTGATGCCAACTAGTAGTGATGTTAGAAATTCTTTCACAAATTATCTTTGACTTTAGCGACAGCCATTAAAAACGTATCATGTCCAAAGCCGTATTCGTCAAGAAGAGGTAGAGTATTTTGTATGCTTATATCATCAAGTTGATTAAAAATATTTACAGCTGTTTTTATCACTTTTAGGGCTTTTGCATAGTCTTTTATATGATCTGGTGCCTCTTCTGGATTATTTGAATAGAGTATTGAGCTGCTAAGCTCTGTCTCAAGGTTCCATTGTTCAAAAATTTTAGCTGTAACTTCTTCATTTGACATATCTAAAATTTCTGTTTCAAATAGAGCAAGATCAATTGGACTAGATATATTTTTAAGTTTTTCTCTAAATTCGACGTCTTGCTTATTTTCAGCTAATTCATGAGCAAGAACTATCTTGCCAATCTCAAGCATAAATGAAGCTGGAGATAGAATTTCTAGACTTTTAGGATTAACTTTAGAATGCCAATTGTACATCAGTGCATTTTGTATTATTGAGATATTTAAAAAATCTTGTGTAGTAATACCATAAGGCTCTAAATTTATAGAAAAACTCTTTTTAATCGTACTTGAAAGTGCAAAACCACGAATGGTAGCCATACCAAAAAGAGAAATAGCTCTTGCTATGGTTGTGATCTCTTGAGAAAACCCATAAAGTGGAGAGTTTGCTGAACGCAAGATATTTGCTGTTAGCATCGGATCCTTTTCGACCACTTTTGTAAGATCACTTATTGAGCTGTTTTCATCCGCATGTAAGCGTTGAATTTGTATAACTGTGTCATCTAATGGTGGAAGTGCTTTGATTTTTTTAAAAACTGATTCATTCATTGAGTTATCTCTTTTTTTGAAATTTCAGCGTATTTTATCAAAATAAATTATCATAAAACTTAAAAAGAGTTTCTATATATTTCAGCCGAATTTTTGCTGGCTAAAGTTATAATTTTGCCAAATTTTAATAATAGGAGTAACAATGGCTATAAATGTTTATTATGATAAAGACTGCGATTTAAGCCTTATTCAAAGTAAAAAAGTAGCAATCATCGGCTTTGGTTCACAAGGTCATGCACATGCTGAAAATTTAAGAGATAACGGTGTAAGCGTTGTAATTGGCCTTTCAAAAGGTGGCAAAAGCTGGGCAAAAGCTGAAGCAAAAGGCTTTGAGGTAAAAACCGTAAGTGAAGCTACAAAAGGCGCTGATGTGGTTATGATTTTAACTCCAGATGAGCTTCAAGCAGAAATTTATAAAAATGAGATCGAGCCAAATTTAAAAGATCATGCTGCTATCGCATTTGGACATGGTTTTAATGTTCATTTTGGTCAAATCAAAGCTCCAGCAAATATAGATGTCATCATGATCGCTCCAAAAGCTCCAGGACATACAGTTAGAAGCGAATTTGTAAGAGGTGGTGGCATACCTGATCTTATCGCTGTTGAGCAAAATGCAAGTGGAAAGGCAAAAGAGATCGCTCTAAGCTATGCTTGCGGTATAGGCGGCGGTAGAACTGGCATCATTGAGACAACATTTAAAGATGAAACTGAAACAGATTTGTTTGGTGAGCAAGCTGTTCTTTGTGGCGGTCTTTGCGCGCTAGTAAATGCTGGTTTTGATACGCTTGTAGAGGCTGGTTATGAGCCTGAGATGGCGTATTTTGAATGCTTACATGAGCTAAAATTAATCGTTGATTTGATGTATCAAGGTGGCATGGCCGATATGCGCTACTCTATCTCAAATACCGCTGAATACGGTGATTATGTAAGCGGTGTAAGAGTGGTTGGTGAAGAGAGTAGAAAAGCCATGAAGGAAGTTTTAAAAGAGATTCAAAATGGCAAATTTGCAAAAGACTTTATCCTAGAGAGAAAAGCAGGATATGTTAGAATGAACGCTGAGCGCGGTATAGCTGAGAG
The DNA here is from genome assembly GCF_015679985.1 of Campylobacter concisus. Lineage (NCBI taxonomy): Bacteria > Pseudomonadati > Campylobacterota > Epsilonproteobacteria > Campylobacterales > Campylobacteraceae > Campylobacter > Campylobacter concisus. Next base: position 1,238,377 of record NZ_CP049239.1, on the reverse strand, counting down.
AAGTTTGCTAAATCAAACTGGCAAAAAACTTCGCGCAATGATGCCTTGGATAACTAACGGCAAACTTATAGATCAAAATAAAAACTAAGCCTTGAGCGAAAAAAAGACTACAAAGAAGCGACCTACAAAAAAGAGTGCAGGTCGCTCTAATAACAAAACCTATCTTGGTATCGGCATTATCGCAGCTATTTTAATAATAGCACTTAGCGTAGCTCTTAGTATAAAAAATAATGGTACAGAGCAGATAAGTAAAGCAAATGAGCCAAAGGTAGAGGAGCAAATTTCTAAAAAAGCTGAGCCAAAGGTTGCCAGTAAAGAGAAAAAACAAGAATACGAAAAGAGAAAATACCCTCTAAAATTTGATGAAGATGAAAATTTAAGTAAAATTTTTACTGATCCTAAGCATAAAAGTGAGCTTGCTTTAAATTCAAAAGCTGAGCCAAAAGAGCAAAAGAAGATAGCTGAAGTAAAGAGTGAAGCCAAAAAAGAAGAGATAAAAAAAGAGCAAAACGATACTAAAAATTTACTTGCAAGTTATAAAAACACAGAGCCTAGCGTAATAGAAAATGAACAAAAGATAGAGTCATTTTATAGCTCAAAAATCGAACAAAAAACTGAGCTAAAATCTCAAAATTTTGAAGTAAAAGTCGATCAAAATAAAAGTACTGAAATAGAAAAAAAAGAGAAATTTAAAAACGAGAACATAAAAGTCGAGCCAGCTAAAAAAGCTGAAAATTTAACTACCAAAAAGATAGAAAAAACAAAATACGAAGAAAAAAATATAAAAAAAGATAGTTTTGAAGCGGTACCTTTTACGCCAAATACTAGTGTAAAAGGGCGCGCAAAGCTCGTCATCATAATAGATGATGTAGCGACATTTGAACATGCAAGTATGATAAAGTCGCTTGGCCTAAAAATTACGCCGTCTATTTTTCCAGCGACAAAGACTCATCCAGATACGCCAAATATCGCAAGAACATTTGAGTTTTACATGATACATCTTCCGATGCAAGCAAAACACTTTGATAGCCCAGAGATAGGAACTCTCACGATCAACGAGAGTTTTGAGAGCATGCACAAAAAGATAAAAAAGATACGCAAAGACTTCCCGCGTGCAAAATATACAAACAACCATACAGGATCACGCTTCACAAGCGATTTTGATGCTATGGATAAGGCTTATAGGGCGCTGATAGAGCAGGGCTTTGTCTTTGTTGACAGCAAAACTATCGCTCAAACCGCAGTAGCAAGAGCTGCAAAAAAACATAATCAGCCATACATTTCAAGAGATATATTTTTAGACGACGATCCATCGGCTAGTGCTGTTAGACGTGAGCTTGTGGCTGCTGTAAATTTGGCTAAAAAAAGAGGCTATGCGATCGCCATCGGGCATCCAAAGAAAAATACGATCGCAGTGATAAAAGAGAGCAAAAATAATCTTTTAAAAGATGTTGATGTGGTTTATTTAAAAGATATTTTATGAGACTTGACTTTATCCCAGAGCCACTAAATAGACTAAAAAATCCACCAAAACAGCTAAATTTTATCGGAGATACTTCACTTTTATCTTTACCAAAGATCGCAGTTGTTGGCTCAAGAAAGGCAAGTGTTTATACAAAAGAGTGTGTTGTAGCACTTTGTGCAGCACTAAAAAGTGCAAACGTCTGTGTGGTAAGTGGCGGAGCAATCGGCGTGGATATCGCGGCTCATAAAGCTGCTATGCCACGAACGATTGGCATTTTTGCGAGCGGACTTGACACCATCTATCCAAGCCAAAATAAAGCGCCGATAAATGAAATTTATGAAAAAGCCTTGGCTCTTAGTGAGTATGACGAAGGCGAGCCACCACTTGCTTATAGATTTTTGGAGCGAAACCGCATAGTTGTGGGGCTTTGTGAAGCTCTGGTTGTCGCGCAAGCTGATCTTAAAAGTGGTTCTATGCAAAGTGCAAGGCTTGCAAATGAGCTTAAAATTCCAGTTTATGTACTGCCACAGCGCATGGGCGAAAGCGATGGGACAAATTTTTTGCTTGCAAATAAAAAAGCCGAGCTTATCGATGACTATCATAAATTTGTTTCAATTTTTGGTGAGATAAAAGAGCAAGAAAAAACTAGTGACGAGATCTTAAAATTTTGTAAAAATGGCGTAAGTCTTGATGAAGTTTTGACAAAATTTGGTGATATCATCTATGAGTACGAGCTTGAAGGGCTAGTTGAAATTTCAAATCTAAGAGTAAAGAGCGTGCTATGAGAGAGAAATTTATGGCTATTGATGTTGGGCTAAAGCGAATAGGACTTGCCTTTGGTTTTGGCGAGATCGTGACTCCGCTTGAGCCAGTGCTTAGAAAAAATAGAAATCAAGCCGCAAGAGATGTGAGCCAAAAGGTAAATAAATATACCCCAGATACGCTAGTAGTGGGTGTGCCAATCGGCGGTAGTAGTGAAGATGAGATGAGAAGACGCATCGAGCATTTTGTCTCACTTCTTGATGTAAAGGCAAATATTGTCTATCAAGATGAAGCCTTTAGTAGCAGTGAAGCCAGTGAAATTTACACCAATACAAGACGAGATGGTAGGCTAGATAGCATTTCAGCCACTATTATTTTAAAAAGATATCTTGGGATAAATTAAAAAGTAAAAATCGGTCTATTTCTCAAGCGAATTTTTAAAAGCTAGCTGAAAGCTATCTGTGCTAAAGGGCTGCTTTAATACTGTGACATGATTTGGCAGATCGTTAGCCGACTCATCGTTTTTGCAAATGGCTACAATACGAAAATTTTTAATATTTTTAAACTCAAGTATATCTTCTAGCATCGCTTCATTTTTTAAAATTTTACTATCGATAAAAATAACAAATGGAGTAAAAATAGAATCTTTTATATGTCTCATTAGATTGCTAAGGTCGTTTTTGCCGATAACTTTTAGACCTAAAAAATTTATCTGAGCACTAATGGTGTCAAACAAAGCATCGTCATCGCAAGCGACTAAGATATTTGTATTTGTTTGATTTTTGATATTTATTTGTCTTTGGATGGCTCTATCGCCTGTTAGTGCCGCGCTAAAAGATATTAAAAATTCTCCATCATTATGAGAGATTATAGATTCATTTGCTTTTTTTAGATAGTTATTTATCTTGCTGAGATAGTAGTGGCTTGGCCTCATTACGCTATGGCTAGATTTTATCTTAATGTCAAAATGTACAGATTTGGGACTATAATTTTTAAGCTGAAAAAGAATGTAAATGTCTGCATATTCGGTAGAGTAAAGGAAAAATTTGCAAATATTTTCAAGTGTTTTTATGAGATTTGTAGCATCAAATTTTAAAAACCTTGGATAACTTGGATCGTAACTAAAAATGATGGAATTTTTAGTGTCTTGCGCATCTTGGTATATGGCTCTAAGAAAAATTTCCATTCTGTTTATGATATCGATAGGTTTATCTTTCATATTATCAACATCCCGTCGCCGTATGAGTAAAATCTATACTTTTCATCAACTGCCGTTTTATAAATTCTCATCGTCTCTTCAAGCCCTATGAAGCTAGTAACTAGCATTATTAGAGTTGATTTTGGTAGATGAAAATTTGTAAGAAGGTAGTTTTGTCTAATTGGTTTATTATTTAGGTTTAAAAATAACTTACAAAAGCCATTTGCTTGCTTGCTTCTTGCAAATTCTTCAACACATCTAGTAACCGTCGTGCCAACGCCAAGGATTGGTTTATTAGAATTTATAATCTCTTGAGCTTGCTCGCTTAGCTCGTAAAATTCTGAGTGCATTTTATGGTCATTTATATTTTGGCACTCCACGCCTTTAAATGTCCCAGCGCCAACGTGGAGCGTAATGTAGGCGACTTCATGCTTTGCTTTTATCTGCTCTAGCATTTGTTCACTTATATGAAGGCTAGCTGTCGGAGCTGCCACTGCGCCACTATTTTTGGCAAATATGCTTTGATACCAGCTCTCATCATCCTTTGTATCAGCTCTTTTAATGTATGGCGGAAGCGGGACGTGGCCGATCTTTTCAAGCTCACTAAAAAGGCGAACGTTATCAAGCAAAACGCCATTTTGCGAAAAATTTACCACCCTTGTACCATCGTCATTTAGCTCAAGCACATTTACTTTTAGATTATCAGGAAAATTTAAAACGCTACCAGCGCTTACTTTGCCTCTTATATAGACACTAAATTTATTCTCGCCTATGGGCTGATTTAGCATCACTTCGCAAGCCCCACCGCTTTCTTTTTGTCCTAAAATGCGAGCTTTGATAACTTTTGTGTTATTAAAAATGACCGCTGCGTCCTCTGGGATGAGGCTGGAGAGATCTTTAAATTTGTAGTGTTTTATCTCTTTTGTATTTTTAAAATAGACAAGCAATCTTGCCTCTTCTTTTGGCAAAACTGGCTCCTTTGCGATGAGCTCTTCTGGCAAAAAATAATCATAACTTGAGATGTCGTTTATATTACTCATCGCTTGCTACGTCGCTGTCTTGTTCTTCTTTTTCGTCTTCATCGTCGCTCTTGTTAGCTCTTTTAGCGACGATTATTGAAATTCCATAAAGTCCGATGAGTGGCAGTGCCATTAAGACTTGACTTATCACATCAGGTGGTGTAACGATAGCTGCAAAGATAAAGATGATAACGACAGCGTATCTGAAGTAATCTTTTAGCATCTTGTCATCGACAAGTCCGATCTTTGCTAAGAAAAATGTAATGACTGGTAGCTCAAATGAAATTCCAAAGCCAATTAGTAGTTTTGCAAAAAAGCCAACATACTCGCCAATGCTTGGTAGTGCCGTAAAGAGCTGGCCACCAAAATTTACCAAAAATGCAAAGCCAAGTGGAATCACCACGTAGTAACAAAACGCCGCCCCACACGCAAACATAAATGAAGCTGAGATTACAAATGGGATCACATATTTTTTTTCATTGTCATAAAGTCCAGGGGCGACAAATAGCCAAAACTGCCAAAAAATGATAGGTAGCGCGATCACGACACCGGCAAAAAATGCAACCTTCATTGCTGTAAAAAATGGCTCTTGAATTTGAGTAAATATGATATTTGAGCCAGCTGGCAATACCTGTTTTAGCGGTTCGCTCATCCATGCAAGCAGTGGGTTCCAAAACGTAAAGCAGATGCCAAAGCAGACAAAAACGCTTACTATGCTTATAAAAAGTCTCTTTCTAAGTTCGATTAAATGGGGTCTTAGCTCTTCAAACATTACGCCTCTTTTTTATCGTTTAAGATCGCATCTTTAACTAAATTTGTTGGATTTTGTATATTTTCTACCGTTTTTTTCGTGTCGCTTACGACATTTTGTATGTCGTTTGTGATATCAGTAGCGCTTTTCTTGATCTCGTCAAGCTCTTCAAAAGTAAGCTTTTTGCGCACATTCTGCGTGCTTTTAGTTATGCTTTCTTTATATTTTTGAGCATCTTCTTTTAGCTCAGCTATCTTCATCTCTTGATCAAATGTTGATTTTGCGTCATTTATGCCTTTTTTAAACATTTTTAGAAATTTTGCAATCTGAACCATCGCGCTTGGCAGCTTGTCAGGACCTAAAACTAACACTGCAATAATGGCGATAACTAAGATTTCAGAAAAACTCATTCCAAACATTTTTGCCTCTATTAAATTTTATTTAAGCTTTGTATTTTATCTTGACTTTGCTCAAAATTTTATAAATTTAGCCCTCGATAAAGAGTGCGATCTCGTCGCTTAGTAAGAAATTTGGATTGTAAAATTTGCCATTTTTAAAGAGTAGTTTTTCATTTTCTACAAGTAGATTCGCCCTTTTTTTCTGAGCCTCACTTAATCGTCCAGCCTCCACGCCAACTATGCTTCTAAGCCCTAAAAATATATGCTCTCTTACTAGCTCGCTTTGACTTAAAATTTCTTTTTTTCTGTAAGTTGGTTGTGAGATGTAGGCATCTATGCTGTTTTTGGCGTAGTATCTGATGCCATCCACGAAGCCCACGCTGTAAGCCCCTACACCAAGGTAGTTTTTGGCTTGCCAGTAGCCAAGATTGTGCTTGCAAATCTGCCCGTAATTTGAAATTTCATACTGCCCAAAGCCAGCAAGCCCAATTTGCTCTATCATAAATTTAGCCAGGCTGTCGCTATCTTTTTTATAACTTTTTTTACCAGCAAATGGAGTATTTTCTTCAAGAGTGAGCGAGTAGGCGCTTAGATGCGTGATAGCAATACTTTTTAAATTTTCAACCTCAGCCAAAAGGCGCTTTTTAGTGTCAAATTTGGTGTCATAGATGAGGTCTAAATTTATATTGCTAAAGCCAGCTTTCTGGGCATTTTCTATAGCTTTAAAAATTTGCTCCCTGCTGTGAATGCGACCAAGAAATTTAAGCTTATCTTCAAAAAAACTTTGAGCACCAAAGCTTATGCGATTTGCCCCTAAATTTTTAACATGTTTTAGCCAAGTAAGGCTTGCTGAGTTTGGATTTGCCTCGAGAGTGATCTCGGTTGTTGGTGTGCAAAGAGGCATTAAAATGCTAAAAATTTCATCATAAAATTTAGCATTTACCGCGCTTGGTGTGCCGCCACCAAAAAAGATGGTTGAGATTTCTTTTACATTTTGGCTTTGTAGCTGAAAATTTAGATCAAAGCAAAGTGCCTTAAAATAGGCGCTAGCCTTGTTAAATTCGTCGTCACTTGAGCCAAAAGCACAATAAGGACATTTGCTTTCGCAAAATGGCACGTGGATATAAACTTGCAAATTTCTCTCTTTTTAAAATTTTGGCGATTATAAGAAATTTGGTATTTATAGCAGTTTAAAAGTAGCTTTTGGTCTTTAAGAGTTTGCTTGGCAAAAAGCCAAAATTTATCTTAAAAATTTTTGCAAAATGTGCAGTATTTGTATAACCTACGATATTTGCGGCTTCTTTTATGCTGATATCATTTTGCTCTAAAAGAGTAAAAGCCAGCTTTAGACGCTCTTTTGCTAAGAGTTGATAGATCGTATCTTTGAAAAATAGCTTAAAATTTTTCTTTAGCCAAAAGTCATTTGTGCCACAAAGATGGGATAGCTCCTTGATGCTTGGAGGATTTTGCATGCGACTTAATAAGATCGTTTTAGCCTTTAAAAGAGTCTTTTCTTCGTCACTGCTAAGTGAAATTTCGCTCTCTTTTCGTATTTTACTTTTGTAAATAAGCTCTAAAATTTTTGATTCGGTAAAAATTTCCCTCATCGCGCCTTCATATAAATTTGTCGTATCAAGTTCATTTAAAACGCAAATTTGAGCTAAATCTTTTTTGTATTTCAAAAGCTCAAATTTATCATCAAATCTAAGCCCAGCAAATATCTCAAGCTTATTTGCATAGCTTTCGTCAAAAAGTAGTGTTTTTGTCTTATAAAATTTATTTTGATACTCAAAGACACCCTTAAAATCATCATTAACAAGCCCAATGCAAAATTCATCTTTGTTTAAAATATACTCTTTTCTATCAAGCTTAAAGCAAAGATCATTTTTATCCTCATTAAACATTAAAAATAGATATTTTTTAGACTTGTGACGATCTCTTTTTATCCTACCATTACATAAAATTTCACTTTTTAGATAGCTGATGCCACTGCTTTGCTTGAAAAACTCCACGCTTACTTGTTTTTCCTTTTGAGATATTTTGCTCGTTCCATATTTTTTGTCTAAATTTATCATTTTATCCCTCAAGCGTTAAATTTAATCCCTTTAGCGTTACGTATGATATTGATAACGATTATTTAATTTTAGTAAAATGTGTATTAAATTTTTATAAGGAGTTTTTGTGAAAAGTGCATTAAAAATTTCTATTTGTGCGGCAATTTTTATAAATTTACCGCTTTTTGCAAATGAAGATAAGGTTCTACCAGAAGTTAAAGTAGTAAGTGCGACAGGATTTGAGCAAAATATCAAAGACGCACCAGCAACGCTTAGCGTTATAACCAAAGAGGCATTAGAAAAGAAAAATCACAAAGATATCGAGAGCATGACAAAGGATATCCCAAGTCTTTTTGGAACGACTCCCGAAGCGGCAAATAGACGAGGAATTTCTATACGTGGATTCTCTCCAAGATTTACTAAAATTTTAGTAAATGGCATGCCAGTACCAGGCGATAACGCCTATAAAGGGCTTAGAAGCGTTGGAGGCTCATATAGTTTCATTCCGCCAGCAAGTGCGATAAGCCGTATTGAAGTGATACGTGGACCTATGAGCTCGCTTTATGGAAGTGACGCGCTAGGCGGAGTTATAAATATCATTACAGATGAGTTTAGCAATGAATTTGGCGCAAATCTTGGCTCAAGCTATAAATTTGCTAGAAATAAAAATATAAGCGGTGAGCTTTACAATAGCCTTTATTTGCACTCTGGACTAATTGATGATGTTTTAAGTGTTTCTGTTTATGGTAAAAATTTAAATAAATCAGAAGATAAAATTTCTTATGCAAACAGAGAGCAAAAGGATAGAAATTTTGGTGCGAAGCTATTTTTGAAGCCAAATGAAAATAATGATCTTACGCTTGAGCTTGCAAGAAGCGATGTGAAATATAAAAGAACTAAAGGCAAAACACTATCAACTGGCACTAACTCAGTTGCTAGCGAGAGAATAAAAGGCGATGTGATAAATTTAAGCCACGAAGCAAGGCTTGACAATATCTTGCTTCAAAGCTATTTATCTTATGGCAAGCTAAAAGAGACAGCTCAACAAAATTTGACGCTAAAGACTCTAAATTTTGATACAAAAGGCTCATATTTTACTGATAATAACGCCTTTACATTAGGAATAAATGCTAAAAGAGAAAAGCTAGATGAAAAGGCAACCACAGCGGACGCTGCGAATGTAAAAAGGTATGATTATTCGGTCTATGCTGAAGATGATTATCGCCTTATAAAAGACTTTATCTTAAGCACAGGAATTCGCTATAACTACGATGAGAACTATGGTTCGCACGTTTCACCAAGAATTTATGGTATCTATAACTTAAATGACTTTTTTGCCCTAAAAGGCGGAGTTAGCACAGGTTATGCGACACCTGATATCAAGCAGCGCACGCAAGATCTTGCTTTGCCATTTGCCGGAGGACGTGGAGCACAGCTTGGTAGAAGTAGTCTTAAGCCAGAGACAAGCGTAAGTTATGAATTTGGTGGCGTTTATAATAACAATGAAGGTTTTGAAACGTCTTTAACTGGCTTTTACACAAGTTTTAAAGATATGCTAAGTTACAGGCCTATATGCTCAAGAGGCAGTGTTTGCAGGCATAAAGGCAAAATTTATCCAAATGGTATTTGGGAGAGTATAAATATCGGTAAAGCTGAAATTTATGGAGTTGAGCTAACAAATGAGTGGCAGGTGACAAATGCTCTCAGGTTAAATCAAAGCTATGTTTATACAAAATCAAAACAAAAAGATGGATCAGAAGTTGGTAAAAGCTTAAACAACTATCCGCTTCATACATTTAAATTTGGAGCAAATTATGAGCTAAATAGATGGCTAAATTTCTGGTCACAGATAAATTATTATGGTAGAACTAAAAACTCATTTAGCTATGCTGATGATATGAGGGCTTACGTTATCGCAGATCTTGGCATAAACTATAATGTAACTAAAAATTTCAGCCTAAACTTAAGCGTCTATAATCTCTTTAACGAGTTTTTTACGACAAGATCAGGCAGATATGATGTTTTGATAGTCGATGGACAAAAGATCGAGCTTGGCTTTAATTTGAAGTTTTAAAATGTTTAAAATTTGGCGGAAATTTCACTTAATTTTAGCTCTTATCTTTTCTTTACCGCTTTTGATAATCTCAATTAGTGGAGCGATTATTTCGTACCATGATGAGATAATTGAGGCTTTTAGCAAAGATGAGATAGACATAGCAACTAATAAAAGTGCTTTAAAAATAGATGAAATTTTAAAGGTCTTTAGTAAGACTTGGCCAAATTTTAACCTTAGTTATATAAAGATAAAAGGCGATGCAAATAGAGCTTATGTGGTAAGTGGCACAAGCGAGAGTGGCGAGTTTAAGTCATTCTTTGTAGATCCTTATACAGGCGAGGTAGTCTCTGAAAATAGTGTGGAAAAATTTATAGGGCTAGCTTTAAATTTACATAAAAATCTAGGACTAGCTCTATTTAAAAATGAAAATTTATCTAAATTTGCAAGTGAATTAGTGGCGATTTCGACGCTTGCACTACTTGCGGTTTTATTAACTGGAGCGTTTATACAATTTTGGAGATTTAGAAGCAAATTTATTAGCGCCTTTAAGCTAAATCTAAAGGCAAAGAAATTTGCATTTTTATATTCACTGCATGGATTTTTAGGGCTTTATTTGGGGGCCATTTTGCTTATTATCTGTTTTAGCGGTCTATACTTTTCTTATGAGAAATTTGCTAAGGTTATAAATCAAATTTGTGGCGAAGAGAAGGTATTTAAAAAGCCAAATTTTACTAGCAAAAATGGTTTTAGCCTAAATGATGAGCAAAAGGTAGAAAATCTTAAAAAAGCTTATGAAATTTTTACTTTAAAATTTGGAAATGAGTTTGACGCTTTAAATTTTATCCTCAACAAAGACGGCGTAAAATTTATGATCTTTTACTTGCCAAAAGGCGCTAGTGAGAGTGATGGCGTTAGACTTGCGGTCGATACGGCAAGTGGAGAAATTTTAAAAAACACCATGCCAAAATCTTTTGAAATTTATAAATTTATGCTTGATCTGCACGCTGGATATACATTCGGAGAGGCCGGAAAATTTATCTTTTTTATGGCTTCTTGTGGAGTGGGCGTGCTACTTTTTAGCGGCTGTGTGATTTACTACAAACGGCGTAAAAAGTAGTCTTATTTATCTATCTCTTAACTCTTTTTAGTTATTATCCCAAATAAAATTTTTGGAAAAATCATGCAAAAAAAATACAGACCAAATGTGGCAGCTGTTATTTTGTCTAGCTTGTATCCATTTAAATGTGAAATTTTAGTCGCAAAAAGGGTGGATATGGACGATATTTGGCAGTTTCCTCAAGGTGGGATAGATGAAGGTGAGAGTCCAAAGCAGGCCTTAAAAAGGGAGCTTAAAGAAGAGATCGGAACTAATAAAATCGATATCTTAGATGAGTATCCGCAGTGGCTAAGCTACGACTTTCCAGCAAACGCGGCAAAGAAATTTTATCCATTTGATGGACAGACGCAAAAATATTTTTTGGTTAGACTTAAAAATGGTGCCAGCATAAATTTAAAGACAGAGCATCCAGAGTTTAGCGAGTATAAATTTGTAGATTTTGGTAGAAGTTTAGAGGGTATAAATCACTTTAAAAAGCCTATTTATGAAAAGGTTTTGAGTTATTTTAAAGAGAAAGGATATTTTTGATGTTGATCGTTCAAAAATTTGGCGGAACTAGCGTAGGAACACTTGAACGCATCGAAGCTGTGGCAAATAGAGTTATTGAGACAAAAAATAGCGGTGCAGACGTAGTTGTGGTAGTTTCTGCGATGAGCGGAGTTACAAATCAATTGGTTGAATATAGTGAGTATTTTTCAAAACATCCAGATGGCGTCGCCACTGATATGCTTTTAAGCTCTGGAGAGCAAGTAACGACCGCGCTTTTAACGATCGCACTTAATGCAAAAGGCTATGCATGTGTGGGTATGACAGGTGCGATGGCAGGCATAATTACTGATGATATTCATACAAAAGCAAGGATCGAAAGGATAGAGACTGCTAGGCTAAAATCTGAGCTAAAAGCTGGCAAAATCGTAGTTGTAGCTGGCTTTCAAGGTATAGATGAAAAAGGTAATATCACAACCCTTGGTAGAGGTGGTAGTGATCTTAGTGCAGTTGCATTAGCAGGGGCGCTTGATGCTGATCTATGCGAAATTTTTACCGATGTTGATGGCGTTTATACGACTGATCCAAGGATAGAAAAAAAGGCAAAAAAACTTGAGAAGATAAGCTATGATGAGATGCTAGAGCTCGCTTCTGCTGGGGCAAAGGTGCTACAAAATCGCTCAGTCGAGCTGGCAAAAAAACTAAATGTAAAACTCATTACAAGAAGTAGCTTTAATCACAACGAAGGTACATTAATAGCAAAGGAAGATGACAATATGGAAGCAGTTTTAGTAAGCGGAATAGCACTAGATAAAAATCAAGCAAGAGTAACACTAAGAGGCGTAGTTGATAAACCTGGCATTGCAGCAGAAATTTTTACAGCTTTAGCTCATGAAAACATAAATGTAGATATGATAATTCAAAACGTAGGACATGACGGTACTACAAATTTAGGCTTTACAGTACCACAAAATGAGCTTGAACTAGCAAAAGAGACTATGCAAAAGCTCTCGGCCGCAAAACATATAGAATTTGATGATGCGATCGTGAAAGTTTCAGTTATTGGCGTTGGCATGAAGAGCCATAGCGGCGTAGCATGTCTAGCGTTTGAAACGCTTGCAAAAGAGGGCATAAATATCCAAATGATCTCAACAAGCGAGATAAAAATTTCAATGATCGTTGATCAAAAATATGGTGAGCTAGCGGTTCGTGTACTTCATGATGCTTATAAGCTAGATAAATAATGCAAGATTTTATTCAGTGGACGTTAAAGGCTATTAGGGACGAAGGTCCTTTGATGAGCTGGATGGAGGAAAGGCGTGTTGAATGGACACCTTTGCTTGCATCTAGGCTTAAATTTTTACTTGAAGGAAGGGCTTTTATAACTATAAGCGATGAAGAGCGAAGATGGTTTGAAATTTATCTTTTAAAAAAGATGAACCATTCAAAAAGCATTAGGCCATTTTTGCCATTTTTTAGCCTAAGATCGCTTTATCCATCGCTTGATGAGATAGAGACAAATGAGCAAAAGCAGCTTCTAAAAGATATGCTAAGTCTTGCTTTTCCAAACGGATACTTGTTTTTTTATATCGGAAAGAGCCTTGATAGATATGCGAATTTAGCCAAAAGTGATGAGGATAGTTATATGTGGCTATTTGACGAGCAGGCACAAAATAGCTTTACTCTTAGCTCAAGCGATGAAAATTTAGACGTTAAACTAATAAGTCTTTGCAAAATTTTTGATAAAAGCATCGATGCGGCACTCTTTGCCAAGGTGATACTCTAAATGCTTAATAAAATCGTCGTTACAAGCGATTTTGAAAGTTTAAAAGCCAAGCTTGAAAGCGAGTTTGGCGTAAATAATCTAAGATTTTTTATAAGCGATGATTTTTTGCTAGAAAATGCAAAAGAGGTTATCGCAGAAGCTTACATTGCTGAAAAAGATGAAAAAATTTTAGTAATAAATGCTAATTCTTTTAGGACAGAGGCCCAAAATGCACTTTTAAAGATCATCGAAGAGCCTCCAAGAAATATCAAATTTATAATAGTAACGCAGAGTAAAAATTTACTTCTACCAACGATTAGATCAAGAATGCTCATAGAAAATAACCTCACAAAAAAGCCAAAAATAACTCTTGATCTAAATTTAAAATCGCTTAGCCTAAAAGAGCTAACAAGCTTTATCGATCAAAAGATCGCAGACGAGCAAGCACAGAAATTTGGCAAAAACGAGTTAAAAGAGCTTATTGGTATTATCGTGACAAAGGCGGTTGATAGTGGGTATAAATTTAGCGGCGATGAGATGGATTATTTTTTCTCGCTTATAAGGCTAGCAGATCTAAATGCCAAGTCTCACGCCGTGCTAACGCCACTACTGCTTACTATATTTCAAAAAGGACGACGTTGAAATTTTATAAGATAGATAACAAAAGCGACTTTGATGAAATTTGCAAAGCTATCTCGCCAAGCCCTGCTGGTGCGAAGCTTATGCATGAAAAGAGCGAGATAAATTTTATATTTATAGATGAGATAAAAACCCCAGCGGCAAATATCCTAAAGCAAGATGCACTTAGTGTTGGAGCTGAGCTTGTGACGCATAAAGATACGATTTTGGGTAAGCAGAGTCTAAATAAAGCCTTACTAATGGCGACAGATGCACAGCTTAGGCAGCTAGCTAAAAAAGAGAAGTTGCAAGACTTTGGACTTAAAAATTTGGCAGCCTTTTTAGAGACAAAATTTATAAAGCCGACAAAGCCTCTTATAATGGGCGTTGCAAACATAAACACAGATAGTTTTAACGAGCAAAGCCGCATAAATACGCAAAATGGTATTTCAAAAATAGAATACATGATAGAAGCGGGTGCATACTATATCGACCTTGGTGGCGTTAGCTCAAGGCCAGGGAGCGAGTATTGCGGTCGTGAAGAGGAATTTAGACGCATAAAGGATATCGTAGAGGAAATTTACAAGCTAAATTTACATGAAAGGGCGAAATTTAGCCTTGATAGCTTTGATCCTTATTGCCTTGAATTTGCCCTAAGTCATGGCTTTAAAATGATAAATGACATCACTGCAAACGCCTCACTTGCCACGCTTGCAGCGCGATATGACGCTGAGTTTTGCATGATGCATATGCAAGGCGATCCTGCGACTATGCAGGTCGCACCAAAATATAATGACTTAATCGGCGAGATAGCAGACTTTTTTGAGCAAAAGATAGCCCTAGCAAAGGAGCTTGGTGCCAAAAAGCTAGTGCTTGATGTGGGTATTGGCTTTGGCAAGACGGCTGAACAAAATTTATTGCTTATCAAGCATTTGGAGCATTTTTTAAAATTTGGCTGCCCACTACTAGTAGGTGCCAGCCGCAAATCAGTCATAAACCACTACTATAAAAGCGAGGTTAAGGAGCGCTTGCCAGGCTCACTTTATCTGCACTTAAAAGCCTTCGAAAACGGCGCGCAGATCATAAGAACGCACGATGTGGCCGAGCACAGACAGCTTTTTGATATGCACGAGGCGATGAGCCAAGCCACGCTTTGGTAGAGTGTAAGGCTAAAAAGGCTAAGTGCTTTGGTGATAAAGAGGCGTTGGAGCAAATTTTGTCCGCCAAAGATCCAGCGCAGATGAAGGCACTTGGTAGACAGGTGCGAGGCTTTGACGCTAAGGTCTGGGATGAGATCAAATTTGGCGTCGTGCTAAATGCGAGCTATCTAAAATTTAGCCAAAATGTCTCTTTGCGTGATTTTTTGCTTCGGACAGGGAGTAAAATTTTAGTCGAGGCAAGCCCTGTTGATAAAATTTGGGGCATAGGTTTGGTTGCAAACGATGAAAATGCGCAAAATCCTATGAAGTGGCGTGGGCAAAATTTGCTTGACTTTGCGCTGATGAGGGCTAGGGACGAGATTGTAAAGGTCTATAAAAATGTCCATTTATGTGACGCAAGAGAGCTAAATTGGGATCATTTATAAAGCATGTTTAAGATAAAATGCGGTGTAAATTTGGAGCAAAAATGACAAAACAAGAGTACGAAAAAGCGGTAGATATGCTAAATGCGTGGGCAAAGGCCTACTACGACGATGACGAGCCACTTGCAAGCGACGAGGAGTATGACGCGCTATATCACACAGTTCTAGACTTCGAGCAGGCAAATCCAAGCGAAATTTCTATCTTTTCACCTACAAAACGTGTGGGCGGCACCATAAAAGAGGGCTTTAGCAAGGCTAATCACATCAAACGCATGTGGAGTATGGAAGATATTTTTGATCTAGCTGAGCTTGATGCGTGGCTAAAGCGTGGCGAGAAAGAAAATCTAACCTTTGTCGCTGAGCCAAAATTTGACGGAGCGAGCCTAAATTTGCTTTACGAAAACGGCGTTTTGGTTAGGGCGATAACTAGGGGCGATGGCGTTACAGGCGAAGATGTGACGCAAAATGCAAAGACGATAAATTCTGTTTTAAAGAACATTGATTACAAAGGGCTAATTGAAATCAGGGGCGAGGTTGTTATAAAAAAAGAAGATTTTGAGCTGCTAAACGCAGAGCGCGCAAAAGAGGGTGAGGCGCCGCTTTCAAACCCTAGAAATGCAGCTGCCGGAAGCCTAAGACAGCTTGATAGTGCGGTGACTGCTAAAAGAAAGCTACTTTTCATACCTTGGGGTGTGGGCGAGCAGAGCCTTGGGCTAAAAGATCACAGCGAGGTGATGAAATTTGTGCGTGATCTTGGCTTTGAAAGAGATGATTTTTTCAAAATTTTAAAAAAAGACGAGCTTGAGGCTGCATACAACGAGCTTTTGGCAAATCGTGACTCAAAAAGCGTGATGATGGATGGTATGGTGATACGTGTAAATGACCTTACGCGCTGCGAAGAGCTAGGCTATACGGTCAGATTTCCAAAATTTATGGTGGCGTTTAAATTTCCAGCCATTGAAAAGGTGACTAGGCTAAAAGATGTCGCACTTCAAGTTGGCAGAAGCGGCGTAGTAACGCCTGTTGGCGTGCTTGATGAGGTAAATATCGATGGTGCAAATGTAAAATCCGCCACACTTCATAACTTTGACGAGATCGAGCGCCTTGGCGTTATGAAAAACGACTATATCGGTATCATCCGCTCAGGTGATGTTATACCAAAGATAACAAAGGTTTATAAGGATAGGCGAGATGGCAGCGAGCAAGCGATTGATAGGCCTAAATTTTGCCCAGTTTGCGGCTCGCACCTGCTTGATGAAGGGGTCTTTGTAAAGTGCCAAAATTTAAGCTGCAGGGCAAGAGTGGTGGGCTCAATAATCCACTACGCATCGAAAAAATGCCTAAATATCGACGGCCTTGGCGACGCGATCGTAAATTTGCTATTTGATAAGGGGCTAATTTCCTGCATAAAAGACATTTACGGTCTTAAATTTGATGATCTCATGGTGCTTGAGGGCTTTAAAGAAAAAAAGGTAAATAACCTTTTAAATGCGATAGAGGCTAGCAAAGGTGCGGAGCTATCGCGCTTTATCACAGGTCTTGGCTGCGAGCACATCGGCGAAGTGGCGGCTAAAAAGCTAGCAAGTCGTTTTGGGCTGGGCTGGCTTGACGCTAGTTTTGAAGAGTTAACCTCGCTTGAGGGCTTTGGCGTGGAGATGGCAAACAGCTTGATAGACTTTGCCGAGGTAAATAGAGATGAAATTTTAGACCTTAGCCAGATCGTGCAGCCAAGCGTGACGCAGGTGCAGAGCATCTCAAATGCGCTAAGTGGCAAAACGGTCGTCATAACTGGCACGCTAAGTCGCCCAAGGGATGAGATAAAGGCGGAGCTTGAGAGTTTTGGCGCAAAGGTTTCAAGCTCAGTTTCTAAAAAAACGGACTTTGTCTTAGCTGGCGATGAGGCTGGCAGTAAGCTTGATAAAGCAAATGAGCTAGGCGTGCGAGTGATCGATGAGAGCGAATATGAGAGGCTAAAACTTGAGGTTTGATAACTACGTCGCAAGCGTTTTAAACATAAGCAGAAACAAGGCTAGCGAGCTAATAAAATCTGGCAAGGTGCTTTCAAACGGAGAAATTTGCACCAAGGTTTCAAGCGAGGTTGGCGAGGCTAAAATTTCGCTGCTTGATGAAATTTACGTTGGACGAGGGGCTTTGAAGCTAAAGAGCTTTTTGGAGACGATGAAATTTGATCTAACTGGCAAAAATGCGCTTGATATAGGTAGCTCGACTGGTGGCTTTATGCAAATTTTGCTTGAGCGTGGCGTAAAAAGCGTGACTGGTGTGGATGTGGGCACTGATCAGCTAGATGCCAGTCTAAGAAGCGATGAGCGAGTAAAAATTTATGAAAAGACCGATATAAGAGAGTTTGCCAAGCAAGAGCAAGATAAATTTGATCTAATAACCTGCGATGTTAGCTTTATCTCTTTGGCTGAAATTTTGCCTGCTATTTGTGAGCTAGCAAGTGGGAATTCGCTCATTATCACACTCTTTAAGCCACAATTTGAAGTGGGTGTTGGCGTAAAACGAAATAAAAAAGGCGTCGTCACTGATATGAAAGCTATAAATTTAGCAATGAAGAGGTTTGAAGTGATGGCTAATGGCTTAGGATTTAAAATGATAGCTTGCAAAGAGTGCGAAGTAAAAGGGAAAGAGGGAAATGCCGAATTTTTCTACGCTTTTAACAAAAGATAACATCACTGCCGTTGCGATCGGGCACTTTGACGGCGTGCATAGGGGGCACAAACAGCTTTTAAAGCAGCTTGGCGAGTTTGGCGGACTTGTCGTGATCGATAAAAATAAAGCCAACATCACGCCAAAGCTAAAGCGAGCCGAGTACTCAAACTATCCTTGCTTTTTGTACGATTTTGAGAGTATAAAAGGGCTTAGTGGTGAGGAATTTATCGCGATGCTAAAACATGATTTTAAAAATTTAAAAAAGATCGTTGTTGGGTTTGATTTTAGATTTGGCAGAAATAGAGCGTGGGATAAGCACGATTTGAAAAGAATTTTTGATGGTGAGGTGGTCGTCGTTGATGAGGTTTGTTATGACGGCATGGGCGTGCATAGCTCATCCATTAGGGAGCTGATACGCCAAGGCAACATTGAAGAGGCAAACAGGCTAATAGGCAGGGAGTACTCGGTCGAGGGCAACGTGATAAAAGGGCAGGGCATCGGTGCAAAGGAGCTAGTTGCAACGCTAAATTTGGATGTAAAAAACTATTTATTGCCTAAAGACGGCGTGTACGCCACAAGAACTAGGATAGGCTCATATACCTATGGCTCGGTCACATTTATAGGCAATAGACTTAGCACGGATGGAAATTTTAGCGTCGAGACATACATCTTAGACGAGGTCGCGCCAAAAGTAGCGAAGCATGTCGCGGTTTGTTTTATAAAACGCTTGCGAGATAATAAAAAATTTGACACACTTGAAGGGCTAAAAGAACAGATCAAATGCGATATAAACGGAGCTAGAGCTTGTGTTGGCGTGTGCGATCTTTTTGGCAACGAGACAATGAGATACTTTGATGGATACGGAGCTGGTATATGAGAGATGAAATTTTTAAGGAGCCTATAAGCAAGCAGTTTGAATTTGACGACTTTGTGGCGAGCGTTTTTGACGATATGATCTCGCGCTCGGTGCCATTTTACGACGTGAGCTCAAATCTAAACGCAAAACTACTTGCTAAAATTTTGCCAAAATCAGCAAAAGTGTGCGACCTTGGCTGCTCGACGGCAAATAGCTTACTTTTACTAAATAATCTTAGAAACGATCTCGTGCTAAGCGGCGTGGATAACTCTGAAGCTATGCTAGCAAATGCCAAAAATAAAGCAAAAGCTTATGGAGCAAAGATAAAATTTTTGCTTGATGATATTTTAAAGTATGAGCTAGTGGACTTTGACGCAGTTTTAGCAAACTATACTTTGCAGTTTATCAGACCGCCAAAAAGGGCCGATCTAGTGCAAAAAATTTATAACGGACTAAATGAAAATGGAGTTTTTTTATTTAGTGAAAAGATCATCTTTGAAGATAAAAAGCTTACTAAAAGCGTCATAGAAATTTACGAGGACTACAAACAAGCACAAGGCTACTCACGCTATGAGATCGCCCAAAAAAGAGAGGCGCTTGAAAATGTGCTGGTGCCATACACCGAAGAAGAAAATAGAAACTTAGCCATAAATGCTGGCTTTAAGCGAGTCGAGAGCACATTTAAATGGGGAAATTTTATGAGTTTTTTGGCGTTTAAATAAATTTAAAAATATCTGCTTTTGTATTTAAATATAAAATTTAACCACAAATAGTGAAGTTAAAATTTAGATTTTTTGGCTTCGCAATGTCAAAATTTTTGGATTATGAAATTTGGTAGTAAAGAAATTTAGCGGGGGTTACCCGCTAAATTTACTCATTTATCGCTGCATTTCCGTGATGGTGGAAGTCATCATAGATGATCTTTGAAGTTTGGAATTTTATGCGTTTTAGTTCGCGAACTCGTAAAAATTCTTCTTCATCGATCTTTTTGATCTGAATAGCTGCTTTAAATGTCGGAGTCTTGCTGATGTAGTCCCAACCGCTGCTTGTTAGCTCATTGCAAGAGCTCTCCCAGTAGTGGAAAGTCATCTGGATGATGCCGTCAGGCACGATGTCTGTTACTTCGGCTTTTACGACGATGTAGCCGTATCTACTCCATGCTTTGATGAAGTCGCCTTGTTTTAAGTCATATCTTGCCGCAAGTGCTGGATTCATCTCGGCGATAGGCCCGATACTATCTCCACCTTCTTCGATCGCTCGTGAGCGTCTTGTCATAGTGCCAACGGTGTATTGATAGACCTTTCTAGTGGTTAGAAGCTGTATCGGATACTCATCGTCAGTCTTTTCATCGACTGAGCCAGCCATGATAGGATACTCAGGCGACATATTCATCTTCTTAGCAAACTCAAGTTTTGCGCTCTCGATCTTATCGGCCTTATCCACAAAGAGGCATGGCACAAAACGACCTTTGCCATCAGGTGTGAAAAATTTCTTATCAAGATACAAGCTTTGACCGCCCATATCATCTTCATTTGGACATGGCCAGTGAAGTCCGTGATACTTTTTGATACGGTAATAACTCATGCCACCATATCGTCTTGGGTCGCATTTTCTAACTTCTTCCCAAATTTCTTCTGGTGAGTTGAAGTTAAAGCCCTCAGTTGCTCCTAAACGGCGTGCGATCTCACAAACGATCCACCAGTCTTGTCTAGCATCTCCTGGAGGTGTGATGACTGCTTCGTTGTGCTGTACGCGGCGCTCTGCGTTTGTATAAAGTCCTTCTTTCTCGCTACTTGCAACACCTGGAAGTATGACATCAGCTTTTAGTGAAGTCTCAGTTAAAAATAGATCTTGCACGACGTAGAAATCAACATGAGCGATACCTTTTAAAAAGTGGTTGGTATTTGGCTCAGAGATGACTGGATTTTCTCCGATAGTCCAGAAGAAATGCACTTTGCCATCAAGGATCGCATCAGGTACTTCGGTTTTGTGAATGCC
This sequence comes from Campylobacter concisus, assembly GCF_015679985.1. Lineage (NCBI taxonomy): Bacteria > Pseudomonadati > Campylobacterota > Epsilonproteobacteria > Campylobacterales > Campylobacteraceae > Campylobacter > Campylobacter concisus. The sequence continues at coordinate 1,217,579 of NZ_CP049239.1, read as the reverse complement.
TATTTTTGAGCTCAAAAATCCAGGTTCTAGGTGCCACATTTTTTCAAACCAAGCTCTTTGCTCTGGATCAGTGACTGAGCCAAGATTTGGGAAGATATTTGGTAAAACGCCCATATCACAGCAGCCTTGAACATTTTCTTGTCCTCTTAATGGTAAGTCGCCTGTGCCAAGCTCGCAGATGTTGCCAGTGATCAAGAATAAATTTGATACATCACAAACTCCGCCAACGCCGTGGTTAAAGTGAGTTACACCCATGCCGTGAGTGATGACAGCTGGCTTTGTGGTAGCGTACATTCTAGCAGCCGCTCTGATATCCTCTGGATTTAGCCTTGTGTATTTAGCCACGACCTCTGGAGCATAGTCTTTTACAGCTTCTTTGACATACTCAATGCCTATTGTGTGATCTCTTACAAATTCTTCATTTACAAGGCCTTCTTCGATGATAGTGTAAAGAAGTGCGTTGATAACCGGGATGTTGTGCTCAGGCTCTAGTTGTAAGTGAATATCAGCTCTGCTTGCAAACTCGGTCTTAATAGGGTCGATGACGATTAGCTTTGCGCCGCGGTTTAGTGCTCTTTGGATGTGCATAGCTGCGATTGGGTGACCATTTTCTGGGTTTGAGCCTATCATTAATATACAGTTACTATAAGTGCCAATCTCTGTAAAGCTATTAGTGGCAGCTCCGTTTCCGATTGTTTTAGCAAGTCCTGCTACTGTCGGAGCGTGTCAAATTCTAGCACAGTGATCGACGTTATTTGTGCCAATTACTGCGCGCATTAGTTTTTGAGCAACGTAGTTGTCTTCAAGTGTACAACGTGCTGAGAAATTTCCAGCTAATGCGTCTGGGCCATATTTTGCTTTGGTTTCTTTCATTTTTTCTACGACAAGATCAAGTGCCTCATCCCAGCTAGCTTCCTCAAAATCACCATCCTTTGAAAATACGCCATTTTTCTTTCTAATTAATGGTTTTGTGAGTCTATCTGGACTTGCAACGTAATCCCAGCCATAAAAGCCTTTTAAACATAAATTTCCTTGATTGACTGGATTGTCTTCAACGCCAGTGGCGGCACGAACGACATTATTTTCCACATGCAAGGTTACTTGACAGCCTGTCCCGCAATAAGGACAGATGACTTTGCCTTCTTTCATCATTTTCTCCTTTGCTATGCAATATATGCATATTTTTATATGGATAATATTAGTAGCCAGATTCTTAATCTTTAATAAAAATTCTTTATCTATAAAAATAAATTTATAATTTAAGCTAGAATTAATTTAGTTCCACTAAAGTCAATTATCTAGGGATTTTAAATTTATTTAAAATTAATAAATTTATTATAAAAGAAATAAAGATATAGAGATTTAGCTTTTTATATAAAATGAAGAAATTAATTCTAATTTTACCTTATTTAAAAAGGTTAGTCATATTGTGAGTAGATAAATTAATACTAAAGATAGAAAATTTTAAAATAGACTGTAAATTTTTGAATAAAAATTATGGATGAAGGAAATTTAATAAGGAGAGCAGATCGCTCTCCGATGGATTATTTATCTCTTAAGCCAAGCTCAGAGATTAGTTTTGAATATGTAGTGTAGTCTTTGTTTTTAAGATACTTTAAAAGTCTTTTTCTTTGACCAACTAGTTTTAAAAGACCTAAACGTGATGAAAAGTCTTTTTTGAAAATTTTAAGGTGTTCTGTAAGTTCAGTTATTCTAGCTGTTAAAAGAGCTATTTGAACTTCTGGAGAGCCTGTATCTCCCTCTTTTCTAGCGAATTTCGCAACTATTTGAGCTTTTTTAGCCGAATCCAAAGCCATAATGACCTCCTGATTGGTGAATTTTGAAAGAGCGATTATAGCATTTAAAACATAAAGTTAGATAAAACTACGCTTTTTAAAAATTAATGAAAAATGCAGTAAAAATTTAATAAAATTAGGGCTATTTAAAGACTTAAGGAAGATAAATGCTTTTTACAAAGGCAAGCGAATACGCTCTACTTTCACTTATTTTAATATCTCAAAAATCATCTCCAGTTGATGTTGATACGATCTCAAATGAACTTAAAATTTCAAAAAGCTTTTTAGCCAAAATTTTACAAAATCTTGCAAAAGATGGAATTTTAAAGTCGTTTAAAGGGGCAAATGGCGGTTTCGCGCTAAATAACGAACCTGAAAATTTAAGCATAAAAAAGATAATAGAGTGCGCTGAAAAACGTGAACTTAACGTCTTTGAGTGCTCATCTTCTGCAGATGGCTGCCCGTCAAATAAAGCCTCAAGCTGTCAAATTTGGTCGATGTTTAGCGGTCTTCAAGGCAAGATCGACGAGATGCTTGATGCGATAAAACTAAGTGACATCGTTAAGAAGTAAAGTTGGCAAAGCAAAAAAATAACATCTTAACTCTTGTTGCACCGTTTCTTGCGCCAATTGTTAAGTTTAAAAGTCTTAGCATCGTTGGTATCATTGTTGCCATCCTTGCTATCATCATCGTACCGCTTCCAAGCGCGGTGCTTGACTTTTTCCTGGCACTTTCGATCTCGATTTCTGTGCTTATAATTTTAATTTCGATTTATGTGCCAAAACCAACCGATCTTAGCACATTTCCGACACTGATCCTTATCGTTACGCTTTTTCGCCTCTCGCTAAATATCGCAACCACGCGTATGATCTTAAGCGAAGGTCACAACGGCCCAGAAGCGGTCAGCGAGATCATCTCAAGTTTTGGAAATTTCGTCGTTGGCGGCAACTTTGTCATCGGCACCATCGTCTTTTGTATCTTGGTTCTCATAAATTTTATGGTCGTAACAAAGGGCTCAACCCGTGTGAGCGAGGTGCAAGCGCGTTTTACACTTGATGCGATGCCAGGTAAGCAAATGGCGATAGATGCGGACTTAAACGCAGGTTTGATTGATGAAAAAACAGCGCGTGAAAGACGCCAAGCCATCATCGGTGAGGCAAATTTTTACGGCGCAATGGATGGTTCGTCTAAATTTATAAAAGGTGACGCCGTCGCTGGCATCATCATCACTATAATTAACATCATCGGCGGCTTTGCTATCGGCTCATTTCAACACGGCCTTGATATGGCGACATCGGCTCAGTACTATACGATCCTTACTATCGGCGATGGACTTGTGAGCCAGATCCCAGGGCTTATCACATCAACAGCGACTGCTATCATCATCACAAGGGCTAGCAAGGACGATGAGGACTTTGCAGAAGGCACGTTAAATCAGCTATTAGGGGATTATAAAACCTTACTGATAGTGGGCTTCATACTATTTATGTTTGCCCTTGTTCCAGGGCTTCCGACTCTTTCTCTTGGCTTTATAGCAGTGCTATTTTTGGGACTTGGCTACATCATCAAGCAGACCAAAGATGGCGGGCTAAATTTAAGCCTTGCGTCAAAAGACAAAACAGCTTCTAAAAAAGCTGGAGCCGCTACGCAAAGCGGAGCAGGTGCAGCTGCTAGTGGTGCCACTACTAAGGTACCAAAGAAGAGCGACGAAGAGATAGCAAGAGAAGAAGAGACAAAGATAAACGACATCTTAAAGCTTGAAATTTTAGAGCTCGACCTAGGATATGGTCTGCTAAAGCTAGCTGATGTGGATCTCATTGAGAGGATTCGTGCTATGAGGCGAAATATCGCTTCAAGTCTTGGCTTTTTGATGCCAAAGATAAGAATTCGTGACAACCTTCAATTACCGCCAAACGAATACCGCTTTAAGCTAAAAGGTATCGTGATCGGTCATGGTGAAATTTATGCTGATAAATTTCTAGCGATGGATAGCGGTCTAGTTAGCGAAGATATCGAGGGAATTCCGACAAAAGAGCCAGCTTTTGGGCTGGACGCACTCTGGATCGATGCTAGCGTCAAAGAGGACGCCATACTTAGCGGCTACACAATAGTTGATCCTGCAAGCGTCATATCAACGCATATGAGTGAGCTTATCAAGCAAAATGCAGCCGAGCTTCTAACTCGCCAAGAGACGCAAAATTTATTAGACAAGCTAAAGATCGACTATCCAGTTGTGGTCGAGGATACGCTAAGGATCGCACCTATAAATTTGATCCAAAAGGTTTTAAAAGCACTGCTTAAAGACAATATCCCGATCAAAGATCTGCTTAGCATACTTGAATCAATTAGCGATATCGCTGAGGTTAGCAAAAACCTAGACATGATCATCGAGCACGTGCGCGCAGCGCTTTCACGCGTCATCACTTCGCTTTATGTCGATGAGAAAGGTCAGCTAAATTTTTATATTTTAGATAGTGCTGCGCAGCAAAAGCTTATGGACGCGGTGCAGTATAAAGATGGCGCGTATCACCTGATGATAAATGTGGCTCAAACTTCAGCGATCGTTCAGGCTCTAAGACATGAAAAAGAGAAACGTCCGATGAGCCAGCACGGAGAAATGGTGCTTTGCGTTGAGCCAAGCCTAAGAAAATTTATAGCAAATATCTGCGCAAATTTTGCCATCGATATCGTGGTGCTAAGCTTTGCTGAGATCTCGGCAAATACGCCATTTGAAACGGTTGGCGTCATAGAAATAGAAAATTTATAAAGGAAAACGATGAAAATTTATCACCTCTCACACACTGATCTTGACGGATACGGCGCGCAATACATAACAAATTTTTACTTCAAAGATGTGAAATTTCTAAACTCAAACTACGGCAGGGAGATAGATGATAAATTTGCTCAAATTTTAGCTGAGATAGATGCTTCAAATGATGATAAAAACATCATCTTGATCACTGATCTAAATTTAAGCCTAGCTCAGTGTGAGAGCTTTGAAGATATGATAAGGGGTAAAAATATAAAGCTATTTTTGCTAGATCATCACCAAAGCGGTGCAGAGTGTGCGAGTGCCTATCCATGGTATTTTTTAGATAGCTCAAGGTGCGCCACAAAGATCACTTATGATTTTTTTGCAGGAATTTTTGGCAAAAACAAAGAGCTTGAAATTTTTAGTGACGTCGTAAATGCCGTAGATATCTGGCTAAAAGATGATAAAAATTTTGAGATGGGAAAGGTCTGCTTGGGGCTTGTGGCAAATGCTAAAGAGATAAATAAAGTGATGTTTGAAGCTGAAAACAACCTCTATATGGATCACATCCTAAAAGAAGCAAGCAAATTTTTTAACGAAAAAAACGACTATATCGGCCTTGATATGCAGGTGCATGCTATTAAGAAGTCATTTTTCAAAGAGGATAAAGACGATACGCTAAGCAATCTAATCTCAAGCTATGTCGTAAAAAAACTTAGTGAAAATAAAGAGAAATTTAGCATAAGTTATAAAGATCATAAAGGAATTTTAACCTACAATGTCGGCAACGTTTCGGTTATTGGCAACGACTTTTTAGTGGCAAATCCTGAATTTGACTTCTTTATCGACGTGACAAATAAAAAAACACTAAGCTTTCGCGCAAATGGCAAGCTTGATGTTAGCACCATGGCAAAGCACCTAGTTGGCGGCGGCGGACACGTGAACGCAAGCGGCGGATTATTTGCAAATTTTAAAGATAGCTTTAGCTATGAGCCGATCAAGGCACAGATAGTTGATCTAATAACCAAAAAAACACAGGAGGAAATATGAAAGAAGAAGAGGTAAGCGTAGAAGAACTTAGCTATGAGCTTAGTATGGTGCTTGAGGCGATGTTCTACTATGCTGGAGTAAAAAAAGACAAACTTGAAGAGGCGGCAAATCTTTATGTTGAGTGCATCGATGATGCGTTAGAAAATTCTGACGCTAGCGGAAGCGATGAGGTCATAGAGATAGTTGAATATATGAAAAAACATCATTCGAAATTATTTAAATAAGGAAAGAAAATGAAGAAAATTTTAGTTTTAGTGGCAGCAGTTTTTGCGTTAAATGCTATGGCAAATGAAAATTTAGACAAAGCAAACGAGCTTTATGCAAAGAAAAATTTTAATGAAGCTTATCTTTATTTTAATAAGGCTTGCGGAGAGGGCGAGAAAAAAGCTTGCACAATGAATGCTATCATGCTATTTAACGGAGACGGCGTAGCAAAAGATAGAGTTCAGGCTGAGAAAATTTTTACAAAAATGTGTGACGAAAATGAGGGTATGGCGTGCGAAAAACTAGGCGAAATGATCGCTTATGGCCTTGTAAAAGATAAAGACGCAAACGAAGCAAAAAACGAAGAAAAAGCAAAGGCTTTATTTAAAAAAGCTTGTGATAACGGCTACCAACCAGCTTGCGACTTCGTAGCAAAATAAATTTAAGAGGCTTAAAATGGGCTACAAACATAAAGATTTGATAGGAACTAGAGAGCTTAGCAAAGAAGAAATTTTATATTTTCTAGAGGCGGCGAAAGAGTTTAAGGAGCTAAATTTAAGCCAAGTGAAAAAAAATGACTATCTTCGTGGAAAGACCACGATCAACGCATTTTATGAAAACTCGACAAGAACTAGAACATCCTTTGAGATCGCAGCAAAGAGACTTGGGGCTGATACGATAAATTTCAGCTCATCAAGCTCTAGTGTGACAAAGGGCGAGAGCCTAAATGACACGATGAATAACATGGCTGCGATGAGAACTGACATCATCGTGCTTCGTCATCCAAGCTCTGGAGCGGCAAAATTTGCAGCGGATAGAACAGAGGCTAGCGTCGTAAATGCAGGGGACGGTACAAATGAGCACCCAAGCCAAGCTCTGCTTGATCTTTTCACGCTAAGAGAGCATGGCAAAATTTTGGATAAAAATTTAAACGTGGCGATCATCGGCGACATCGCTAGAAGCCGCGTGGCAAGGTCAGACATCTGGGCGATGAAGAAATTTGGCATAAATTTAAAGCTCTTTGCACCAAGGATGATGATGCCAAAAGATGCTGAGGTCTTTGAGTCTCAAATTTGCAAAAATATGGAAGAAGCCTGCGAGGGTAGCGACGTCATCATTATGCTTCGCATCCAACTAGAGCGTGGTGGTGCGGACGTGGCATTTCCAAGCTCGAGAGAGTACTCGAAATTCTTTGGACTAAATAAAAATAGGATAAAGCTAGCAAAGCCTGACGCTATCGTGTTGCATCCAGGGCCAATAAATAGGGGCGTAGAGCTAAACTCAGACGTGGCTGATGGCACACACTCAGTCATACTAAATCAAGTTGAAAACGGCGTTGCTATAAGAATGGCGATACTAAATACGCTTGCAAAAAATAGGGGCTAACGATGAAAATAGCAATAATTAACGGCACTATCGTAAATAGCGACGAGAAATTTAAGGCAAATATCCTAATAGAAAACGGTAAAATAGCCAAAATCGGAAGTGAGAAATTTGAGGCTGATAAGGTCATCGATGCTACAAATAAGCTCGTTATGCCAGGACTTATCGACATGCACGTGCATTTTCGCGATCCTGGTCAAGAGTATAAAGATGACATCATCTCAGGCTCGCAGGCGGCCGTAGCTGGGGGAGTGACTACCTGCCTTTGCATGGCTAACACAAACCCAGTAAATGACAACGCCTCGATCACAAGAGCGATGATAGAAAAGGCAAGAAACTGCGGGCTGATCGATCTTTTGCCAATTGCAGCCATTAGCAAAGGGCTTGGTGGCAATGAGATCGTCGAAATGGGCGATCTCATAGAGGCTGGCGCAGTCGCATTTAGTGATGATGGCCTACCAGTGACTAGCTCAAGCGTGATGAGAGCAGCACTTGAGTATTCAAGCATGTTTGGTAGCTTTTGTATAAGCCACTCAGAGGACTGCTCGCTTTGCAGGCAGGGCGTCATGCACGAGGGCAAGGTCTCAGCCATACTTGGACTTCGCGGCATGGCAAGAGAGAAAGAGGAGATCGCAGTTAGCCGCGATATGCTGCTTGCAAAGCTCACTAAAGCGCACATCCATATCGCTCACGTAAGCTCGGAGTACTCGCTAAAGATCATCGAAATGGGCAAAAAAGAGGGTATAAACATCACTTGCGAGGCGACACCTCACCACTTTAGCTTTAGCGACGATGAAATTTTGAAAAATGCCTACGATACAAATTTCAAAATGTCACCACCACTTCGTGAGGTAAGCGACGTAAAAGCGGTGAGAGAGGCGCTAAAAAGCGGCCTTATAGACGTTATCGCCACCGATCATGCCCCACATCACACAGACGAAAAGATAGTAGAATTTGACAAGGCGCCATTTGGCATCATCGGACTTCAAACCCTTGTGCCACTCACTCTAAAGCTCGTAAATGAGGGTGTTATAAGCTTAGAGCGCATGGTGGAGCTAACATCGACAAATGCGGCTAAAATGCTAAATTTAAAAGATAAAGGCAGGCTTGCTGAGGGCATGCTAGCTGATATTGCTGTGATTGATCCTGAGATCGAGTACATTTATGATGAGAAGATAAACCGCTCAAAATCTATAAATTCCCCACTCTTTGGTAAAAAGCTAAAAGGCGCAGCGACTACCACGATAAAAAGTGGCAAGATTGTTTATGAGTTTGGAAAATAATATAAATTTGCTCGTGCTTGCGAGTAAATCCTAAATCTTCAAAATCCAAAATTTGCTAGAAATTTCTAGCAAATTTTGGATTTTATGAGTTATATTTTTTAACGATACCGCGAACGACTTTTTCTATAAAAAGCGCAGATTCAACTTCGCAGCATTCTCTTGTTGAGTGAGGTGAGTGGATGTTTGGTCCTATTGAGCAAGCACTAAGACCCGCTTTTTTCTCTAAAAGTACGCCACACTCTAAACCAGCGTGAACGGCTGTTATCCTTGCATTTGGCTTATAAATTTTTAGCTCTTCTAAGATATCGTTTGCAAATTTATCATCTATAGGCTTCCAAGCCGGGTTTCTATCTTTTGTAATGACGCTAAAGCCAAGTGCTTTTGCAAGCTCAGAAATTTCAAATTCCATACTGTTTAGTCCGTCTTTACTCATTGATCTAGCAAAAAACTCCACTTCAAGTATGCCATCATCTTTGATCTTTACAAGCGAGAGATTGACACTATCTTGTGGTATGCCCAGCTCACAGTTATAGGCTCTTACGCCTTGTGAAAATGAATTGATTAGTGCTAAAATTTTCTCGCCATTTTCTAAAATTTCATCTCCCATGCCAAGCTTTTTCACGCTTAAATTTTCACACTCACTTTTTAGCTCTTTATCGCTTAGAACCAGTGCGGTTGCGCCGCTTGGGATAGAGTTGCTTCGCTCGCCACCTTCAAATTTAACAAGCTTGCAGCTATTTTTAGTCACAAATGCTGCCAAAACCTTGATCGCATTTGGGATATTTTTATGTATCTCATTGCCAGAGTGTCCGCCAGGAAGCCCACTTACTTTTACTTCATAAAGCGTGCTCTCTTTTGTTTTTTTGCTATTAAGCGAGGTATTGGCAAATAAATTTACACCGCCAGCACAGCCGATAGTGACTCTATCGTCCTCTTCGCTGTCTAAATTTAAAAGCTTATCGGCTTTTAACTCGCCGCTAAAGCCAGTAGCTCCGATCATGCCAACTTCTTCATTGTTTGTAAAGAGGCACTCTATGTCATCAAATTCGCTTATCATCTGCATCATGATAGCTACGCCGATGCCGTTATCGGCACCTAAAGATGAGTTTTTAGCCCTCATGTAGCCATCATCGCCATAAACTATCTCAATCTTTGGAGCATCACCCATGCAGACCATATCGTAGTGGCTTTGCAAGCAAATTTTTGGTTTGCCTTTAAACGCATGAATGTTGCCAAAGCTATCGACCACGACCTCACAGCCCTTATCTTTTGCATAGCTAGCTAGAAAATTACGCATCTTATCAGTCTCATAACTGCAGTGCGGTATCGCAGAAAGTGTCTCAAATTTCTTTAAAATTTCACTATTTGACATATTTGCCTCCGTAAATTTATTTTATCTCGCCCTTATAGCCAGTCGAATCGACTGCTTTTAAAAGCTCTTTTTCATCGAGCTTATCATCTGCTGTAACGACAGCTTTTCGCTCTTTTAGCGATACATCTGCCTTTTTTACGCCCTCAACGCTAAGAGCAGCCTTTCTAACTATTGCTGTGCAAAGCGGACAGTGCATGCTAGGCACTGAAATTTCTATCTTTTTATCAGCATAGCAACTAAGTGCAAGAAGGGTTAAAACTAAAATTTTACGCATAAATTTCTCCTAAAAGCTCCGGATATGTAAGGAGTAAAAGCAAAATCACTCCAAAAAGTATATATATAACTATCCATTTTTTCTTTTTATAGCTTAGGTTGCAACTTTTTGGCTTGTAAAATAGACTAATTCCTGAAATCACAAAGCAAATGACGGCCATAACGCTTAAAGGAACGCGGTATTCGTATAAATTTTGTGTCCAAGATAGAAAAGAAAAAGATGTACCAAAAAGCAGAAAAAGAAGTGCCGGCAAGCAGCACAAGGTAGCGCCGATAGCACTACCTATGGATGTTAGTATCAGCCAAAAGGCTCTCATTTTAGCTCTGTTGAGACGTAGTCGTAGCTAAATTCTTTTGGCGAATAGTAGTTTTGTGTGTTGCCATCAACTTCAGCGTATGGGTAGCCAAAGTTGTTTAGCGGAGTTTGCTCTGGGGTTGGCTTTAAGATAAAGTCGCGGCCGTAGTTAAAGCCTATCCAGCACATCTCCCAGTTACCAAAGCAGTACTCTCTCACAGCTACGATCTTGGCGTCGTCATTTGTTAGCTTCTCGCCCAGTCTTACCTTTGTGACATCAGCTGGATCAACTGGTATCCAACCATAGCCTTTTAAGTAAAACTCAGCCCTGCAGTGCTGTCCGCCTGAAATTTTAGCTACGCCATCTTTTGCGCTACCCATTTGATCTGAAAATCTAGACTGACCAACTCTGATACCAAAAATCTCTCTTGCTGGGATGCCAACTGATCTGCAAAGTCCCACGAAAACTGAGTTTATGTCGGTGCATTTGCCCACTAGTTTTCCGCTTTCTAGTATTGCTCTAACATCGCCTGTGCCACATCCTAGGATGCTGTTATCACGCTGCATAGTGTTTGCAACCCACGTGTAGATTGCTTTTGCACGCTCCAAGTCGCCCTTTAAATTTCCAACTATCTCTAGCGCTTTTGCTCTTACGACGCCGTCAGTTGGGATGTGTGAAGTTGGTTTTAAAAACTCCAAAACAGCAGGATCTACCTTCTCGTTTGGATCGTAATTTACCTTGCTAAAGTCAGTGTTGCGCTCTGTTGTTTGAATTTTAAACTGCACATTTAAGATAGGTCTTGGCTCATTTTCTTCAAAATCAGCATACATTGTAGGTATTAGCGTATCTGAAATATAGACGTTTTTAGCGGTTGTGTTTATGACGTAGTCTTGGGTTAGTTGCTGATAAGTGGTGCTTAGTGGGAGTGGTAGCCAAATTTTTGAGCTTTTGCCCTTTTCAAGCAGCTGGTGTTTGAAATTTACATCGAAATTTCTAACAACTGGATTTGCTGGCTCATCGCTAGCTAGAGTGACACTTGGAAGCAGACTCGCTGCACCTAAAAAACTACTGAATTTAAAAAAATCTCTTCTTTGCATAAAATGCCTTTTTTGCTTAATCTTAGCCAAACTTGGCTCTAAAACTGCCTGCTATTCTAGCATAAAATTTTTATTTATGATAAAATCCGCCACATGAAAAAGATTATATTTTTAGGCTTTATAGCGCTATTTTGCAATGGTTGTCTTTATATGAATGAGCGTGGAGTTTCGACGCAATATTATAATGATTGTAAAGAGTATTATGACGCGACTGGCACCTACCAAAAAGAGTGTCCGCACAACATCGTCGACTGGAAATAGCGTGGATCTTAGCAAATTTAACGAGCAACAAAAGCAAATTTTAAATAGGATAGAAAATTTAGCAAATTTTGACTGCGAGCTTGAGCTAAAAGATAGTGTAAATGTGAAATTTAAAAATTTAGACCAAGCCAAAAAAGATGAAATTTATGACCTCGCCCTTAGCCTAAAGCCTTGGCGAAAAGGGCCATTTTTACTTGATGATATATATATAGATAGCGAGTGGCAAAGTTTTATTAAGTTTAATATTCTTGTTCCTCATCTAAATTTAGCTGGCAAAAGCGTGGCTGACGTGGGTTGCAACAATGGATATTATATGTTTAAGATGCTTGAGTACGATCCAAAAAGCATAACTGGCTTTGATCCTAGCGTGCATACATATTTGCAGTTTGCTTTTTTAAATAAATTTATCCGCTCAAATATCGCTTACGAGCTTCTTGGAGTAGAGAGCTTGCCAGAATACGCAGCGAAATTTGACACCATTTTTTGCCTTGGCGTAATATATCACAGAAGCGATCCTATCAAGATGCTAAAAGAGCTAAAAATGGCTTTGAATCCTGGAGGCGAGCTATTTTTAGATACTATGTATATTGATATGGATGGCGACTTTGCGCTAAGTCCAAAGGATAGGTATTCAAAAATTCCAAATATCTACTTTGTACCGACACTCTCGGCACTTCAAAACTGGTGCGAGAGAGCTAAGTTTAGGGATTTTACCTTACTTGAAACAAAGGCGACTGATCTAAATGAGCAACGAAAAACGCAGTGGATAGATGGTGAGAGTCTTGGAAATTTCTTAGACCCAAATGACAATACAAAGACCATCGAGGGCTACCCAGCGCCAAAAAGAGCATATGTTAGAGTTAAAATTTAAGGATAAAAATGGCAGAAGAAAATATCTATGATATAAAAGATGAATCACAAATAATCTTACCAGAAGATGAAAACCCATTAAGAAACGAGATCAAAACCGCTCCACTTACAAAGCTAAATTTTAGTGGAACGGCATTTTTGCTTGAAAAAAATCACGCAAAGACTAGATTTTTTACTACAGATGATATGGTGTGCGATACTGAGGGACTTATTCACAGTGGATTTATTTTTATGGGTGCAAATCATGCCGCGCTTTTAGCCATTAATGAAGAATTTTGCGTTAGTATCGGGGCTAGGATAAATTTCTTTGGACCGCTAAAGCTTGGTGACGTGGTGGAATTTGACGCTCAAGCAAGATTTGAAGAGAGCAGAAAAAGGGAAGTAAAAGTGCTTGGATATGTTAAAGATATAAAAATTTTTGAAGGAATATTCCAACTTGTCACGCTTGAAGAGCATATCTTTGTCACCCAGCAAAAAAATATCCAAAAAGAAGCCGCCATAAGGCAAAAGAAAGAGCGAGAAGAAGCTAAGGCAAATAGCTAAAAGTAAGTAAAAATTTTTGATTTTCTTATATTTAATCCCAAATAAAACGAAATTTTAAAAAGACAACCTTTATCTCATTATCCTATTTTGGTAAATAATTGGTAACATTTTTTAAAAATTTTAAGGAAAATTAAGTAATAAAATTAATTTTCTATGATAACATCCTTTCAAAACTTTTTATCAAAAGGAGATTTAGATGAAACTTACAAAAGTTAGCTTAGTTGCTTTGGTTGCTTTAGGTGCATTTTCAAGCGTTGCAAGTGCAACTCCACTTGAAGAAGCTATAAAAAATGTAGATCTTTCAGGATTTGCAAGATATCGCTATACAAATGATCATTATAAAAATAGTGCTCAGTTAGACACCAAAAGATCGAGTATAGGCAATCATACATTTAAAATGCAGACAGCATTTAAAGCTGCTATTGACGATAACTTTTTTGGTGTTTTAAACCTAAGATATCAGGCAAATGATGGTTCAGGTGATAATGCTGGACGTAATTTCAGCAATAGATATGATTATGTTAACAACAACGGCACTGATAAAACAAATACAACAAATTCTTTTGGTGTATATGAGATGTATCTAGGTTACAAAATAGGCAATACTACAGTTACAGCTGGCAAACAAAAACTGGGCACGTTTTATGATGGTAAAGATATAGCGGGTACAGGTATTAAGGTGGTAAATACTGACATCTCTGGTCTTACTTTGACGGCATTAGCACTTGATGCTTTAGAAAATGAAAAAAGTGATACAAATGGCCCATTGGCAAATACTTTAGTTGCTTCAAATATGTTTAGTGATTCACCTGCAAATATTTATTATTTAGCAGCTTTTGGAAGTTATGAACCACTCGCATTTAAAATAGCTATAGCAAATATTTCTGAAGTTGCTACACTTTACGGAGTTGATGCAGGAGTTAGCTTTAATGTAACTGATGATATAAACCTAAACTTAAAGGGCCAATTCGCTCATAATGACTCAGATCACAAAGACGTAGCTGATGCAAATTTCCGGGCTATCCAAGCTGGCACAAAACTATTTGGTGCCAATTTTAATACTGGTTACTTAGATTTTGATGCTAAAAATAAGGCTGATGATGTGAAAAATAGCAACAAAATTTCATTTGTAACACTTGATGGAAATGGCGATCTAATTAGTCCAGCAAAAATCCTAAATGGCGGAATGAGTGGCAGCAGACAATACTACAACAACATCAAAGGTAACAACGACTACTGGTTTGTTAATGGTGGATACAGCATAGATAAATTTGGCTTTGGTGCTGGTTATACTCAAGGTAAAGGTACAAGCTATACTCTTAATAAAGAGAGAGCAAAAAGAAATGAGTGGTATGCACAAGCTAGCTACAAATATAGCAAAAAACTTAATTTCCTAACTTGGTATGCAGCTGCTAAAGACAAAAAAGACAGCGAAAGTTACAAACAAGATCGTATAAGATTTGAAGCAAAATATAGCTTCTAAAAACATTTATCCGAGCGAGTTTCCGCTCGGACCTTTTCAAAATTTAAAATAGACTACATATAAAATTTCTCTATCTTTTTTGATTGACTTTTAGTTTTATAAAAAATATAAATTTTTAATAGCAATTAAGTGTATTTTAAAAGTTTGAAAATTGAAATTAATACCACCAAAATTTTTAGCTATTTTTTACTATATCCATCCAATAATCAATATTATTTTGCTCGGCCTCTAGTGTACTGCCTTCTCCGTGTCCTGGATAAAGCGTGAAGTTATCTTTTAAATTTTTAAACTTTCCTAGACTTTTTAACATTTCATTTTTATCTGAAAAAGGAAAATCCCAGCGTCCTATGCTTCCTCTAAATAAAAAATCCCCACTAAACATCATGTCATCTATCTCTATCATCGAGCAGCCTGGTGTATGTCCTGGAAAATGATGAAATTTGATGCAAAAATCATCAGTGTTAAAATTTTCATCATTATCAACCAAAACATCTGGAGTAAAAGTACTTTTCATATAACCAAAAATATCACTCTCACACATGAAAGCATCAAATTTGTTAATATAAACTGGAATTTCTAGCTCATCTTTTAATTTTCCAGCATCAAAAATATGATCAAAATGCCCGTGAGTACAAAGGATGGCTTTTAATTTTTTAGCATTTTGTAAAACCCAATCTTTTGCCCCATCTCCCGGATCTATCACTATAGATGAGTTATTTTTTGTAACGATGTAACAATTAGTGCCAAAATCTCCAAAGCTTTTGTGTATTACTCTCATTTTTTACCTTAAATTTATTATTTCTTAAAATTTTACATCTTTTTACTTAAACTTAAAGAAAAATTTTAAATTTACTTAGTATAATTTTTGCAAAAGGAAGCAAATCTAGGCAAAGAAAGAATGAAGGAGTATCAAAAGATCGAAGAAACTTTAGTTTTTAGCTTAAAAGATAAAACTAAAGATAAAAATTTGTTGTTGGGTGTTAGTGGAGGTATTGATTCTGCTGTGGTAGCGACTTTGTGTGCAAGAGCAAAACCAAATGAAACTCATGCACTCATCATGCCAACAGCATCATCAAACAGACAAAATATGGACGATGCCTTAAATTTATGCGAAAAACTAAACATAAAATATAAGGTTTTATCCATAGAGGGCATTTTAAATGCTTTTTACGAAACGATAGATGTAAATTTAAGCAATTTAAGAAAAGGGAATTTAGCAGCTAGAGTTAGAATGAGCTTGCTTTATGATTATTCATCTAGTATAAACGCTCTAGTTATCGGAACAAGCAACAAAAGTGAGCTTATGCTTGGATACGGTACGATATTTGGGGATTTAGCATGTGCAATAAATCCTATCGGAGAGCTTTACAAAAGTGAAATTTTTGAATTTGCAAAACATCTTGAGGTTGATAAAAATTTTATCAACAAAGCACCTTCGGCTGATTTGTGGGATGGACAAAGTGACGAAGGCGACATAGGTTACAGTTATGCTGTTATTGATGAGATTTTAGAAAATTTAGAAAATAACAAGGAGCAAGTCATCAAAAAGTTCGGATTAAAAGCAGTATCGGATATAGAAAATAGAGTTGTTTCAAACAGGTTTAAACGACAAATGCCGTTGATAGTGAAAATTTAAAGGATTAAAGATGAGAGAGATTCCGTTTTATAGACCAACTATCACTGAGCGTGAAAGTGAGCTTATTGAGGAGGCTTTGCACTCTGAAAATACTACTAATATCGTTGCTAGATTTGAAGAGAAGTTAAAAGAGTATTTTGGTGCAAAATTTGTAGTTACCACAAATAATATCGCAGCCGCACATCACTTGGCACTAAGTGCGCTTGACACTAAACGCGGAGATAAGGTCATTTGCTCCATAAATGCTTTTCCTAGCATTGCACAAGCTGTTAGACATTTTGATGCTGAACCTATTTTTGTGGATGTTGATGAAGAAGATTTTAACATCTGCCCAGACGCCCTTGAGAAAGTGCTAAAAGAACAAAATCACAAAAAATTAAAATGTGCTTTTATCTCTCATATCGCAGGTCAAAGTGCTAGGATGGACGAGATAACGGAGGTTTGTGAGAAATACGGCGTAAAAATTTTAGATGATGCAAATCGCGGTATGGGACTAACATACAATGGCAAAAAAGTTGGTTCAGACTCCTTTTTGTCGTGCTTTCAAACACATTCGCGTGTACAAAATCCTATATCAACGGTTGGATTTTTTACGACAAATGATGAGGAAATTTATAAAAGAGCAAAACTACTTCGCAACTACGCCCTTGTAAATGGCATTGATAAATTCGGCAGCTTGAGTTATATTTATGATGTCGTAGATATTGGTTTAAAGTATGATATAAACTCGATAAATGCAGCATTTTCTATTGCGCAGCTAGAAAGAACAGATAAGCTCATACAAAGAAGACAAGAGATCGCAAGAATTTATGATAAAGAGCTTGGCGAGTGCCACAATATAACAATCCCTGTCAAGAAGCGCGAGCACATTTATACTCAGTATATTATTAAGATAAATAAAAATCGTGATGGTTTTGCCAGAGAGCTTTTGGAG